>CAYGFI010000078.1:0-21469 GCA_964349045.1 uncultured Chitinophaga sp.
ATATATTTAATTTGTCTGTCTTTTAGTTTTAAATTGGAAAATATTAGTATAAGTCAGATTTAAAGCGTAGATTTGCCTATTATTTTTTAAAATTATATTATAATGAAAGAAGGAATTGTAAAATTTTTCAATGACTCCAAAGGTTATGGATTCATTAAAGACACAGAAACTGAAGAAGAATACTTTGTTCATGTTTCTGGAGTTGTAGACGAAATCAGAGAAAACGACAAAGTAACTTTCGATCTGCAAGAAGGCAAAAAAGGATTAAATGCAGTAAACGTTAAACTGTCATAGTTTAAGTACTTATTATTGAGATTTTAATCTTGAAGCCCCGCTAACGCGGGGCTTTTTTTATTCCTTTTGTATTTCATAAAAATAACATTAACTTTGCAAACTGTTTACAAGGAAGTATTTGCGTTGAATTACCTTATTGTTTTTTACTAAATTCTCATCCTGGTAAATTATTATTTACTCAGCGACCTGCCGTCAAAAAATACATACAACTCCGGGTCAATAACAAAAAATTATAATGCTTACATTTAAAGAAACCGGTATCCGTGAGGAATTACTGAAAGCTGTTGAAGAAATGGGATTCGAACAACCCACACCAATACAAGAGAAAACCATCCCTTCCCTGCTTAACGGGGGCGACGACATGATAGCCCTGGCCCAGACAGGTACTGGAAAAACTGCGGCTTATGGTCTTCCGCTGATTCATCTCACCAATATAGGATCGAAAAAAGTTGAAGCCCTCGTGCTTTGTCCTACCCGTGAACTATGTATACAGATTACGAAAGATCTCGATAATTACTCAAAGTATCTCAAAGGTTTCCGTTCTACAGCAGTTTATGGAGGAGCTGACATTTCAAAACAAATACGCTCTCTTAAAGACGGGTGTCAGATTGTGGTCGGAACACCAGGACGCGCAATTGACCTGATAAATAGAAAAGTTCTGAAAATTAATGATATCAAATGGCTTGTACTCGATGAAGCCGATGAAATGCTGAACATGGGTTTTAAAGATGACCTGGAAACCATCATGGCAGAGACACCAAAAGAAAAACAAACTTTGCTTTTTTCTGCAACCATGCCCAAAGAGATTTCCGTTATGGCCAGAAAATACATGCACAATACTGAAGAAATTTCTGTCGGTAAGAAGAACTCAGGTGCTGATAATGTTCAACACGAATATTATATGGTCCATGCAAAAGATCGTTATGCAGCCTTAAAGAGGATTGTGGATATAAATCCCAACATTTACGGAATTGTATTTTGCCGCACCCGCCAGGAAACTAAAGAAGTTGCGGAAAAACTTATTGCGGACGGCTATGATGCCGATTCACTTCACGGGGATTTGTCTCAGCAACAGCGCGATCATGTCATGAACCGTTTCAGACTTCGTCACCTTCAGATGCTTGTCGCAACTGATGTTGCAGCACGCGGACTTGATGTTACTGACCTTACTCATATAATCAACTTCAACCTTCCTGATGAACTGGACCTTTACATACACCGTAGTGGCAGAACCGGCAGAGCGAGTAAAAATGGCACATCTATTGCTATTGTTCATACGCGTGAGAACAGAAAAATTCAGGAGCTTGAAAGAATTATAGGCAAGAAATTTACCAAAAAGCCGGTACCACTTGGAAAAGACATCTGCGAGAAACAGCTCTTTAATCTTATAGATAAATTCGAAAATATTGAAGTTGATGAAAACCGCATTGAACAATATCTTCCGGTAATATATAAAAAACTGGAATGGCTCGATCGCGAAAACCTTATTAAACGACTGGTTTCACTTGAGTTCAACCGTTTTCTTGAGTATTATAAGAATGCGCCGGACCTGAATGTATATCAATCCGACAGAGATATTTACAGTCAGGAAAATCGCGGTTTTTCAAGGGATGGTAGAAGAAGCAGATCGCGTGATGATTTCCAGGAAGGCAGAAGAAGCAGATCCAAAGATCATTCCCGTGATGAAAGAAAAAGCAAGTCCAATGCTGAGGTTCAGAATTATACAGGAAAAGCACAATTCTCAAGGTTTTTCATTAATGTGGGTTCCCGTGACAGTATGAATCCGGGACGTATGATCACTCTCATTAACGAACAAACCCGAAAACGTAATATTGAGATTGGTAAAATAGACATACTTAAAAGTTTTTCGTTTTTTGAAGTCGACAGCCGTCATGAAAATGATATTATTAATTCCTTCAGTAATTCTGAATATAACAGCATACCCTTACAGGTAGAGATTTCCAAACCTGATATCAAAAAACAGGACTGGAATGAAATCCCCCGAATGAAAAAAAGTAAGAAGAAAAACGGTGCAAAAAACGAAAGAAGGTAGTATCTTGTGCCCCGAATTTGAATTGGTTAAAATTTTCTTAAACATGAACACTATTCAACAACATACATTTCATATTCCTGTCATGGGAATTGGATATACCATCGACACCCCGATGAAAGTAGCGCAATATGGGATATCTTCAGTTATCTCACTTGTGGATGACATGCTTATCGAGAGAATGAGGGAATTCCACAGTCTCAAACTCGGAATGCCTTTCCAGGAGATCAGTGATAAAATTGATGATTTCAGGGCTAAGCGAATTACTGCTTATCTTAATTTGATGGATACCATCGTGAAGCAAAAGTTTGAAGAATTAAAGAATTCTATTCTTAAGAAAGGGGAAGAACTCGAAAAGTATTTCAATATGCTGCCCGATTCAACAGAGATTAAGGGTAGATTTGATCAATTCGTAAAAAGTCACAAACTCCCGGAAATGCGCAACTGGCTGAGTAAAAACCTCAGTGTCGGAAGTATTGATGTGAATATCATGACAAAACTCGATAAAGAGAATTATAAAGGCGAAGAAATGCTTCCGACCGAATACAACGATGCTCACGCTGCTCTCAGGGGATTTGCCCAAAGCAACCTTGAATCCGGCATTGTTCTTTCGGCCGGAATGAATCCAAGACTTTACAGCTATTTTGAGAATTTCAACGACTTTTTTCCAAACAAAGACGGTGAAATGAAGAAAAAAATCATCCTTAAGGTCAGTGATTACCGTTCGGCCTTCATTCAGGGAAAATTTCTCGCAAAAAAAGGGCTTTGGATATCTGAATACCGTATAGAGTCGGGATTAAATTGTGGCGGACATGCTTTTGCAACCCAGGGATTTCTGATGGGCCCCATTCTTGCTGAATTCAGGGATAACAGACAATTATTGAAAAACACTCTTTTCGGGATATATACAGCAGCTCTTAAAGAAAAAAATAAAATAGTTCCTTTAACAGTTCCAAATATAAAACTTACGGCTCAGGGAGGCGTGGGAACATCAGAGGAACATAACTTTCTGATTAAAGAATACAATCTCGATTCTGTTGGCTGGGGGACACCTTTTATGATGGTACCTGAAATATGTAATATTGATGACTACACTCTTAATCTCCTTTCCAAAGCCACCGAAAAGGATCTGTATATAAGCAATATTTCCCCTTTAGGTGTTCCTTTTAATTCACTCAGGAATAATACTCTGGATATTGAAAAGCAAAAACGAATTGAACTGGATAAACCCGGAGCTCCATGTATAAAAAAATATGCCACACTCAGTAAAGAATATGGGAACAAGGCTCTTTGTCTTGCTTCACGTATTTACCAGAGAAAAAAAATCAAGGAACTCGAAGCAAAACACGAAGACCCACAAACTTTCAAAGCCGAATTTGACGCTATCACAGATAAATCATGTATTTGTAACGGCCTGGGTACATCCGTTTTACTTATAAATAAAATGGATACAAAAATTGAAGGAAAAGCTGTTGCTGTTTGTCCGGGACCTAATGCTGCTTACTTTTCTGAAATTGTTTCACTGCAAAGAATGACCGATCATATTTATGGTCGTACCAACATCATTAAAAGGACAGATCGTCCGCACATGTTTGTAAAAGAACTTGGCTTATATTGTGATTATTTGAGAACAAAGATGGAGGAGACAGCAAAACCTTTTACAGCTAAACAGGTTGAATATTTCAAAGAATTTGCCTCAAACCTGAAAAATGGAATTGAGTATTACCGTAAACTCTTTTCAGATAAAATTTTTTCAGGAAAAAACATGCTTAACGAGCTTTTAAAGGCAGAAAATATACTTGGTGAATTTGATAGTCAGATGATTCAGAAAACATTGCCATCAGTTGGTAATGATAAGACTTTTTAAATCAGGCATGGAATTGAGAATTAATTAGTTAGATTTTCCCTTTGTATAAAGAATGGAAAACAGTAACCTGAATGATTTTAAAGATCAGATGAACCGGATGTCCGGAAAAGGTGAGCCCTTTCTATTTATAATCAATTACAATCTGAGTTTTGCAGCCCTTATCCCAACTGAAGAATGTGCAGCTCAGGAAATTTTTTTCGAAATTGAAGGTATTTCCAATTCTTCCAAATCAATTAATTCAGGTGAAATTCGTTTAAAAAAATATCCTCCTCCCTACCCTGATTATCTTAAATCGTTTAGTTTTGTTAAGAGTGAGATTCACAAAGGCAATTCATACCTGGTAAATCTTACATTCTCTACTCCCATCGAAACTAACCTGAATCTGACTGAACTATTTTATCGGTCGGTTGCACGCTACAAGCTTTTGTATAAAGACCGGTTCCTTGTATTCTCCCCCGAAAGTTTTGTAAAAATTTCTGAAGGTAAAATCCGTACTTTTCCTATGAAAGGAACAATAGACGCTTCGCTTGAAAATGCCACAGAGCTCTTGTTACAAAATGAAAAAGAAACCGCTGAACATGCTACCATAGTTGATCTTCTTCGTAACGACCTGAGCCGGGTAGCAACAGATGTAAAGGTGGAAAAATATCGCTACATTGAAAAAATAAATACATCCGGAAAACAACTTTTACAGATGAGTTCAGTTATTTCGGGGGATTTACCAGTGGATTACAAAGAGAACCTGGGGGATATCATAACGAGTATGCTTCCGGCAGGATCCATCAGTGGAGCTCCAAAAAAAGCAACTCTTGAAATCATAGCCGCTGCAGAAAAACATGATCGGGGTTTCTATACCGGAATTTTTGGCATGTATGATGGTAAGAGCCTGAACAGCGGAGTAATGATCCGGTTTATTGAAAGCCAGAATGGACAACTGGTCTATAAAAGCGGAGGAGGTATTACCGCTATGAGTAATCCCCGGGAAGAATATCAGGAACTTATAGATAAGATCTATGTGCCGGTTGGTTGAAACAATAAAAGTAAAAGACGGATATGCAGAAAACATTTTCTGGCATAATTTACGTTTTAATACAACCCGTAGTGAGCTTTTCAATATGTACGAAAAGTCTGACCTGGGAAATTTGATTATAGTTCCGGAAGAATACAGAAAAGGTGAAGTGAAATGCCGTATAGGTTATGGAGAAAATATTGACTTCATTGAATTTGAAACATACTCCTTTCGTCCGGTATTCTCCCTTCAACTTGTTTTTAACGATCATATTCAATACGATCATAAATACCGGGATCGTTCTCATATCAACGAGCTATTCGCAAAAAGAGGCAAAAAGGATGACATCCTGATCGTAAAGAACGGATTAGTCAGCGACAGTTCATACAGCAACGTGGTTCTTTCGGATGGCAGGGAGTTATTCACTCCTGCTATTCCTTTGTTGAAGGGTACGAAACGGGCAAAATACCTCTTCGAAGGAATAATTAAAGAACGGGATATCCCGGCAGAAGATATCAGGCAATATAAGGAGGTTCATTTGATAAATGCATTTCTGGATTTGGGAAGGTGCGTGATTTCTACCATGGATTTATGACAATTCATCTTATTGTCCGTTTAAGGGTTTGAATCCCTCACCAAAAACATCAAAGGCGTCAAAGACTGTCAAAAAAGCTTCTTTGTCAATTTCCCATATAAACTGTTGCAGAATAGCCAGTTCACGACGGTTCAGGTTTACGAAGATCATGTTACGCTCCTGACCTTCGTACATTCCCTTTACAGGGATAGCGGTGGCACCCCTGCTCAGATCGGTTAGGATCTTCTCTCGTATCTCCTCGTATTTATCAGAAATAATAAACAGCGCCTTGTTGTAATTTATCCCCTGCATCGTTGCATCGATAACTTTACCGGTAATAAAAATCACAATCCAGCTATATAGCGGAATTTTCCAATCACCAAAGGCGATCAGTCCAAAAATAACTATTACTGAATCAACATAAATCAATAGCTGGCCGAGCGACTGGCGGGTATATTTGGCGATGATCATGGCAATAATATCCGAACCTCCCGAGGTCGCTTTCGATTTAAAAATAAGTCCAAGCCCAAACCCTACCAGAACTCCCCCGAAAATAGATGCCAGTAAAGGATCATTTTCTACAAGTGGTTTATTTCCCCAAAAATAAGTTTGCAGATCGACAAATCCGGATGTAAGAACAAATCCGATTACTGTTTTTACTCCGAATTTAGGTCCCAGGATTTTTATCCCCAGTAAGGTCAACGGGATATTCATGATTAATGCCATCGCCCCCACCGGTAACCCTTCCGGAGCCCAGGAAAACACACCTATAGTTAGATAGTGGATGACGATGCTGATACCAAAAACACCCCCGGGAACAATTTTATACGGAGTAATAAAATACACAAAACCTGCTGCCAGAATAAATGATCCGATAAGGATCAGCAGATAATTCTTGATCCATTGAGCGGAAAATATTTTTTCCTTTGTAATAAACGCCATAGTTGTATTTTTGTAGTTATTTCAAAGCCGCAAA
Organism: uncultured Chitinophaga sp.; assembly: GCA_964349045.1. Taxonomy (GTDB): domain Bacteria; phylum Bacteroidota; class Bacteroidia; order Bacteroidales; genus JACJXF01. Next base: position 6,771 of record CAYGFI010000078.1, read on the forward strand.
AATACAGGTTTCCCTTCAAATAAAACAATGTTTCTTATGGTAAAAAGAGAAAGAGTTCATATTGATAAAGAGGGATTCAGAACAGATCGCCCGGTAATTTACTGGATGAGCCGCGATCAGAGAGCAGAAGACAACTGGGCTTTGCTTTTTGCACAGGAACTTTCATTGAAGCTTAAACAGCCACTGGCAGTAGTTTTTTGTCTTGCACCAAATTTCCCCGGTGCAACGCTTCGTCATTATGGTTTCATGATCCGCGGATTGCGGGAGGTGGCATTGGACTTAAAATCAAAAAACGTTCCATTTTATCTTCTAAAGGGAGTTCCATCAAAGCTCATCTCTGATTTTATTACTCAGTATAATATCGGGAACCTGGTTACAGATTTTGATCCCCTGCGGATTAAAATACAATGGAAAAATGATTTGGTATCGAAAACAGAAATAAATTATTATGAAGTAGACTCACACAATATCGTACCCTGTCGTAAGGCCAGTACAAAATGCGAATTTGGAGCCTATACCATCCGTCCGAAAATAAAAAAGCTGCTTCCTTACTTTTTCGATGAATTCCCCACCCTTGAAGTCCAGAAGAATTTGGGTATTTTTAAGTTTCCGGCAATAGATTGGGATAGCGCTCTGTCGTTTCCTTCCCCTGACCCTTCTGTTCCTCCGGTAACATGGTTAATTCCGGGAGCTAAAGCAGCAAAAGATATTCTAAGAGTTTTTATGAATCAAAAACTTAATAATTATAATGAAAAAAGAAATGATCCAAATGAAGATGCCTCGTCGAATCTATCACCCTATTTGCATTATGGACAGTTATCATCTCAGTGGGTTGCTTTGGAAATCATTAAAAATTTCCCGGGAAATGCCAATACCGAAAGCTTTTTGGAGGAGCTGATTATCCGGCGTGAGCTTTCGGATAACTTTTGTTTTTACAATCCCTCTTATGATAGTTTCGGGGGATTTCCGGAATGGGCCCGTAAGACGCTCAACGAACACCGCAAGGATGAAAGAGAATTTCTGTACGATTTTGAGAGTTTTGATCAGTCCCGCACCCATGATCCTTTGTGGAACGCTGCCCAGGTGGAAATGGTTAAATCTGGCAAAATGCATGGATATATGAGAATGTACTGGGCTAAAAAAATTCTTGAATGGACCCGCTCCCCTGAAGAAGCCCTTGATTTTTCTATCCGGCTAAACGACCGGTACCAGCTCGATGGACGCGATCCCAATGGTTACACTGGTTGTGCATGGTCAATAGGTGGTGTACACGACCGTGCATGGGCAGAACGACCGGTATTTGGAAAAATACGTTATATGAATTACAATGGATGTAAACGAAAATTTGATACAACCAGATATATCGACAAATGGCTGAAGGTACAATAAACCAGTTACAGGCAAGATTAATAGGAAGCAACGTCTTCATTAATTGAATAATTAACCTAAGTTACCATTTATATATTATCACAATAAAAGTGATTTTAAAACAATAACCCTGGCAAATTATAAAATTGGGAAAATATAAACATTTTTGGAACTTTAAAATCAGCGTCCGTTTCCGTACGACAGGTATCAAAAACGGACATTTTTCTATCAGTTTTGAGACTTCATAAATTAAACAGTATCTTGTTATTGTGGAACTTAAGTGAAATGGCATAATTCATGCGACTTTAAAATAAAAAAGGAATGATCAGAAACTATATTCTAACTGCCTTTCGGAGTATTGCGCGACAAAAAGGTTTTTCTCTGATCAATATTTTAGGTCTTACCATTGGTCTGTCGGTAAGTTTTCTGATTCTTTTTTATGTTTTTGATGAACTGAGTTTCGATAAGTTCCACAAAGATTCTGATCGTATTTACCGGTTGATTGTAAAAGGCACACTGGGAGAGATGAACCTTCAGACAGCGGTTACTCCAAAAGCTCTGGCAGGAAAGTTATTAAAAGATGTACCTGATGTTGAAATTTCCACTGTTTTCGATATAGAATCATCAAGTTATCTTCTCAAGATCGGAGAAAATAAACTTTATGAAAGGGATTTTCTTTATGCCGATACTTCTTTCCTCAAGATCTTTAATTTCCCGCTTCTTTACGGTGAAGGTGTATCAGCTCTTTCCCTACCCTATTCTATCTTAATCTCAGAAAGTTTTGCGGGAAAATATTTCGGCATAAAAAATCCCACAGGTGAAATTATTCGTATTAATGAGCAAAGGGATTACCTGGTAACCGGAGTTTTTAAAGATCTGCCTCCCGTATCGCATATCAGCTTTAACTTTCTGATTTCCCTGGAAAGCAAGATTAAGGATTCAGGTGCGAAGTTGATGGAGAACTGGGGGGATCTAAATTCCTATACCTATGTGAAAATGCATGAGAATGCCGATATGATTGGGTTCCAGTCAAAACTAGACACAATACTTCTTCAGAATATTTTAAATAACGAAAGGCAGGTTAATGTTGATCTTAAGATTTTACCACAGACGATTACCGAGATTCACCTTCATTCGAACCTTTTAGGTGAAATCAAGGAAAACGGGGATGTTTCCTATATATTCGTACTGTTGTCAATTGTCACAGGTATTATATTAATTGCTTCCATAAATTTCATGAATCTTTCAACAGCAAAATCGGCAAGTCGTGCAAAAGAAGTAGGTATAAGAAAGATTTTAGGATCGCAAAAATCAATGCTGATCGCTCAATTTATCTGCGAGTCAGTTTTAATAAGTCTGATTTCCTTTATATTGTCGCTTGCGGTAATTGAACTCTCCCTGCCGGTATTTAATCAAATCACAGGGAAAGAACTCAGCATCAATTATCTTTCGAACTGGAACCTTCTTCTATTCTTTGGTATTGCATTACTTTCAGGCTTCCTGGCAGGAAGTTATCCCGCAATTTTTCTCTCCTCCTTTCAGCCTGTAAAAGTACTTCAAAACCGCATGAAACTTGGGAAATCAGGTAACCTTAAGTTAAGGAATCTACTTGTGTTTATTCAGTTTGCTATTTCTACCGGGCTGATAATCTGCACAATTATAATCTATCTTCAGCTGGATTACATGAAGACAAAGGAGCTTGGCTTCGATAAAGAAGCAGTGATTTCGGTAGAAATGAGGAATTCTGAACTTCGCGATAATGCTGCAATTCTGAAAGAGGAAGTATTGAAGATAGCGGGAGTGGAAAGCGCCAGTTTATCATCGACATACCCGGGAAGAGGATTATCCGGTAGTCCTTTTACACCTGAGGGAATTGATGAAAAGGATCCCTGGCTCATCTTCAGCTTTCATGCAGATGAAGACTTTACTGAAAAAACTATGCGTATGAATGTAATGCAGGGAAGAAATTTCCGCGCAGATTTTGGAAGTGATACCAACGCTGTAATTATAAATGAAACTTTGAAAAACAAGTTGGGATGGGATGAACCAATTGGTAAAAAAATACTGCCCAGTTATCCTGATGATGTCCGGATGAAAAAAGAATATATCGTTATTGGAGTTGTTTCTGATTTCCATTTTCAATCCCTTCATGAATCCGTTGATCCTATTATGATCCACTTAATCGATGAGCCACCCCAACTATTATTGATCAGAATGAATCCCCTTTTGCAGTCTGAAACCCTAAAAAAAATCAGTCAGACATGGAATCAACTGAATCCTGATCACCCCTTTGATTATGAATTCCTTAATGATTTTTTTGAAAACTTTTATTATTCCGAAAAACGAATAGGAAAGATCCTGATTTACCTTACACTTTTCGCCATTTTTATCGCATCAATCGGTTTGCTGGGACTTGCTTCGTTTACAGCTGAACAGCGGACGAAAGAAATCGGTATCCGTAAAGTAATGGGCGCTTCGGCTTTTTCTATAAGCCTGAGACTTTCAGTCGAATATCTTAAAATGATTTGTCTTGCCGGTATTCTGGCCTGGCCTTTAAGTTATTATCTGATGTATATCTGGCTGGAAAAGTTTTCTTATCGTACAGAAATGCCTGTATGGGCTTTTATCCTTGCAACCGGGATTACGACAGTATTATCACTTTTAGTAGTTAACTTCCAGACTATCAAAGCTGCGAATTCCAACCCTGTTGATTCCCTTCGCTACGAATAAAATACCACATGGCAGATCAGATGGGATATCCATGTATTGAACTCATTTATCCCGATTTGCTGTCTTTCGGAATCTATTCAATCGGAATGGGATCAGCAGTTATAACCGAAGAATCAACTTTTTTTGTCGGAAAAGCAACTTCATAAGTTTCAGCCCTGATATCAAGATTTTTTTTAAACTTCACCAGCATAAGGGAACGGTTTTCAAATCCCCCTACCTCACTTACCGGTACGAAATAAAAATTATTCATTAATTCGTGACCTAAGTTATCATTGAGATGCAGAATAAATCTTTTGCGGTATTTACTGATACTTTTTAAAAAATGATAACTCAGATCATATCCCAGAAAGGCGTAAGAGCCACCTTTTTTTGTGAGTGTAACAGGCTCAGCATAAAAAGTTTTTCTGAAATCCTTTAAAAAATGCTTAACATTAGGTGAGTCATAACTAAAATAATACGGTGTAAAGTAGGTTAATGAAAGCATATGAAAATACATAAAATCAATATTCTGAAATGCATTCCAGTGAGGCATACCCAGAACAGAAATAGTGCAATTTTTTAATTGAAAATATAATTGAGTGATTACAGTGCTAACAAAAGCTTCATCTGTTTCGGGTATGACTACCAGATTTTCCATATCCAGAGATAGCACCGATTGAAGATCCTGCAATAGATTTGCCTTGGCTGTCAGATCATAAACTATTTCTTTGATAGCATGACTGTCAAGTGGTGATTCCAATACAAGTTTGCTCAAAAGGGTCTCCTTAAGAAAATTGTATTTAACAAATTCCAGACTATCTACTCCACGGATAAATACAATGTTTTTATTTTTCATGCCGGACAAATAATCTGCCATTCGCTCAAACTCAGTTTTAAAACCGGTGTTAAGCTGAAAAAAGAAGGGATTAAATTGTATTGGTTCCAGTTCTGACGATAGTGGAGAAATCATGGGAACCCTGTTTTCCCGTGAAAACTCTGATACAATTTCAACTTCATATGAAAAAAACGGACCAATAATCAGGTCAATTTTTTGAAACTCTCTCGAATTAATTATTTTACGGATTTTGGCAGGACTTTTTTGAGTGTCGAAGATGAACACATTCACTGAAATTCCTTCATTTTTAAGGCTGTCGATAGCAAGCAGACTTCCTTCCATGAATTCAAGAAAATTCCGGGACGACAACATCTGATCATCCGGATTAATGGTGTAATCGAGATTGATAATATCATCTTTGGTTTTATTGGCAACTTCTTCTGATATTAACTTATCTATCGGTCTGTAATTAAATGGAATTAAATAGGCAACATTAAAGGCTCTGCCAGAGATTTCAGGCATGCTATCAAGATAATATGAATAATTACCGGCAATCTTTACCGTATCGTATGTCAGAATTCCAAAATCCGGAAGTGAATCCCGCTTTTCAACACCCTTAGCAACCTGAGTAATCGCAGGTTTCTCAAATTGGGGAATCTTTAAAATCTGGCCATGTTTTGGAAACTTTATTAATAGTTCCGGATTGTATTGTTTCAATAAATCTTCCGAAATATTATACATCCTTGAAATACCGTAAATAGTTTCTTTTCGCCTGACCTTGTGATTGATAATTTTTTCAGCAGTAAGCACTGCTTTATATCGGGGGATATTAATAAGCTGCCCTGTTTTTATTTCGTGATTAATTACATCCGGATTGCTTCTCTCCATCTCCCCAATGCTGATGTTATAGAATTTTGCAATAGAATACATGGTTTCACCCTGCTTAACGATGTGCTTAAACTGAGTTGTATCGGGGGGAATATCAACTGAAGTTGATATTTGTTTCTTTTGTTCAACAGGTATTTTTAATATCTGGCCTATCCTAAGGCTGGCCTCTGCCCCGGGATTTTCTTTTGCAATGAGTATTTCAGATACTTCATACGCTTTGCTGATGGAATAGAGAGTTTGGCCTGCCTTCACAACATGCAAATAAAATAAATTCCCTTCAATAATGACTTTATTTTCAGAACGCACAACTGTTACCTGGGCTGTTGAGATAAGGAAGAAGCACAAAAGAATACTGGAGAAGAAAATATTCTTTGCTGGGTTTTTTAGATGCATTTAAGGAATGTATTGATATTATTAAAAATCCGGTCTTCAATTTCATCAGTCTTAGCGCGTTTAAAGTTTTCCCCTGTTATATTTTCATACAATTCAATATACCTTTCAGAAACCATTTCAACAAAATCATCAGTCATTTCAGGTACAACCTGTCCTTGTTTCCCTTGAAAATTCCTTTCAATCAGCCACTGGCGCACGAATTCTTTTGATAATTGTTTTTGCTGTTCCCCTTTTTTCTGACGCTCTTCATATCCCCCGGAATAAAAATACCGGGAAGAGTCAGGAGTGTGAATTTCATCAATCAATATAATTTCATTACCTGCTTTACCAAATTCATACTTTGTATCTACCAGTATGAGACCGCGTTCAGCTGCCATTTCCGTCCCCCTCTGAAAAAGTTTTTGTGTATATTCCTCGAGTTTTTTATAATCGTTTTCAGAAACCAGGCCGCCCGCGATAATTTCTTTACGGGAAATATCCTCATCATGACCAAAAGCAGCTTTTGTGGTGGGAGTAATTAGGGGTTCAGGTAATTTATCATGCTCTTTAAGTCCGTCGGGTAATTTCTCACCACAAAGTAGCCGTTTCCCGTTATTGTATTCTCTCCATGCATGACCGGTAAGGTATCCCCGGATTACCATTTCCACTTTAAATGGTACTGCAAGACGTCCGGCAGTAACCATTGGATCGGGTGAAGCGATTTTCCAGTTTGGGATAATATCCTGTGTGGCATCCAAAAACTTTGTAGCAATCTGGTTGAGTACCTGACCTTTGAATGGGATTCCCTTTGGCAGAACAACATCGAATGCTGAAATCCGATCGGAAACGACCATTATCAGAAGCGTATCATTGATATTATAAACATCTCTGACTTTACCGATATAAAGGTTTTTCAGTCCGGGAAATTTAAAATTTGTTTTAACAATTGCCTGTGTCATTTTAATTAGTTTTTATATTTATTTTCACTTTCACCATGCTTTTTATATGCATCAACAATCGATTTCACCAACCGGTGTCTTACAATATCTCTCTGATCAAAATGTATAACGGATATTCCACGAATCCCTTCAAGGATTTTTTCTGCCAGGATAAGGCCTGAATCCTGATTTTTTGGTAAGTCGATTTGAGTGACATCCCCTGTCACGATAAATTTCGCATTTTTGCCCATCCTGGTAAGAAACATTTTAAGTTGGTTAATGGTAGCATTTTGAGCCTCATCGAGAATTACGAAAGCATTGTCAAGTGTTCTGCCACGCATATAAGCCAGAGGTGCAATTTGTATGACACCATCTTCCATAAATGACTTGAGTTTCCTGGAAGGAATCATATCATTAAGTGCATCATATAAGGGTTGAAGATAAGGATCCAGCTTTTCTTTGAAATCACCGGGGAGAAAACCGAGTCGCTCACCCGCTTCAACAGCCGGACGTGTAAGGATAATTTTCTTAACTTCGCGCATTTTGAGAGACCTTACTGCCAGTGCAATTGCAGTATATGTTTTCCCGGTACCTGCAGGACCTATGGCCAGAAGTAAATCGTTTTTCATACATTCCTCGACCAGAGCGCGCTGATTTGTAGTTTGTGCCCTCACAGGTTTACCACTCTCTCCATATAGGAGTACATCTTTATCTTCGGTTTTAATTTGTTTTTTTTCAGAGTCCTCTCCATGTAGTAAATCATCAAGTTCTTCCGGGGTAATTGTATTAAACCGATGTAAAAAGGTTAAAAGTATATCCATTTTCACTTCAAATCCTTCGATATCAGAAACTTCGCCACTTACTCTTAATTCATCTCCCCGTGACAGAATTTTTAATTTGGGAAAGTGATCCCTGATCCTGTCAAACTTGCTATTGTTGACTCCCAGAAACTCAACCGGATCAATACCCTCCAAATATATTGTCTTCTCAATCATGAATTCGAATTATATTCACTACTTTTGGTCATCACAAATTAAGCTGTTTTTTTTTACTTTTCCATACAATAAACCTTACTTCCTGTTCTCAAAATGTCCATAATTACCCTAACATCTGACTGGAGCACGAGCGACTTTTATATTGGGGCAATAAAAGGTAAAATTCTCAGCAACTGCAAAGAATCTGTAATTATTGACATTAGTCATAAAATTCAGGCATTTAACACAGCCCAGGCTGCCTTTGTTTTGCGTAATGCCTATCCCAATTTTCCGGCTGGTACCATTCATCTGATTTTCATCAATACTGAACCATCCCCTGATAAACCTTTTATGGCAATCAAAGCAGCCGGGCATTTTTTCATCGGAACCGATAATGGGATTTTCAGTCTGATTAGTGGAGAACAAGCCGAAAAAATTGTAAAGCTCAACCCAGATAAATCAAATTCCCATTCTGCATTCGATATTTTTTGTGATGCAGCATGCAAACTTGCAAACGGAATGAATATTGAAGAATTAGGGGAAGAATGTAAATCATTGAATGTGAGGATTCCCCTGAGACCAACGATTGAAGATGAAACCCTGACAGGTAGTGTGATTTATCTGGATTCTTATCAAAATGCAATCACGAATATTTCAAAGGAGCTCTTTGATAAAATTTCATTGAACCGGGGTTATGAAATTTATGTGCAGAGTAAACACTATAAGATAAGCAGGATTTCGGACTTTTATAATGAAGTCCCGGTAGGAGAATTACTGGCTATTTTCAATTCTATTGGTTTGCTGGAAATCGCTATTAACAATGGGAATGCAGCGCGACTTTTGAATCTGGATACAAATTCGACAGTACGTGTAGAATTTAAAGAGAGAAATAAATAGAGAAAGGAATTGAGGATGAATTCAAAAGAGAAAAAGACTGAGGCTTTTGGCCGGTTGCTTGATATAATGGATGAACTCAGGGAAAAGTGTCCATGGGATCGGGAACAGAGCTTTGACAGCCTCAGAAATCTGACCATCGAAGAAACTTATGAGCTTGCAGATGCCATCATGGAAAAAGACATAAACAGTATCCGCAAGGAATTAGGTGATCTGCTCTTACATATTGTTTTCTATTCAAAAATCGGATCGGAATCAGGAAATTTTGATATAGCCGAAGTTTGTGATTCTCTTTGTGAAAAACTCGTATTTCGTCATCCGCATGTTTTCGGAGACACAAAAGTAAATGATTCTCAACATGTAGTAGAAAACTGGGAGGATTTAAAGATCCGCGAGGGCAATAAAACAGTTTTAGGTGGAGTACCGACATCACTTCCGGCCATGATAAAAGCCAACCGAATTCAGGAGAAAGCCCGGGCTGTAGGTTTTGACTGGGATGAAAGGGAACAGATATGGGATAAGGTAAATGAAGAACTTGATGAACTAAGGCAAGTTATTAAAGAAGGTACCCGGGAAAGTATTGAAGATGAGTTCGGCGATTTATTTTTCTCCCTGATAAATGCTGCGCGATTATACCAGGTGGATCCTGAAACAGCCCTTGAAAGAACGAATAAAAAATTTATTAAAAGGTTTAATTATCTGGAACAACAAACCCTTCATAAAGGCAAAAGCCTCCGGGATATGAATCTTGAAGAGATGAACATTATATGGGAGCAGGCGAAGGCCTTTGATGATAAGGTTTAAATTAATTACTCTGACCTTTTGCTCCATTTTTTTTTGAGGTTTTAGCCATGGCTTTTCCCTTTGTTGTTCCTTTTTTTACAGGCTCTGCAACTATATCTCCATCATTAGTTTTTACCTCGTCAGGTATGTTCAGAAGATTCAAACCGTGAAGAATATTATACCAGAGCAGCACCTTTTTAATATCAGATGAATAAACTTTTTTCCTGTCGAAATCAGGTTGAACTTCCCCGAAATATTTCAATAATAATTCGGGTTGAGATTTCGGATCAGGAGCTAAACCACCGGATTCCTTTTCATAGATCTTCGAAAAGATTTTTCCCAAAGGAACTTCTTCATTTTCAGTAAATATAGCGATATCTTCCAGTGCGCTTACCTTTGCTGATGCATAAGCAGGCATCCGTTTTTTGTCCAGGAGCGATTCAACTATTATTCCGTTCTTTGCCTGAGAAACATACTTAAACAGGCCCGGGTAACCTGCAATGGCTAAAATGTCTTTTAATTTCATAAAGTTTGTTTGAAAATTTTTAACTAAACAATTGCTCTTTCTTTTTTAATCTTTTCATAAGCTTCATTTACTTTCTTAAACTTTTCGTTTGCCGTGTTTCTGAATTCCTCTCCAAGATAGGAAACTTTATCAGGGTGGTATTTTACAGCCATTTTACGATATGCTTTCTTAATTTCCTCATTGGTTGCTGAAGGATCGGCCTCAAGAATTTTATAAGCGGTATCGGTGTTTTCAACAAACATTGATTTAATGGAATCGAAATCCTTTACGTTTATGCCAAGGTAATTTGAAATATTTTGGAGAATATTTAGTTCAGCAGCATGTACTATTCCATCTGCATAAGAAACCCCGAAAAGCAGGTGCATCATCTGTAAACGGGAGGGATAGTCCATTCTTGACTTAATCTGATAAGATACATCCCGTACATTAATATCCTGATTGAGTATATCCCTGAGCATCATAATGGCTTCACCTGCACTGCTTTCCCCGAAAGCCTGAACAAAATATTTTTTAACATAATCGAGTTCCAATTTGAGTATTTTACCATCGGCTTTCATTACCGCGGCAATTAAAACAAGCAGGCTGACAGCAAAATCGCCAGTGGTAGTTTTCCCAGTCTCAATTCTGGTTACGTGCATTTGAGAACCTTCTACGGCACTGCCAATTAGGAATCCGATTATACCACCAACCGGACCAAAAAAGGCCCAACCTAATCCACCTGCAATCCACCGGGTAAAATTTCCCATTAGTATCATTTTATATTTTGTGCTTTATATTTTGTGTAAAGAAATCATTTTTTCATGAAAAGCTAAAACCTGGTTAATTACCATACTCTGATCATCATTAAAAATAAGAAAATTAGCCAGTGGAATTTTCTCGTCATCCGGCATCTGATTGCTGACGCGGTTACGCACCTCCTCTTCAGTAACCCCATCCCTTTTCATTACCCTTTCTAATCTTTTATTCAAGGGCGCCGTTACCAAAACCAAAAAATCGAAGTATTTCCATGCACCGCTTTCACAAAGCAAAGCCGCTTCTTCAACGAGGTAAGGAACATCAGGATGTTTTGCAGCCCAGATTTCAAATTGCCGGTGAACCGCAGGATGTATAAGCTGATTGAGTTTCTTTAGTTTGCCGGTATCTGTAAAGACTATGTTTGCCAGAAATTTCCGGTTCAATTCTATTCCGTTATATGCTTCTTTACCGAACAAACTTTTAATCGAATGAATAAGTTCCTCTGACAGCTCCATTAACTTTCTTGACTCGGTATCTGCAAAATAAACGGGTACGCCAAGACTTGTAAATATTTTGGCAACTGTAGATTTTCCACTTCCTATACCACCTGTAAGTCCGACCTTAAGCATCACTTTTCAATAATATATTCAACAGTTTGAGGAGAAAACCTTAACGACTGAATAAAAACCGGTTGTTTACTAATCGAAACCTTTAATTTGTTTTTCTGATCCGAAGTTATCTCCTGATAATCAACCTGAGCTCTAAACATAGCCCCATTCAGTTTTTCATAATTACTTAATCCTACCTGGCAAGTTAGTTGAATATACCTTGGAAAAGCCTGCATGCGCATACTTTTTGGTAAATTTATTATTTCTACGGGAATCTGAATTGTTTTTTCAGTAAACTGTTCAATTTCAAAACTTACAGTAACCTGAATCTCTTTTACATAAACATATTTAATTTTCTGAAGTTCCAACTTTTCATGATATGTTTTGGAAATGATTCCCAGATCAGATTTGCTGGTAAAAACTGCAAGCAAAGTGTCAATTATAAAATCGGGGCCAGAGGCAGTTACTGAATCAGGATCAAGCTTAATTTGATTTTTTAGAATAAGTTGCTTATCAAGGTGAAAAGTAAATGCGGGAACAACTGGTACTTTTTTAGAGCCTACACCAGAAAACCGGAAAATAAGGGTATCAGGTGAAATCTTACTAATCGTAAACCCAGAACTAAGCTGAGCAGTAATATGTTCTCTTGCGTACCGTGTTTCGATATAAAAAGAAGATGAATCCGCACCAGGTAAACGATTCATTTTAAATGAATTAACACTAAATGAAATAGGAATGTAACGGGAGCTGAGCCTGAAGCGAAGAAGTGTAAAGCCATCTGCATTTACATTTAAACTGAGATGGTCGGGTAAATCGCCAATCAGAACTTTGGATTCAGGAAAATTTTTATAACTAACAGGATAATTAATCTGATCGTTGTAGGGCTTGCTTAACGCTATTAGCAGCCAAAGTATAATAGAAACAGAAAGGAAAAAGCCAAAAAGAACAACTTTTTTCCTGAATACGATTTTTTCGGTTTCCGAAAAGCTGGAAAGTTTATTTAGAAGGCTTGTTTCCAATGCAATAATCTTTGCCGTAAAAGTAAAAAAAAGAGTTCAAAGAATTATGGTATTCTTTGAACTCTGAAGAATAAATCTAAATTCTATTTTTGAGTAGTTGCCAGATCACTTGGATCTTTAAGGACCGCCGATTTATCTACCTTTATTCTTATGTTTTCAGCAATTTCGATAGTTACGGTCTGATCTTTTACATCAGTTATTTTGCCATAAATTCCACCGGTTGTAATTACTTTATCATTTTTTTGAAGCGTATTTCTATAATTCTTCAGCTCTTTCTGGCGTTTAACCTGAGGTCTGATCATGAAAAAATAAAACACGACGATAATAAGTACCAAAGGCAATAAAGATGTTAACGGATTTGACGTTCCTGCCGGTGTTTGTAATAATACTAAGATGTGATTCATTGTTGATAAGGGTTTTAATTTAACTTATTTTTCTATTATTTCTGCTGTAATTATTAAATCTATTAATCGCGGTTCACCATTGGTTTCGATATTTACAGTTTTAAACTGATGACCGCTTCTTCCATTTGAATCAAATACTACTTTTATTTCTCCTTCTTTACCGGGAGCCAGTGGCTCTTTGCTATAAGCCGGTGTTGTACAACCACAGTCTGCTGAAACATTTATCAAAACAAGGTTTTTGTCTCCAGTATTTTTAAATTTAAAATACCATCCTACCACTTCTCCTTCATAAACCCTGCCGAAATCATAGGTTGTAGTATCAAATTCAATCACCGGACCTTGATATGATTCTATATCAGAGTCACTTAATGGAATACTGTTTCGGGTTTTACCCGTACCGTCATTTTGACAGGCCAACAGCAAGATCATCGTGAAAAGAAGAAAAATAATCCAAAAATGTCTGATCATAGTCTTTAAAACATATATTTCAATTAACAAATGCATATCCTATCTAAATTTCCCCGATAAGTCCCCTTCCGGTTTTCCGGATCATTTCCTTTTGTTTAAGGTGAGCCATTATTTTATCAAGAACTCCATTGATGAAGTTGTTACTTTTTTCAGTGCTGTAAAATTTAGAAATATCCAGATATTCATTTAATGTAACCTTGGTTGGAATACCTGGAAATTCAATAAGTTCTGTAATTGCCAGCTGCATTATCAGAATATCCATAAACGCAATTCTTTCAAGATCCCAGTTGCTGGCAGTAGACTCAATTAATTCAAGACAGTTTTTTCTTTTTATAATAGATTTCCGAAACAGTTCAATTACAAAATCGCTGTCTTCTTTATTTTTGTATAACTCAAGAAGTTCTTTTTCATGTAAGTCTGATTCGCTAAATTTCTTAATAGTCTTTAAAACCATTGAAATGACAAATTCAAGATCATCATTCCAATAGATGCTTTGTTCTTCAAGAACCTGGCTGAATGATTCATTCGGGAGAATGATATCTGAGTATATTTTTGATATAAACTTTTTATCATCAGTATATCCACCATCATTAAGCGCCATAAATTCATCGTACTCAGGCGATTCAATGATTAAACCATAAAGTTCTTTAATTAGTTCGGGATATTTAACCCAGGAGATATGATTATTATTTATGTACTTATTAAGCTGTACATTTCCTGCCAATTGTTTAACAAGCCTGTTATTTACAAACCTTCGATTCGGATTCAGGTCATCACTTGTAGGGATTCTCTTGTTAGCAGCAATTTCCATCCGTGATTCTGCATACAGTACAATATCCCGAATTAATAACAGCAGGTAATTATAAAGTTCATAGGATTTATTTATACTAAAGTGTAATTCTTTCTCTGAGATAGCCAGATCTTTATGCTCTGCAGTATAGTAAGCATATAACACCTGTAAAACTTTAATTCTTAATAACCTTCTGCTGATCATTTGTAAAAGAACATGTCGAATAATGCGTAGGATAAAGGTCAAAATTAAACATTTTTCCAGTACTTACATAATTTATTTGCTTTAGGCTATTAAATCCAAATCTACTTACTGATTGAGATTGGAACGTCCGGAGGGGCAAAGGTTATTTAATAACCTGTAATAATTATTCCTCACTATTATAAAG
>CAYGFI010000079.1:0-21414 GCA_964349045.1 uncultured Chitinophaga sp.
GGATTATATTTGATATATGCGGAATTCTGGAATCTCAGGGGAGAAATGGAAAGGTTTAAAAAAGCTGTAGTTTTAGTCAGGAAGTAAGGCTTTCAATAAGCTTTTCCATAATCAGGGTCATTTTCGGGGCTGAGGTGGCAGCGGCTTTCTGAACATCTTCTACACTTACTTCAACGATTCTTCCCGGGACACCGAGGTCGGTTATGATTGAAATTGCGAAACAAGGCATTCCCATCTGGTGGGCAACAATTACTTCAGAAACTGTGGACATTCCAACGGCATCGCCACCGATAATCCTGAAGTATTCATATTCTTTAGGGGTTTCGAGGGTAGGGCCGGTTACTCCTACGTAGCAACCCTGTTGTACCTTAATATGATTATCACTGGCAATTTTCAGCGCTTTTTTAACAAGTTCCTTATCGTAACTTACGCTCATATCCGGAAAGCGAGCGCCGAATTCGGGAAAATGCTTACCGATCAAGGGATTTGGAAGGAGGTTTATATGATCGGTTTGGATCATCAGGTCCCCGATTTCAAAATCCGGATTAATTCCTCCGCTGGCATTGGATATAAAGAGATACTTTATACCCATGAATTTCATGACCCTTACTGGAAAAGTAATTTGTTGCATTGTATAACCTTCGTAATAATGAAAGCGTCCCTGCATGGCCATTACCTTTTTACCTCCAAGTGTGCCAAAAATGAGCTTACCATGATGTCCGGGAGCTGTGCTTACAGGAAAATTGGGAATTTCTTCGTAATCAAGCGACATGTAAATATTGATATCATTTACCATTCCGCCAATACCTGTACCCAGAATTATACCTACCTCAGGATGGAATTTCGTCTTTTCCTTAATGAAGGTTACCGTTTCGTTGATTATTTGTAACATAGTTAATGATCTGATAATTGAATTTTTCCGAATCATCGTTGAGAAATTCAACTGAGATGGGAATATAAAACATTCTGTTTTTTAAATTTTCGGGAAGATCGGAATATTTTTGTAAACGCATCGCATCTTTTTCCGTTGTGATCAGAATTTTTTTAATGGCTTCCAAAGTTTCAAACTCATGAATTATTTTGTATAGATCCTTATTTGTAAATAAGTGATGATCACGAAATTGAATCTCATTTATTTTTGAGGAGATGTTCCTGGCGAATCGTTTGAGATCTCCGGGAACAGCAATTCCCGAAACCAGCAGGATTGAAAATCCCGAATCTCCGGGCTCTGAAATATCAATGACTTTAATGTCTTTGAAAACCGGGATCAGTTTATCCTGAACAATTGTTGTAAAAAACAGGGATTGAAGTTGATTTAATTTCAGATTTTTTACGATTTTATTTTGTTCAATTTGGTTTAGTTTTTCGGGGGATTTGCTGATGAGTACCATATCAGCCCTTTTTCTCCCTGAGGCAGGTTCACGAAGGCGTCCAAAAGGAAGAACATAATCTTCAGTAATAAGCCGGTTATAATCAATAAGCAAAATTGAAAGTCCTGGTTTAACATAGCGGTGCTGAAAAGCATCATCCAAAAGTATTACATCCACATCTTTAAGAAGGGAAAGGATTTTTTCAATTCCATTCCGGCGATTTGAATCAACCGCAACCTCAACGTCAGGAAATTTTCTTTTAATCTGACAAGGTTCATCTCCGATCATTTCAGCATCCGACAATTCATCGGCCAGGATAAAACCTTTTGTTTTTCTTTTATATCCGCGGCTGAGAACAGCTACTTTAAAATTATTTTTCAATAAGCGTATAAGGTACTCAATATGAGGTGTTTTACCGGTTCCTCCCACGGTAATATTCCCAATCGAAATGACCGGAATATTAAATTCTTTTTCCCTGAGGATGCCAAGATCGAAAAGCATATTTCGAAAAATCACAATCAAGCCATAGATACAGCTAAGAGGACGAAGTATATAGGAGATAAGATTCTTCTTTGCCAATATTTGATAATTTGGTTCTTAATAAGCGCCTAAAGTTTAGAGTGCCTGAAGTTTGGAGTGACTTAAAATCTAAAACAAACAGTCTGCCCCCTGACTCCTGAAACTCCAGGTTTCATAAATTCAGGTACTCCGGGCTCTGTTTTTAAAACAATTCTATTTCAAAGGGCATCAAGGCCTGGATACCCTTCATGGATTTAATAGTCTGGAATTGTTTATAGTATTTGTAATCAGTTCCCAGTTCATTCTGGATCATCCTGACTTTTACGTCACCGGAAAGTTGTTTAACCAATGCATCGAACGGGTCTTCCAGTTTGGGATATTCAACGGTACGGTAATCGACAAGCTTAGCTTCAGCAGCGGCCAGTTCTATCGATTGGGTCAATCCCCCGAAATCATCTACCAGACCGATCTCTTTTGCATCGAGGGCAGTATAAACATGACCGCGGCCAATTTTATCAACCTGTTCGATACTTAAGTTTCTGCCTTCAGCAACACGGCTTGTAAAAGTTTTATAAGTATTCATAACCTCTTTTTGTATAATTGCCAATTCCTTCGGATCGAGTGGTCTGAAAAATGAACCCAGGTCGGAATGAGCATTAGTATTGACTACATCAGAAGTAATACCCAGCTTGTCGTTCATAAATTCTTTGGTATTGGGCAGAATTCCGATCACTCCTATAGAACCGGTAATGGTATTCGGACTTGCAATAATTTTAGTTGCAGGGGCAACTATATAATATCCACCGGAAGCCGCAACATTGCCAAGCGAAGCAATAAAAGGTTTGGTTTCAGAAGCAAGTTTTACTTCTCTCCAGATTATTTCAGAGGCCAGGGCGCTTCCTCCGCCGGAATTAACCCGGAATACAATAGCTTTAATACTGCTGTCGCGACGAGCTTCACGGATTGTTTTTGCGATTTTATCAGAACCCATATTATCATTAGTACCATCACCGGTAACAATAAATCCACCTGCATAAATCACGGCGATTTTATCTTTCGCCAGTCCTTTTTTCTCTGTGCGTTTTTTGGGCACTTTGGTATATTTTTTAAGAGTTACGGAGTTCAGATTTTTTTTCTCGTTGGTTGAGGTAATAGTTTTCAGTTCGCTAAGAATTTCATCGAAATATTTCAGTCCATCGACAAATTTATATTCGAGCGCTGCCTCTGCATTAGTAATCAGCATCTGATCTGCAAGTCGGTTCAGATGGGCAGCGTCGAGGGACCTGGAGGAAGCAATGTTTTTAACCAGAGTTCCCCAGATTGATGAAACATACGCGCTGATTTGCTCGCGATTTTCTTTGCTGAGCTTTTCATACATGAAAGGTTCCGCGGCTGCTTTGTATTCACCGGCTCTGATAATCTGAGCTTCAATACCCAGTTTATCAAGAGCCCGTTTAAAGAAAAGAGGTTCTGCACTCAGACCCAGCCACATCAGTTCACCTTCGGGGGTAAGATAAATGCTATCGGCAACGGATGCCAGGTAGTAGCTTTTCTGGCTATAATAGTCGGCATGAGCTATGATAAATTTCCCGGATTCCTTGAATTTTACCAGGGAGTTACGAATTTCTTCAACACTTGCAATTCCCGCGGAAACAGTTGATAGGTCCATAAAAATGCCATCGATATTTTCATCTGTTGATGCTTTTTCGATATTTTTAAGGATATGGTTTAATCCCATTCCACCCGAACCTGTAAAATTCATAATATCGAATGAAGCGAAAGGGTTTTCAGGGTCACGGTCAACAATTGGAACATCGAAATTTGCCAGTAAAACTGTGTGAGGTTTTATAACAATAGGTTTTTCGCTGGATGCGGCAGAAATTATGCCCATTATGATAATAAAGACGATAAACATTGAAAGTAATACCCCAACGATAGATGCCAGTGTGAATTTTAAAAAGGATTTCATGCGATAATTTTTAATAATTGTACGGAAAAAAGTCCATCTAAAATTAAAAAAATAATCGGTACTTTGGAAATCCGTAGAGATTTAAATAGGAGCATTAGTATGGACCACGTTTTTCTATTGACAGGCAGCAATTTAGGTAAGAGCATCAGCCTGATGAGTATGGCAAAGGAGTATATTGAGCAAAAAATAGGACAAATTGTTCAATTATCTCATGTATATCGATCAGAATCATGGGGTTATAAAAGCGACAGAATATATATTAATCAATGTATTGAAGTGGAAACTGAAATTAGTCCTTATGTAATTCTCGAAAAAATATTAGAAATTGAAATAGAAATGGGGCGTGTCCGAACCGGTCAGGGCTATTCTGACAGGGAAATAGATATAGATATATTATTCTACGGGGAGGAAATAATTGAAGATGAAAAGCTTACTGTACCACACCCAAGATTTCATTTACGAAAGTTTGCACTTGTCCCTATGAATGAAATTGCGGGGGATTTTAGCCATCCGGTTTTAGGGAAAACTATTACTGAACTGCTTGTTGAATGTGAGGATGAGGCGATAGTAACAATGGAGAGTTTATAAAGAGATAATGATCTTACAAATAAACGATTAGTTAAAACATTATCGATCAGGCCCCTGTAAATCTCCCCCAATAGGGAGACTGGTTCAGGAAATCAATAAATATTTGTATTAAGGGTTTTAAATAAACCTATAATTATTCAAAGGATTCCTTCATCTGCGAAGGAGAAAAAGCTTTTATCGGCAATAATTATATGATCCAGTAGGTTAATTTCCATAAAGTTAGCAGCAGTTTGTATTTTTTCTGTAATTTTTTTATCCGGATCGCTGGGCTGTGTATTGCCGGAAGGATGGTTATGGCAGAGGACTAATCCTGACGCGAGTTTTTCAATTGCATTTCTCAGGATCAGGCGGGTATCAATTACTGTTCCGGATATTCCACCCTGGCTGATCCGGACTTTATCGACCACCTGGTTTGAGCGGTTGAGAATTAATATCCAGAATTCTTCGTAAGGAAGATCGCCAAGGATGGGATGAAACAAATTAAAAACATCTTTACTGGATGAGATCTTTGGTTTTGAGATCGTGTCGGTTTGCGTCCGACGTCGGCCCAATTCAAAAGCCGACATTAACATAAGCGCCTTAGCCTGGCCAATCCCTTTTATTAATTTCAATTCTGAAACCGTTGCTTTACCTAGTTGGTGAAGGTTATTTCCGGCCGATTCAAGGATTTGCCTTGCCAGATCAACTGCTGAAGTATTTCGTGTTCCGGAACCCAGTAGAATTGCCAGGAGCTCGGTATCACTCAGGCTTTGGGTGCCGTGGTTTAGTAGTTTTTCACGGGGGCGGTCTTCCAGCGCCCAGTTTTTAATAATTGATTTTTTGTATTCCATGAGGTCTTTTACACTTAATGTGGTGAAATTGGAAAAATCAGCAGGGGGAAGGAGGTTTTTTGGGGAAGGTTTAGGGAGTAGGGAGAAGGGAGAAGGGAGAAAGGAGAAAGGAGTAGGGAGTAGAGAGAAGGGAGTAGGGAGAAGGGTGGATATAGTGGGAATCAGATATAAAAATAAAAAAAAAGCTGCGCCACAGGGGACAGCTTTGAAAATATTTTGGGTATACAGCACTTATGATAAGCTGGAGACGTGTTTCTGAAGTTTGGATTTCAGGTTACCTGCCTTGTTTTTGTGAATCACATTGGTTTTAGCAAGCCTGTCGAGCATGGAAACAATTTTAGGAAAAAGTTCTTCGGCAGCAGCCTTATCGCTTGTTCCGCGAAGTTCTTTAAGAGCATTACGCATTCCTCTTGCATAATACTTATTTGCGGTACGCTTAACATCGTCCTGTCTGATTCTCTTCTGTGCTGAATGATGATGTGCCATTATGTAATAATATTATTTTTAATCAATGTTTTCTTATAAAATTGGCTTGCAAAAGTAAGGAATAATTTGAATTTAAAAAATATTTCCCGGGAATAAATTGTGTGAGAAATATATTTGGGTTCCCGGCGTTCGTAATAATGAGGCATAATGGGGAAACAAAATCCTTTCTCAACTGTTTTGAATTCAGTATAAATTATAGTATACCAGCAACTTTTTTAAAATTCAGGAAGTAAGATTGCATTATTAAAACCTCGTTTAGTAAGACTTACTGACAGATATTGAAAGATAAAACAGGTGTTTTTTAACCGGAAATAAAATTATGAACCTAAGAGGTAAAAACTTTCATAAAGCAGATATAGCTATTACACAATGGATGTCAAAAAACGGCTTGGTATTCATGCGAATAAGTATTGGAATTGTTTTTTTCTGGTTTGGGATTCTAAAGTATTTTGATGGTCTGAGTCCGGCCGAAGGAATTGCAGTAAAGACAATTGATGCATTAACATTCTCTTTGCTCCCGCATAAACTGATTCTTTATGGTTTAGGCACATGGGAAATATTAATTGGAATTGGTTTACTGTTAAACATTTTCATGCGTGAGACATTATTATTACTGTTTTTACAAATGATAGGAACATTTACCCCTTTGTTTTTGTTTCCAGGGGAGGTATTCCATGTATTTCCAATTGCACTTACACTTGAAGGGCAATATATAATCAAAAACATGGTTTTGATCAGTGCCGGCATTGTTCTTGGAGCAACTGTAAGAGGAGGCAAGCTCAATCCATAGAATTACTATTTTCCCCTTTCAATTCAGAAAAAGGCAGTATACTATCTGAAAACTGCAAATTATTTTCGATATTGGCTTTTTAAAATCATTTATCGGACAGAGCCGCTTGAATTGACTCTGTTTTTATTTTAATTTTAGCCGATGCCTGTTATAATAGTAATCCTCGGGATATGCCTGCTCCTTATCCTGATCATGGTATTAAAATTCAATTCTTTTATATCCTTTGTAATTGTAGCATTGGCCATTGCTCTGATTGAAGGCATGCCGGTTGACAAAGCTGTTTTGTCAATCGAAAAGGGAATTGGAAGTACCATGGGATATATTGTAATGATCCTTGGTTTCGGCGCCATGTTAGGTAAACTTGTTTCGGAAAGTGGCGCTGCGCAGAGAATTACATCCGGGATGATAAAAGTTTTTGGAATAAAGAATATTCAGTTAGCCTTAATGATCACTGGTTTTATAGTGGGAATCTCCCTGTTTTACGATGTTGGTTTTTTCATTATGATTCCGCTGGTTTTTACAGTTGCCGCTTCCACAGGACTTCCTTTATTGTATGTAGGGCTGCCCATGCTTGCATCTCTTTCGGTTACGCATGGATTTCTTCCTCCTCATCCTGCTCCCTCTGCCATTGCGGTTATGTTTAATGCGGATATTGGAAAAACACTTGTTTACGGAATCGTTATAGCCATACCGGTAATATTTGTTTCAGGCCCCATCCTGGTAAAAGCGCTGAGTAAAATAGAAGCCAAACCTTTACAGGAATTCATTAACACTAAAGTTCTGAAGGATGAGGAATTGCCTGGTTTTTGGATCAGTATCATCAGCGCTCTTCTGCCGATGATTCTGATCAGTACATCAACAATAGCTACATTCATGCTTTCTGAGGATAATGGATTCAGAATATTTCTTGGGTATTTTGGTAATCCTGTTATTGCCATGCTGATATCCGTTCTTTTTGCGGTTTATACTCTCGGATTGGCGAGGGGGAGAAAAGTCACTGAAATAATGGACTCACTTACTCATTCAGTAGTTAGTATTACAACTATTATGTTGCTTATTGCCGGAGCAGGCGCCTTAAAGCAGGTTCTTATCGACAGCGGGGTTAGTATTTATATTGGAGAATTGCTGAAACAATCCACTTTGTCTCCTTTGTTCCTGGGATGGCTTATTGCTACTGTTTTGCGTTTTTGTGTTGGCTCTGCAACGGTTGCAGGTATTACAACGGCGGGAATTATTCTGCCTTATGTTGCCGGGTCTGCTGTAAGTCCGGAGTTAATGGTGCTGGCAATTGGTTCAGGCAGTCTTATGATTGGACATGTAAATGACGGTGGATTCTGGCTGTTTAAGGAGTATTTTAATCTTAGTGTTAAGGATACACTGAAAACATGGACGGTAATGGAAACTTCTATTGGGGTTTCAGGGCTTGTTGGAGTAATGTTACTGAGTATATTTGTGTAAAAAAACCAGGTTATCCCCTCAAACTTATATATTTATTTCAGGGGATACGCTTGGAATAATAAATTTATTTTGAGGAGATTGTAATAAACCAAATAAGATATAAAAAAGATCCCATTGTTTTTTAAACCTACTAAACCAATAATAATTGAATAAAATGAAACGCCTGATTTATTTGTCCCTTTCGATAATTATGTGGATAAATCTGATTTCATGTTCCACAAATAATATCCGTACCAGAACCGATTTTGGGGAATCATGGAAATTTGCACTGGGCGATTCCACCACCCTTGCACATCTGCCTGATTTTGATGACTCAGGCTGGAGAATTCTCGATATTCCTCATGATTGGAGCATCGAAGGTGAATTTAGCGATAAACATCCGGCATCACCTGGTGGCGGGGCATTACCCGGAGGCATTGGATGGTACAGGAAGACGTTTGCTTTATCTGCCACAGATTCTGAGAAGATCTTTTACATCGATTTTGACGGAGTGTATCGTAACAGCGAAGTCTGGATTAATGGGATTTATCTTGGAAAGCGACCATATGGTTATAGCTCTTTCTGGTATAATCTAACACCATATCTTCATTTCGGGGAGAAACCTAATGTGCTTGCTGTAAAAGCAGATAACTCGAAACAGCCTAATTCACGATGGTATTCAGGGGCAGGGATATACCGAAATGTGTGGCTTGTTAAGACTGGGAAAATTCATATTGATCATTGGGGCACACAGGTTAATACCCCTGAGGTTTCAGAAAAAAATGCAAAAATCAGTATCAATACGGTTATTAGAAATACCACTTCTCTTCCTGTGGATGGAATCCTTGAAACCCGGATTCTTGACCTGAACGGAAAGTCCGTCTTTCTGCAGAAATCAAACTATACTATCCAGCCCGAAACAACTGTGCAGGTTCAGCAGAAATTTAGCCTGGATAATCCGGTACTCTGGACATTGGAAAACCCGGCTATGTATAAAGCGATTAGTATTGTAAAAGCTGAGAAAGGTAAAGCAGATGAGTACGAAACACCTTTTGGGATCCGGTCATTCGAGTTCGACAGGGACAGCGGTTTTATCCTGAACGGGATTAAAACAAAAATCCTTGGTGTCTGTAATCATCATGATCTGGGTTGTCTTGGAGCAGCCATAAATGTCAGGGCATTGGAACGGCAGCTGGAAATTTTGAAATCTATGGGCTGTAACGGAATCCGGACTTCTCATAATCCTCCTGCTCCTGAGCTGCTTGATCTCTGCGATAAAATGGGATTCATTGTGATGGATGAAGCCTTCGATATGTGGAAAATGAGAAAATCAATGTATGATTACCATCTTGACTGGGATGAATGGCACAAGAGAGATCTGCAGGATTTGATCCTGCGCGACAGGAATCATCCTTCAGTTTTTATCTGGAGTATTGGTAATGAGATTCTTGAGCAGTGGGATTCAACCGGAGTTAGTATAGCCAAAGAACTTGCAGGATATGTAAAAGAGATCGACACTTCACGCCCGATTACTTCGGCATGCAATGAAACAAGACCTTTTAATTATATTATCAGGTCCGGAGTTCTTGACCTGATTGGTTATAACTACCACCAGAATGAATACCCGGAATTTAAAAACACGTATGCTACGGGCGCTTTTATCGGGGCAGAAACAACATCCGCACTTGCTACGAGGGGATATTATGAAATGAAGTCAGACAGCATTCGTCGCTGGCCTGAGAGATGGGATTTGCCTTTCAAAGGGAATCCGGATCATACCTGTTCAGCCTATGATAATTGTTCCGCACCCTGGGGTTCTACCCATGAAGAAACCTGGAAGATCATTAAAAAACATGATTTTCTTTCCGGGATGTTTATCTGGACAGGCTTCGATTACCTCGGTGAACCGACACCTTACTGGTGGCCATCGCGAAGCTCCTATTTTGGCATCATCGACCTGGCAGGATTTCCAAAAGATGCCTTCTATATGTACCAGAGCGAATGGACAGAAAAACCTGTTTTGCACCTGTTCCCTCACTGGAACTGGACTGAGGGCGATAGTATCGACATGTGGGTTTATTCAAACACTGATGAGGTAGAGCTTTTCCGAAATGGGATTTCAGCAGGAACAAAAAAGAAGGGACCGGAAGATCTTCATCTTCAATGGCGATTAAGCTATTCACCCGGGGAGGTGAAGGCCATTGGCAGGACTGCCGGGAAAAAAGACAGGATCGCATCTGTTGTAACAGCCGGAAAACCAGCCAGAATAGAATTGATTCCGGATAGAAACAACATAAGAGCTGATGGTAAAGATCTTTCGTTCATTAGTGTAAGAATTCTGGATGAAAACGGTACCATTGTTCCCCGTGCGGAGAACCGGGTTAAATTTATTGTGAAGGGAGAGGGTACAATAGCAGGAGTAGATAATGGAGATCCCGTGAGTCATGAATCTTTCAGGTCCGATTCACGCAAGGCATTTCATGGACTTTGTCTGCTTGTGGTAAAAGCAGGAAAATCGAAAGGAAAGATTGAGGTAATTGCGGAATCAGAGGGATTATCTTCGGCTTCGGTATTCCTGAATGTACAGTAAACCGGATGGGGACATTCGCCCTATAAATATTGTTTATTTATCGTCTTTTTTATCATTCATTTCAATCCTTAATTCCGTTTTTTCAATACTACCGGTAATAGTCAGGGATTTGACTGATTTCCCGAAACCTTTCATTCCCATGGGGAATTTTTTATCGATTTCTTCATCGAGAAAATCGCTCATTTCTCTGGAAAAACTGTCTTTATCCAGATTCATATACAAGCAAATAGGATTATCGGACAGAGTTTTGGACATATCAAGTGAAAGGAGGTTGTTTTTAAGTTTTCCATCAGCAAGGATTTCAGACAGGTATTTTTCTTCATTTGAAAGGAGTATCACTTTGTTTTTAACTCCCATGAAGAAAGGAACCTCTTCAGATCTGATTATATAATATCCATCCTTTTCGGTGATGGGTTCCCGCATTTTCACAATTTCGATAAAATCCTTAACGAATTGATCATCATTGAGCTGCATGGCTGCAACAATTACAGGGATTTTTTTGCAACTGTCTGTTTCTTCAGCATTTCCTGCCTTTACCTTTGAGATTCCATTGATTGAGAATGCAAAACTACCCTGGATTGACCTCATAACATCCTCAGGTTTTTTACCCGTTTCTTCTTCAAATTCGTAAAGAAATTGTTGATTACCGGAATAGAGGGAATTATAAATTTCAATAATTCTTTCGGGATTAAGTCTGAAGTTCCCTGCAAGAATAAGGTTTTCAGCAGGAAGCATTTTCAATATATCTTTTTCGGCATCCAGATGGATGAAATTATACTTATTAATGCTTTTCCTGAAATCCGGATTCATCCTGAGCCTGGAGCTCAGAATAATAGCTTTGTCCTGCAAATCAAGTGATATGTGAGCATAGTTATTATTTATGGCTCCAAGCATGTTCAGCATTCCCATGTTATTGCCAGTCAGGCTTCCGATCTGGTTGCTGGTAAGCCAGATGTTTATTTCCTTCTGATTGGAAAGGAATGATTTGAAGTCTTTCTGGCTAAGAATGCAATCGTCTGCTTTGAGGTTGAACAATTCTGCGGCTTTGGTTTTAACAGGGGTATTATCCCATCCGTTTATAACTGAAAGAATCATAAAAACGGACCTGTTCCAGGCCAGAGTGGTTTTCCCTTTTCCTGAACAGTAAAAATTCTCTCCTTCTTCTTTTTTAAAATCATTAGCGTTTTCCTTGTCTAGTTTATCAAGAAAATCTTCAAAATCTGCATATTTTTTAATTGGCATAACAAGTCCGATATATTTTTGCTGATCGCCAAAAACAAAAAAGCCGGAATACGAATTAAATTCAATTCCGGTCATTTCGGGATTTTCAAAAAACTCTGTAATCAACTCTGCATTACCTAACGCATTCTTTATGGAGTTGAGATGTTGGGTATCTGCTTTCTGTATTAATTCTCCGGGATTAAATGTGCCGGCTATTGCAGTATTGGATGGCACAACAGTAAATAATTTCTGACCGGGCCGGTTGCAGGATGAAATTAATATACCTAAAAAAAGACATGGGATTAACAAGGATTGTATTGATGAAGGTTTCATAACAAGGATTTTAAATTAGTAAGGAAGGTTTTTGCCAGAAGATTAATTAAAAAGCGCCTGAAATTAGTAAAGTTTGAAGCACCAAAAAGTTATTAATCCTCTTAAACACTATGCAAACCTACCCATAAGTATTATAATAATCCAGCAAACTTATTGAAAGATACAACTGTTTTTTAGAATAAATCATTGTTGTAAGCTAAAACAGTAAAAAGTTTCTTTGTATAATATTCCGCTGCTCTGCAGCTTTTAGGTATGCATGTAATTACTTGACTACAAATATTTTGCTGCTCTGCAGCTTTTTATGCGGCAGCGTTCCTCCTTCGTAATTACTATGAAGGAGGAGCCGCGCAAATATTTGTAGAAATAATGACAAAAAACAAAAATATGGCCGTCCAAGGTGGACGCAATAATTGCAAATTCCTTAAAAATTACAGTGTTTAAATGATTGAAAAATATTTTAGCGGACACCAATGAAAATAAATATAGAAAAACGAAGATATTTTTACTAAACCGGTAAAAATTAATTTAGTGATCTAAGCTTTATTCCGGCATAAAACATCCTGGGTAGGGCAGGACCGTATATATAGTTACTGTCACGATTTTTTCCCGTATCAAAATCATTTTGATATTCGTTGAAAATATTTTTTATTCCTGTTGAGAATTCAATACCGCTGCTAATCCTGATGACTGTAAACATATAAGATAGTTTAAAGTTATTTTCAAAGAAGGAAGGACTGGTGAAGATCAAATCCGAGTCGGGATTTTCAGGGGATCCGGCTATATGCAGAATTTCCATCGGGCCGGTATAAATTCCGCTTAATGATGCAGAAATCGCTTTTCCCGTATTAAAAGTAAGAGTGTAAAATCCATAAGAATCCGGAGTTCTCAGGTACTTTCTCATTGGGCTCAGGGATTCAGAATATGAAACAGAACTGTTAAAACTGCTTGTTTGCAGGGTATATCCTGTTTCCAACTGAATTTTTCGGCGATAATTTCCCCTTAATTCAAGAGTCAGACCTTTAACACTTGATCCTGAAGAATTTCTTTTTTCATAAATCAGTCCGAATTCATCTGCTCCGGCTTTTTCCAGAACGAAGGCATCCTGCAGTTGTGTATAGAAACCTTCGAAGGTAAATCCAAAAATATATTTTTCAGTAGCATTGTCAAAGTTAATTGAGGCGTTGAGACTTTCAGATTTTTCGGCTTTTAAATTATCAGCCAGACGGATTCGCGATACACCGCCGCCGGCAAATGCAATGTGCATATCCGCATCAAATGCCTGTGGCGCTCTGAAACCAGTTGCATATGATAATCTGACCTGTGTACTTTTAAATGGTTTTAAAAGGACAGAAATCCTGGGATTAAAAATAATTTTTTCAACTAAGTTATGTTTATCAGCTCTAATTCCTGAGAGTAGTGTTAATCCTCTGGAGATTTCCCAGTCGCTCTGAAAAAATGCACCTGTATTAGACGCTTTCTGATCTGTAATAAACTGATATGCTTTAATTTCATCAAATGTATAATCAGTTAAATACTCTGCTCCAACGGTAATTAGATTTACTCCCGGAAGGAAGGATTCAAGTTTGTGGTTAAGCTGGATTCCGGATTGAAAAGTTGTATTTTTTGTATTGCCGTAAGGAGGATTGGAAAAATGATTATTGTATGCCGGAATATCAGTTAATTCCGGAATAATTCCGGTATAATGTTTCCTCCTGGTGTTTTGTGATGCAATATAGGATATGAATGTACTTTTATTATTATTAAAACTCAATTCATATTCAATTCCTCCCATAATTACATTATGTGTTCTCTCTTCTGATTGTTCAGCAAGAAATGCTGCTTTATCAGTTATTTCGCCTCCGTATCGATATTCATAAAGGCTGCTGAAATTAAAATCAAGTTTTTGGTTTGTTGAAGGTTTCAGAAATGAGCTAAGACCAAATGAATTTGATTCCAAAGCAGGGATTTCCGAGAAATTATCATTGTTATGATCGTATAATTCCCTTTTTCTGCGGGATGCAAAAAAAGACAGGCCTGAGTTCCTTTCCGGGGAAAGAACATTTGCATTGGCGCTAAACTGATTATCGCCGGCATCTTTCCCGATCACAGAATGGGTTGAAGAAACCTCATAAGCGTTTCGGTCGGGTATTTTGGTAATCACATTTACAGTACCGCCAATCGCGCTGGATCCGTATAATGCTGAACCGCCGCCTCGTACAACCTCAATCCGGTCGATCATATTGGAAGGAATCTGATCCATCCCATACAAACCGGTCAGGGGACTGAAAACAGGCCGGCTGTTAATCAGGATCTGGGAATACCCTCCCCCTAAACCATTCATTCGCAATTGGGTATAGTTGCAGGTCTGGCAATCGGTTTCCACCCTCAATCCCGGTTGGAAACGCAATCCTTCTGATAAAGTATTTGCCTGGATTAAACCCAGGGTTTTTCCTTCGAGGATATTAACTATAACAGGAGAATCTGTCTTTCGCCTGAAAGTTTTTGTTCCTGTAACCACAACTTCATTAAGCGACATAACCTCTTCTTCCAGCTCAAAATTTACCTCTATTGTAACTCCTTTTTTTAAGGTAACCTGTTTGGTCTGGCTTTTATATCCTATCATCCGGGCAGTAATCTCAAAATCCCCTTCGGGCAGGTTTACAAGCATGTAGTGTCCTGTTTCATCAGTGATTGTACCTTTATTGATTCCATGAATAACAATATTAATAAAAGGGAGATGTTCACCTCCGGATTTAACATCGCCAAAGATATTAGCATCAGTTTTTTGAGCAAAAGTTTGATAGACGCTTAATAAAATAAAAACACTTATAAGCAGTGCAATATTTTTGAACATTAGAGATTTGTTTTAATGTATTTTAATAGACTTTAAATACTTCAAGAGCCATTTTTTTATAAACCACCAGAAATTAAAAGTGTTCAATTTAAGCAGAGGAGATTAATGCAAAGATGTATTGATAAACTTGAGTTAAGAGGAAGCGACAGGAGTTTTATTACCATAATTTTTCAGCCGGTATATTGTCAGTATTTCCCGGTTTTTTAAATGAGAGCGTTTTTACGTTAAAAAATAGTTTTAAGGCAATTTATTTTTTTTACATTTGCAGAGGATTTGGTTTCGAGGGTGCATTCCGCACCACAGAATTAAAAGGGAATCCGGTGAAGCAATGCGATGCAAAGCAAGTCCGGAGCTGTTCCCGCAGCTGTAAGTCCTGATCAACGCTTATTGAAATCTATGCCACTGTTACGATCTGTGTCCTGAATTCAGAACTCAGAAAGGATGGGAAGGCTCAAAAAGCAGGACAAGCCAGAAGAACTGCCAAAACCGTTTAAATGTTTTTTGCTTTCGGTGAAAAAGCAGGGAATGATTCAATTTTTTACTCCAGAATCATTTTTAACCTGATCGGAAGCGGATTGCGCACTTGCTTATTGACTAAGCAAAAATTTAATTTTTTTGATCATGCGATCCGTATTTTTGTTTGCTGTTATCCTTCTGCTTTGTTCGTTTTCACGGGCACAGTTTCCGGTTTATGCTGATAAACTGATAGAATACAGCCCGGCTCCGGGTCAGCATATAAACCATCCTGCAACCGGCACACCTTCTGTTGCCCTTAATATTGTTAACGGAATTGGTAACCCGCTGAGCCTGGGCGCTTATGGTGGGACTGTTGTAGTGGGTTTTAACTCCCCCATTGAAAATCATCCTGATAATCCATATGGTGTTGATTTTATAATTTACGGAAATGCATCAGCCATTCATGCAGAGGCAGGAATTGTTAAAGTCATGAACGATGAGAATCAGAATGGACTTCCCGATGATACCTGGTATGAAATTGCCGGTAGCGCCCATTTTACTAATGATTTCACACATGACTACTCCATAAATTATCAGAATCCGAAACTCCCTGTAGCCGCTGATGTTTCCTGGACCGATGGATTCGGAAATAACGGGAAAGTTTATAAAAACAGTTTTCATTCTCAGCCATATTATCCTCTTGCTGAGTTGTTTCAGGGGATTTCAGGTGAAAGTCTGAGTTTCACAGGATCAAGAATTAAGGGAAATGTGACAACCCAAAACGGAATTTATGTTTCCCTCCCATATGCATTTGGTTACGCGGATAATATTCCTGTAAAAAACCGGAATTTTACCGGAATGCCTGATAATCCCTATACTTTGGGCATCATTGAAGGCGACGGTGGAGATGCTATCGATATATCGTGGGCTGTTGATCCATATGGTAATTATGTTGACTTACAGGAAGTTAGTTTCATTATGGTTTATACCGGGGTTAACGAATCAGCAGGGTGGCTGGGTGAAATATCTACCGATATCCGGGGTATAGTTGATGTGAGTCCTGATAAAAGCATAACCGGGAAATTGAAAATGATTCTGCCTTCAGAAATTCCATCTAAAATTGCCCTTTATGATAGTTTGAAACTAAGCGCCAAAGTTTATTATAATGGAAGACCCGTTGAAGATGAAAAAATCATATGGGAATCTTTGAATCCTTATGTGTTGCAGGTTTCAGGTGATCTAATTGTTACAAAAAGAACCGGCGAGGCTGAGATAAGGGCAAGCCTGGTCTCTGATCCTTCCGTATTAGTAATTATTAAAATATTAGTGGCGATCCCCCAAAGCCTTTTAATAGATAAGCAAACAAGATGGGTGGAGGAAGGTGAAACTCTGGTTGTAAAATATTCTCTTATTGATAACACGGGAGAAATAGTAAGCAGTTTAATTCCGGATATTATTTTTGAAAATGAAGAGGTTGCAGAGCTTCTCGGGATAAGCGAAAACCAGATCATACTTAAGGCAAAAACAGCCGGGAAAACAATGGTCTACCTGCACTTTCACAATTACCCGCTTTTGAGCGACAGTTTTGAAATTCAGATCATTCAGGGGATTGATCCTATTCAAATCAACTTTTCTTTGAACAATGAAAACAAGCGCATTCTTCCTGCAAGGAATTATACCATAAACAAAGCCGATGTTTTACGTTTTACCGACCGGCATGAGCCAGGATTTAATCCCGATAAGCCTTTTATAAGTCTTGCCGATGCCGTTGCATCCGTCCTGATTAGTGAAGGCTTTGGAACAGGGGGTAATTCATTTGCTTTCAGGCAGGATGAATATGGAGGAAACGGACTTTATGTCTGGCAGATCGGATTTGACTGGGAGTATCAATACGGATGGGGTGGATCGAAAAAAGGGAGTACCTATGCGAAGACATGGTTTGCAGTTAAAAATAATTTGGTATTCGCAAGTGGGTTTGATACGATAGAAGTTGCTGATGGTGATCGGATTAGCCTCCAATATATTGAGGATAACAGCAGGTCATGGAGTTTTATCCGCATTATTACCCCGAAAGAAGATATCACTACGGGTGAAATAACAGGTTTTCGTGCAGAGCAAATGGACGTTAATCCAATAGAAGGCAGTGCATATGCGACTTCCGGCCCATTTCCGGTTGTACATAATGCGGTACGGGTTGATCAGTCAGTAATCAATATTTCTGAGTCAGACCAATTCACATCCAATACAGGTGAATTCAGTCTTAGTTTTAGTAAGGGCGGGACTCATGAGGTTTCAGTAGAGAACTCTGAACCCGTAATAGTGGAAGTATCATACCCTCTTGGCATTAAGGAGACCGAACAGATTTTAATTTATCCGAATCCCTGTGATAAATGTTTAAAGATAAAAAATCCAAACTCAGAGACTGCAGGAATAAGAATATTTTCTGTGGAAGGCAGCCTTAGGATAGAAAGGGAATTTGGGAGCGGACTATCCACATTTGAGCTGGATGTAAGCCATCTTGATAAGGGAATATATATCCTGGAATTGATAACGGGTGGAAATAGTTATAAGCATAGGTTTAGCAAGTTGTAGAATATGAGAAAATTCTGTTTTATACTATTTTTGTTCGCAATATTTCAGCTACCTGAAGCAGAAATATATGCGCAGACACTCAGTGATACTCTGAGCATCAGGGAAATCCGGATAAGTTCTTCCAGATCAATGAAATACAATTCTCTCACCCTTACACGACTGGATTCCTTTACGCTTCAAAGTAAATCCGGAAATAATCTTTCTGAAGTGCTTGCCGAACACTCCGGAATTTTCATAAAGAGCTATGGGCGAGGAGCTATGGCTTCAGCTTCATTCAGGGGAACTGATCCTTCGCATACAAAAGTTTTATGGAACGGTATTGAATTAAACTCTCCTATGCTCGGGATGGTCGATTTTTCACTTATTCCGATGTTTTTTATTGATAATGTGGAGTTGTTGCACGGATCAAGTTCGTTATCAGAAACATCGGGAGCTCTGGGAGGGATCATTAATATGAGTACAGAGCCGGAATGGAACAATCGTTTTTCCGGAAGTTATATGCAGGGCGCCGGCTCATTTGGAACTTATGATGAACACCTGAGAATAAACCTTGGGAATAATAAGCTGCAGTCGCAAACGCGATTATTCTATGCACATTCCGATAATGATTTTACTTTTGAGAATCATGATATAGTAGATTCAGTTGATATGGAGACCGGCAAAAAGTATTATCCCACGATGAAAAATGAAGATGCCTGGTTCAGCTATTACGGTATTTTACAGGAACTTCATTACAGACCGGGTAAAAATGATTTTTTGAGTATGAGTTTCTGGGGACAGGAATCATCACGGAGCATACCGCTGTTGAGCACCAGTGAGAGTGGTCCGAATAACAACATTAACAGGCAAGAGGATAACAGTTTACGCGGTCAGTTGTCATATCGTCATTTTGGCGAAAAGTATAATCTGAAAGCATTCAGTGGTCTGAATACTATGGATCTGACCTACAGCCTGAAAAACCGGTTATCTGATGAGTCATATCTTCAGGCAATTGATTCCGAAAGCAAAACATCCAGTTTGTATAATAAGCTGGATTTACAGTTTCCTGGTTCACCCTTGTTTCGAATTGATTTATCAACCGGTATTGATTTTCACAGGGTTGAAAGCCTGGAGAAAGTTAAAATATCCGGTTATACCGAATCCCGCGTTCAGAGTCATATTTCCGGATCGATTTATAGAAAATGGAATTCAAAGTGGAACAGCAACCTGAGACTGGGATCTGAATTTATTGAAAATGTGGCAGCCAGGCCTGTTTTTCATGCCGGTTCCGAGTTTCATATTCTGCCCGAAGACAGGTTATATCTGAAATTAATACTTGCTTCGAACTCCAGATACCCTTCGTTGAACGACCTCTATTACCAGCCCGGAGGAAACATTGATCTAAAGCCTGAAAGAAGCATCGATCAGGAATTCGGAGTGCATTATGGAATTGTAAAGGGAGGATTTACCTATAGCCAGGATTTTTCGGTTTACGCATCCCAGGTAAAGGACTGGATCATGTGGTATTATTCGGTAAGAGGTTTCTCCCCCGAAAATATTGAGAAGGTGGATATAAAGGGAATTGAAATCGCCACAACGTTTTCATATAGAGCACATAAGACTGAATTTAAAATCAGTTCCGGATATGTTATGACACAATCGAGAGATATGGGCAGGAAACTGAATGAATTTGATCTTTCCTACGGAAAGCAGTTGCCATATATACCGGTACATTCGGCAAATACCATGTTTTACCTGATGCGAAATAACTGGTCCGTAACGTATATCTGGAATTTTTACAGTAAGAGAAATACCACGACATCCAACCAGGAAGAGAGTCTGAGAGATTATCTCTATCCCTATTTTATGAATCAGGCCGGACTTGGAAAACAAATGCAGTTTGGCAATTTGAAGCTTGATTTGAATCTGAAGGTTCATAATCTTTTTAATGAAGAGTACAGGTCAATTTTGCAAAGACCCATGCCCGGGAGGAACTTTAGTTTGCAGATAAAGCTCAATTTCTGATGAGCAATTTCCGGAAATATATCAGAATTTATTTCGGGGGATTTTTTATCCTTCTTCCATTTACTCAATCGTGTATGAATGATGAGGCCTGGGTGGAGCAACACAAACCCAACCTTAGTATTGATAAAGTATTGCAGGATCGAGGTGTCCTGGTTTTAAATGAAGGGAACTTTATGTACGGTAATGCTTCTCTGAGTTACTATAATACACGTACCGGTGAGGTTTTAAATGATGTGTTTTACCGGCAAAACGGTATTCCGCTTGGGGATGTGGCGCAATCGGCTGTTGTTTTTAATGGAGAGTTATATGCAGTGTTAAATAATTCAGGGAAAATTATGGTGATGAATTTCGGAAAGTATCCAGCCCTGAGGGCATTTGAATTTACTCATAAAATAACCGGTTTGCAATCGCCAAGGTATATTCATTTTTTCAATGACACAAAAGCATACATCAGCGATCTGTATGCTAAATCGATTAGTATTCTTGATCCGGTTCAATATACCATTACCGGGAAGATCAATCTTGCCAACGGGAATCCCGATTTTTACCAGCATCCTACCGAGCAGTTCGTGGTTTTTGAAGACGAAGTGTTTACGAACTGTTATAGTTTTGATGATAAAGTGCTGGTAATTGATCCTGAAACTGATCGTTTAATAGATTCAATCGGAGTTTTGCAACAGCCAAATTCCATGGTAATTGATAAGAACGGGAAAATATGGGTTCTTTGTGATGGTGGTTATGAGGGGAGTGATTATGGTGATAATCAGCCGGGTTTGGTGAGGATCGATGCGAGGAGTCATACCGTGGAGAAGATTTTTATTCTTCCTTCAGATAACTGGCCTTCGAAGTTATGTATTAACGGGAGTGCAGATACCCTGTATTTTATAAATGGAGATATCTGGAGAATGCCGGTAAATGCGGTTCATTTGCCGGAAGAGGCTTTTATCCCTGACCATTCAGGATCGGGAACAAGACTCTTTTTCGGACTTGGGATTGATCCTGTGAGTTCGGAAGTTTATGTTTCAGATGCTATTGATCATGTTCAGAGCGGTATAGTTTACCGGTATACAGCGGATGGTATTGCTGTGGATACATTTAAGGTTGGGATTATTCCGGGGGGGTTCTTGTTTTTTTAGGATCTGGCTGGTGTATTGGGGCGGTGTCCTGTCTACCAGGGCGGTGGCCTTGTGCCCAGGGTGGTGCCGTGCTGCCCAGGGCGTTGCCCTAGGTTGTGATATGTCAGGCTTTCAGCCTGGTTCTTTGGGGGCGGTGCCCTTTTGCCCAGGGTGGTGCCCTTTTGCCCAGGGCGGTGCCCTTTTGCCCAGGGCGGTGCCCTTTTGCCCAGGGCGGTGCCCTGGGTTGTGATATGTCAGGC
>CAYGFI010000080.1:0-21364 GCA_964349045.1 uncultured Chitinophaga sp.
AACGATTTACTGGCAAACTCCATCGGGGTGATTTTGGGTTCCTGGTTTTTTGGCTGGAAAAGAAGAAGACCTGGTGTCACTTTTCGATTTTGAAATTTGAGTCTCCCGAATAAAATACCTAATCATAAAACTTCATATTAATAATAGTTATACTAAAATATAAATTCAATTTGTATATTTGTATAAACCACAAATGAAAAATGTTTTATACACGTAAAGTATATCTTGAGTTGAAGGAGCATGCTACAAAAAAGCAGTATAACCTTTTGTCATTTATCTTGCTTTCACAACTTTAGTATATTAACTTTGACATCACTTTTATCATATTAGATGGATTCACAACAGAGGCATAAAATTCTACAATCACTTATGTGGGATTATTCCATTTCTGCAGGCGATATGGAAGATTTACTTGACGGCAATATTGATAAGGCAGGCCACTATTCACGCGAGAATTTATTTGGTAAGATGATAAAAGGGCTGCCATGGTACACTTTACTACAACTCATTCCTGCAGAAAGCGTGAAGAAGCTGCTGACCGATGAAGTAATTGAAACACTTTGGCCTGAATCTGTTAAAACGCAGTATAAATATGTCAGAAAAAGATTACAGGAAGCTTTACCTGACTCAGGATAAGGTACTTTTGGAATTGAAACCGGCGCTCTCTTCTTTTTATCTGACAGGGGGTACGGCATTGGGAAGGTTTTATCTTAACCACAGATTCAGTGAGGATTTGGATTTCTTCATGAATAATAGTGATACTTTCAATTCAACATTAAGAAATGTAGAAAAAGTACTGATAAACAACTTTTCTTTGTTAAAAAACCAAAGTGTCGTCTACGAAAATTTCGTCAGATACTATATTGAAGATAACGAGACAGTACTTAAAATTGAATTTGTAAATGATATAAATTACAGGTGTGGAGAACCAAATACTTATCAGTTCGGTTTTATAGATACTCCGATTAATATTCTGACCAATAAGCTCACCGCCATTGTCGGACGTGATGAGCCGAAAGATATTTTTGATATATATTCAATTGCAAGCCACTACATGTTCAACTGGATGGAGATATTCAATGAAGTCAGGAACAAAGCAATAATTAACGAAATTGATGTGGAACAGCGAATAAAGAGTTTTCCGGTTCAACTTCTTCAAAAGGTTGATTGGCATGTTCAGGCTGTGGATCCTGACGATGTTAACAACGCAATTCAGACTATTGCAAATGATTTCTTCCTGGGATTAGATAATTCATTAGGAGCAAATAAACCTGTTATAGAAGATGCAATTGTTATTTGCATATAAGACAATAACTGTATCATACAAAATATGTCCTATTTTAAGTTTACTTCACGCTCAATGCTTTACGCTTAAAACTTTTGTCTATATACTTTTGTCTTTTGTCTGCCTTGAACTTTGAACACGAATCCCGAATCCCGAAATTAAAGGTATTATATTATTTACACAGTCATATTAAAGAACCATATCTTTTGCGTTCAGCTTTTCCCCGATAATTGTCAATAAACCGGATTGAAAATAATACAAAGTTTTGTTACTTTGCATGATATTATATTTTAATTACATATTTAATTAAAATGCCATTCTCTACAAGTTTATTAAATGAAATTGAAGCGTCAAGAAAAGAAAAACTTGAAAAGAAAAGACATGAAATTCTTGAACAAACAATAATTGAAATTAAAAAAGTTTTTAAGAATTCAAACGTTCAGGAAGTCTATATAACGGGATCAATAGTAATTCCAAATAAATTTACTTCACGCTCTGATATAGATATTGCAGTAAAAGGCTTGTCAGCAATTGATTACTTTCCAATAATTTCCAAACTGGAAGAATCACTTTTAAGAACTATTGAAATTATCGAAATTGAGAACTGTCTGTTTTCTGATAAAATAATTAACGCCGGATTAAAGGTTATATAAAATGCAAGAAAAATTTTCAACCCTTTGGGCATACATAGGGTATCAGGAAGATACAATTGCAGCGATTTTTATCAAAATAGCCAGGTTGAAACCTTTGAATGAAGATAAATCAGTGCATATTGCTTATCAGTTGCACAATTTATATTCAGCTTATGAAGATCTGTTTAAGGAAATATCTCATACGTTTGAAAATAATATTGAACGGGATTCAGGATTTCATAAGAACCTTCTGATACGAATGAAGATTGCCATACCTGGAATTCGTCCCAATGTTTTAACAGAAGAAAGCTATTTAGTACTCGGTGAATTAATGGCTTTTAGACATGTATTTCGCCATGGATATAATTATAATCTTGCTTCCGATAAATTGGAATTTCTTAGGAAGAAAATCCTGAAACAGAAAAATTCTATTGATTCGGATATCAGAATTTTTAAACAATTTCTTGAGGAAGGTTTCACGACAAAATAGATTCATTGTCGGATAAGGCAAAGTCTCTCTCAGCAGAGAATTTAAAAAGTCCCCCGGAATTTTAGAGGTTATTATTCACACGGGGCAGCATTTTGACAGGTGCAGATTCGACAAAAATTATTGAGGCTGTTAAACTATTATATGGTAAAGAATTCACGGATATAGTTAATCTTTATGGAAATGGACAAGCGTCCGCTAATATTTGCAAAGAAATATTTGAGTTTGGTATGTCGAGATCTGTTCATATGGATAAAGATTAACGTACTGAGTCAGATTTTTTTATAATCCTGATTCTGTTATGAAAATTACTCTAAACGCGAATCATGAAATTTGGAATTTTCCTTCCCTGGATGTTCCTGGTCCGGCTGGGTTACGATGTGAGCTTTCGTAAAGATTTTGCCCGTGCCTTATACTGGGCGCTGTTCGGATTGGCATTCTCCTGGATAACCAAAGGACTTCAGTATTTCATTCCTTACCGTGCCTTTAATATTAACGATTTACTGGCAAACTCCATCGGGGTGATTTTGGGTTCCTGGTTTTTTGGCTTGAAGAGAAGAAGACAAAGACTCAAAGGTTCACAAAGTTTATAAATTATACTTTATAAATTAATTATATTTGCAGTGTATGTAAATCGTAATTGATAAAAAATGAAAATTCTGAACAGGCCTGCATATACTGACAGAATAAGGCCATTCATAGGCAATGGAGTAATCAAAGTGCTTACCGGGCAGCGTCGTGTAGGGAAAAGTTCCTTATTGCTTCAACTCATAAAGGACATTCAAAAAGAGCATCCCGGAGCAAACATTATTTATATTAACCGGGAGCTTGAGGAATTTCATTTTATTCAGAATGAGAAAGACTTGTTTTCCTGGCTGAAAGAAAAAATTCGTACAGACCACGATAATTATCTCTTTGTTGATGAAGTTCAGGATATTAAGGGATTTGAGATTGTCTTCAGAAGTTTGCTGGCGACCGATGCCTGCGATATTTTTTGCACGGGAAGCAATGCTAATTTACTTTCAGGAGAACTGGCAACTTATTTATCCGGACGTACAATTGAGTTTACGATTCATAGCCTGGGATATGCCGAGTTTTTATATTTTCACAGATTTACAGACAGTGATGAAGCATTAAAATTATTTTTAAAGTTTGGGGGAATGCCACACCTTTCGCACCTGACACTGGATGAAGAGACAGCATTTGAATATCTGCGGAATGTATATTCCACCATTCTCCTTAAGGATGTAGTGAAGCGGGAAGGTATCAGAAATATTGATTTTCTTGAAACGCTGGTTTCATATCTTGCCGATAACGTGGGCAGTTTATTTTCTGCAACCAATATCAGCAAATTTCTTAAATCCCAGCGTGTTGATATATCTTCTATGGTTATCATTAACTATCTGAAAGCATTGAGCAATGCCTTTATCGTCAACAAAGTCAAACGTATTGATATCCGCGGCCTGAAAAAATTCGAAATAGGTGAAAAATACTTTTTCGAGGACTTGGGGTTAAGGAACTGCGTCGGGAATTTCAATATGGGTAACGACATACACAAACTGATAGAAAACGCCGTGTATCAACATTTGAAATTTCTGCAATATGATGTATATGTTGGAAAATCTGATGCCTTTGAAATAGATTTTGTTGGAATCCGCCGCGAAAAGAAAGTCTATGTCCAGGTATCGTATATGATGACTGACGAAAAAACGCGACAGCGGGAATTTGATCAATTATTAAAGATCACTGATAATTTTCCCAAATATGTCGTAAGCATGGATCCAATGATAATGGGAGATGTACAGGGAATTCATCATACACACCTGAGAACGTTCCTGATGAAGAATGATTTGTAAGAATTGACTCATTTCATTTGACACTCCGGCCTTACCCAATGTGCCACATGAGCGAAAATAACGCGAAATTGTTTAACTAAACACCTTTAATCTGTATAGTTCATGCTGAGAAAACCTCATAAAGACGTTTGTAAAAGTGCGATGAAATACAAATAGACGTTTGTAATAATGTATTTTTGAAAATTGGAAATTGAACTTCCATTTTTCAATATTTTTATTACTTTTGTTAATCCTTGATTGGTTTAAAAACAAATGATTAAACGACATGTATATTCCGAATTAAATTTCTCCCTGGATAAGTTCCCGGTAACTTGTATAACAGGCCCCCGCCAGTGTGGTAAAACTACATTGGCGAAATTCATTTGTTCAGAACGGAAAAAAGACTTTGTTTATCTGGATTTGGAAAAGGTGGAAGACTATAGGCGAATTCAGGATCCCGGACTTTTTTTTCAGGATAATCGTGAAAAACTTATTGTAATCGATGAAATACAAAGAAAGCCTGAATTATTCCCTGAAATTCGCGCCGAAGTAGATACTGATCGACGGACAGGAAGGTTTTTAATTCTTGGTTCCGCCAGTCCCGATATTATTCTTAATACATCTGAAACATTAGCAGGTCGTGTAAAATATATACACCTGCATCCATTCATATTAAGTGAACTAAAAAAAACAACTGACTGGAAAGATATGTTTTTCTGGGGAGGTTTTCCAAATGTAGTTTTAGATAATGATACTCAGTTTCGCAAAGATTGGCTGGATAACTTTATTTACACTTATCTTGAACGTGATTTACCCATGCTGGGATTAAAAGCTTCCCCTGTTCAGATCCGGAGACTATGGGAAATGCTTGCTAATCAGTCGGGTAATTTACTTAATTCATCATCTCTTGCACGTTCTTTAGGAGTATCTAATCATACGGTAAATGCTTATATGGATTATCTTGAAGGCGCCTTTATGATCTACAGAATTGATCCATTTGAAAGTAACATTGGCAAGCGCATTGTAAAATCAAAAAAAGTATTTATAGCCGATACCGGACTGCTTCATAGATTATTAAGAATCGATAATTATGATCAACTCATGAGTACCCAAATGGCAGGGCACTCCTGGGAAAATTTTGTGTTGATCCAAATCCTTCCCCTGATCAGAAAAAACTGGAATATATGGTTTTATCGTACACATACAGGCTTTGAAGCCGATCTGGTTTTAGGAAAGGGTCTTATTCCGGAAATATGTTTAGAAATAAAACTCTCTTCTGCACCCACTTTAACCCGTAGTTTTGCAATTGCAATAAATGATTTACAAACAGTGAAAAATTATATTATTATACCTGCCGGAAAGAAATATCGCTTAAGGGAAGATATTACTGTATGCAATATCAGTGACTTTTCAGAATTGTTTCTGCAGAATTGAAATCATCCAAATGTTTAACCAGATTTAATTCAGGAACTAAACTCACTTATACTACATTTTGCTTTTATCTTTTTTCTTTTTAATCCATAAATGAAACGCATAATTGTACTATGAATAAATAGTATTTACTCCGGAGTAATCGGAAGTTTAGTCCTTATCTCACTATCACTCACTAATTTTTAAAACAAATTCCCTTAATCTGCTCCCATTATTAATTATTTGACTATTTTTGAGGTTTCTACTTTGAATTATCATGTTAATTCAAAGTTTAACTTTGGTATATCATGTATATCCGAAAGCAAATTTTTAAAGGATTAGCAAACGAAAGTGCATTTTTATGGGGCGCGCGACAAACAGGGAAAAGCACTCTACTGAAGGTCTTGTACCCGAACGTTCCGTATTATTTTGACCTTCTGTTAAATAATAAATTTGAACGTTTTCAACGCAACCCATCTGATTTACGTGAAATATTGGAATTTGCAGATCCCACGCAACCGGTAATAATTGATGAAATTCAACGCGTTCCAAATTTACTTTATGAAATACAATGGTTGATGGCCAATAAGAATATCCGTTTTATTTTGAGCGGTTCAAGCCCGCGTAATATAATAAGAACCGGGGGTAATCTACTTGGTGGCCGGGCGATCCGCTATGAACTGTATCCGCTTGTTTTTGCGGAAATCCCTGATTTCGACCTGATGAAAGCGCTAAATAATGGTTTATTACCACGACATTATCTTGCACATAATTCAGAAAAACTTTTATCTGCTTATATCGGCAGTTATCTGAAAGATGAAATTATGGCAGAAGCGAGGATAAGGAACATAGTATCATTCTCACGATTCCTCGAAACAGCAGCCTTTTCAAATGGTGAAATTGTTAATTATTCGAATATTGCTTCTGACTGTGGAGTCAGCGCAACCACCGTTAAGGAGTACTACCAGATTCTGGAGGATACCTTAACAGGTCGATTCTTGCCATCCTTTCAGAAAAAACCCAAAAGAAGGGTCATTAGCGCATCTAAATTCTTCTATTTTGATATTGGCCTGACTAATTATCTGCTAAAAAGAGGACGCGTTGAAATGGGAAGTGAATCATTTGGTAAAGCCTTTGAACACTTTATCTATAATGAAATAAATGCCCATTGTCGCTATTCCGGTTTGAATTACCAAATTAGTTATTGGCGGACAACTTCACAATTAGAAATCGATTTTGTACTAGGCGATCATGAAATTGCTGTTGAAGTTAAAGCAACTTCCAATGCTAATCCCCGTCATTTTAAAGGATTAAATAGTTTTGCAGAGGAATACACTGTGAAAAAACTTTTACTTGTAAGCAATGATCCATACCCGAAGAAGGTAAATAATATTACCGTCTTACCCTGGAAAATATTCCTGGAACAACTTTGGTCTGGTGAACTTTTATCATAGCTTGTTCTTCGGATTTGCATCTGCCCCGAAAGAATGAAACTTATCAGAGATCTGAATAGGTTTCACACAAAGGTACAAAGTGCGCAAAGAAAAAATAATACAGGAAATATACATGAATAGAA
Organism: uncultured Chitinophaga sp.; assembly: GCA_964349045.1. GTDB lineage: Bacteria > Bacteroidota > Bacteroidia > Bacteroidales > JACJXF01. The sequence goes on from CAYGFI010000080.1 coordinate 7,226, forward strand.
TCCTGATTAAACGACATTACTTAACATTTTACATCCACTCTGAAAACCGCGCTTTCCAACCGCGCCTTCGCGTTGTCGCCCCGGCGGCATCCGCGCTTAATGAAAAGCCCTGTATGTCTGTCTCCCATTTTTTTCCTAACTTTTCATCCTGATCAAAAGCTAATCAAATATGCCCCGTAAGTCAGTCATCATATTCATTCTCGATCTGCTTGCACTCATTTTTGCATTTATGCTCATGGTAGCTTACAAACCAGGCTCCAGGAACTATTTGTCTGCTACTTACATTCTCGGCTTCTCTTTTCTTGTGGTTATCTGGATCACCTCTTCATTATTTTTTAAAAAATTCGAAATCTCAAAAGAACTACCATGGTTCAGCATTCTCAAAAAAATTGTCTTCTCCAACTTTTTCTCCCTTGCTCTGATTTCACTCATTCTTGTGACTCTTCAACAATCAGGCTATTCACGTCTTATCCTCTTTGGCACAATAGCCATCACCACGGTTGCGGAGTTGATCTTCAGCAATTTTCATTATTTTCTTATTCATACCCGGGGAGATGCAACCGACATTACCAATCCTCCCCTGAAATCTGCTGACTATAGAAAAGCCCAAAAATCAATCGATTATAAAGAAGTTCATGTCGATCCTGAGGCCATCCGTGATAGTATAAATGAAGAAGTCGGTAATGATGCTTTTAACTTCATAAAAAAATTTGTCGATATCAGCGATCCGCATACCCTGGTACTTTCAACAACCACCCGCTTTAACGTTCAGTTGCAACCCGATAAATATTATCATAAAATCGTAAACCTCAAGCGGATTAATGACATCCAGTATATTAACAAATTCCTTGAATCGGTTAACAGGAAACTGCCTGTAAATGGCATTTTTATTGGAACAGCAGAAACTAAGGCTCTCCGTAAAATTCGTATTCTCAGAAAATACTGGCCGGTACTAAACTGGATCATGTATTTCCTCGATTTCATCATTAAGCGGGTTTTCCCGAAATTTACCATCACTAAAGGGATCTATTTCTTTCTTACACGGGGAGAAAATCGTGTGCTCACCCGGGCTGAAGTTTTAGGCCGTATTTATTCCTGCGGATTTGAGGTGGAAGAAGAAAAGTTTATTGGCCGTTTGTATTATTTCGTCGCCAAGAAAATCAAGAAGCCGGCATATAATATGAATCCAACGTATGGCCCGTTCATTAAACTCGAACGAGTGGGAAAAGGAGGAAAACTTATTAAAGTATATAAATTTCGTACCATGCATCCTTACGCGGAATACCTCCAGGATTATATTTATAAGAAACATAAATTACGCGAAGGGGGTAAATTCAAGGATGACTTCAGAGTATCTACCCTGGGAAAAATATTCCGGACTTTCTGGCTCGATGAAATCCCAATGCTGGCAAATGTATTAAAGGGGGATTTAAAAATCGTAGGCGTAAGACCCATAAGTCAGCAATACTTTAATTTATATAATGAGGAACTCCGAAAAATACGAATTAAGCATAAACCCGGACTTGTTCCTCCTTTCTATGTCGATATGCCTAAAACCCTTGAAGAAATACAGGATTCGGAAATGAGGTACCTTAAAGCCTATGAGAAACACCCGGTAAGAACGGATATAAAGTACTTCTTCCTGGCGTTTAAAAATATTATTTTTAATAAGGTGCGCTCCGGGTGAAGATTAAGCGCAGAGATTAGGCGCAGAGGCGCAAGAGCGCAATAAATGATGCGATTTTTTAAATTTATTATAGTTTGAGGAGCTGATATTTTCAGTTTAAATCCATTAAGGATAAAAGCCAGGTAGCAAGGTGGAAATAATAAATTTCGTGCCTTCGCTTCTTTCTGCTTAATCTTACCCAAATGGAAAAACAAGAAAATATCATTTCGAGAGACATCGTCTCTTCCAGCTTTAAAATATACAAAAAGCTCGGCCCCGGATTACTTGAGTCGGTTTACGAAGAGATCCTTTATTACGAACTTTCAAAACTGAATTATCAACTTGAGCGACAAAAACCCATTCCCTTAAAATATGAAAAAATAAAACTGGATATAGGTTTTAGGTCGGATATAATTGTTGAAAATAAGGTAATCATTGAAGTGAAAGCAATAGAGTTTCTGTCTCCAGTCCATAGAATGCAGCTTTTAACCTACCTGAAAATTACAGAAATAAAATTAGGATTATTGATTAACTTTAACACAGATTATCTGGCAGAAAATATTAAACGCATTGTCAACAATTTATAAAAAAGTTGAAGGAAAAGTTAATCGCAAAGACGCTAAGGCGCTATTTTTTTTAAGCGCCTTCAGTTGCGGGCGTTTTCTTTATTTTTTAATTATTAATTGCGACTCCCCGCCTTTGCGATTAACCTTTATATCAATTACACTATTCTTTTCAATGAATTTCGCTCAAGCTCAGTACATCCCCATTCACGCCCAATCAAACAACATATATTCATTTCTCTCCGAACTTCCGATCGATTACAATCAAACCATAAAACCCCTAAGCCGTCTTCAAATCTCTGAAATTCTAACGGATTTAGATACACTTTCCCTCTCCTCCCGCCAACATAAAGAACTCGCCTTCTACCTCCAGGACTTCAACAAAGAAAAATATCCAAATAAAAACTTCCCCCGCCGTCTTGACCTTTTCTATTACCGGGATTCAACTTTCTCCTTAACCATCAATCCCATTGCCGGTGTAAACACCTGGATAAACCAGAACGGTTTCGAATACCACTGGTGGAATGGAGCTGAAGCTTTTGCCACTCTCGGGAACTGGGGTTTTTACGTCAATCTCCGCGATAACCACCTCAGCTCAAAAATATTTTCTCCCTCCTACCTCGACCAGCAACCTGCCGGCTCCAATTATAAGATCGCACCCGACGGAAAAACCGATTTCGAAGAAATCCGGGGAGGAGTGACTTATGCCTGGAAAACCGGACACATCGGTCTCGTGAAAGATAATTTCGAATGGGGAACAAATTATCACGGGGCGAATATCTTTTCCGGGCATACCCCGGCTTTTGTGCATCTCGACCTGCAACTTAAACCCCTCAGGTGGTTTGAATTCAATTATACCCACGCCTGGCTGAATTCCGGGATTGTGGATAGCACCCGCTCCTTCCGCTATTCGAATGCTTACAGAAACACCTACCGTAAGGTATATCACAGCAAGTTCATGGCTGCCAATATGTTCAGCTTTTTCCCTGTTAAGAGGCTGGCTATCTCATTAGGCAACAGTATTGTATACGACTACGACCAGATTCACCCTGCCTACCTGGTCCCGGTGATGTTCTATAAGGCTGTCGACCATAGTCTGAACTCGGGCATTCAAAATATGAACTCACAGATGTTCCTTGATGTCTCATCCAGGAACATCAATCACCTGCACCTGTACTCAACCCTTTTCCTCGATGAGCTGGCTATGGACAGGATAAAAATCAAAGACGAGCATAACTTTGCCAGCCTTAAAACAGGTTTCAGGCTTACCAATCTTATTCCCGATTTTTTCGGGGGAGTGGAATATACTCTAACTAATGGCCTGACCTTCAAACATTTTGTTCCAACTACAACCTTTGAATCCAATCTGTATAATCTTGGTCATTACCTGACAGATAATGTCAAAGAACTTTACTTCACATTGGGCTGGAAGCCCATACGAAACATGGTAATTCAGCTTAGCTATACAGATATTCTTAAAGGGCCCGATCATACCGCGCTGGGTACCATGCCCAGGGAAGAGATCAAACCCTTCGTTCCAATTGTCTTTGAAAGTCAAAGTATTGAAATCAACACTTCCTGGCAGCTTATAAATGATCTGTATATCAACCTTGGATATGTATTCAAAAAGGTTTCGGGGGATGCGGATTACCTGATTCAATATAGTCCGGAGTTTTGGTGGGGGAAGACGAATACGGTAAATTTGGGGGTGAATTTTGGATTCTGAGTAAAAGTTAAGCGCAAGGGCGCAAGGGCGCGATGGTAAAACGCTATTTATATTTTTTAAATCAATTGTTTTTAACCCTGAAAATAAAAAACCGCGTTTCCCCTTGCGCCCTTGCGCTTAAAATTATAAATCGTATTTTTGTCACGAAAACAATTAAAAAACCGCGTTACCTCCGCGCCCTTGAGCCTTTGCGCTTAAAATTATAAATCGTATTTTTGTCACAAAACAATTAAAAAACCGCGTTACCTCCGCGCCCTTGCGCCTTTGCGCTTAATATCTTACATACAATGTCCAAAACAGCCCTCATCACCGGCATCACCGGCCAGGACGGCGCTTATCTCGCCGAACTTCTTCTGAAAAAAGGATATATCGTGCATGGCATCAAAAGGCGCAGCTCGCTTTTTAATACCGACCGTATCGACCATCTTTACCAGGATCCTCATGTGGAAGATAAAAAATTCTTCCTTCATTACGGCGATCTTACCGACAGCACCAACCTGATCCGGATCATCCAGGAAGTGCAACCCGATGAGATTTATAACCTGGGAGCACAGAGTCATGTACAGGTGTCATTCGAAACACCCGAATATACAGCCAATTCCGATGCACTCGGAACTCTCCGTCTTCTGGAAGCCATACGGCTTCTCGGTCTTACTTCTAAAACAAAGTTTTACCAGGCCTCGACTTCCGAGTTATACGGACTTGTACAGGAAGTACCACAAACCGAAAAGACTTCATTTTACCCCCGTAGTCCTTATGGAGTGGCCAAACTATATGCATACTGGATAACAATAAACTACCGTGAAGCCTATGGAATGTTTGCATGTAACGGAATTCTCTTTAACCACGAATCACCTGTACGCGGTGAAACATTCGTAACCCGCAAGATAACCCGGGGGGTGGCACAGATCCTTTATGGCCTTCGCGATAAGCTCTACATCGGGAACCTGAATGCCAGGAGAGACTGGGGTCATGCCAAAGATTACGTCGAAGCCATGTATCTTATGCTTCAGCAGGAAAAACCCCGGGATTTTGTGATCTCTACCGGTATTACCACCTCCGTAAAGGATTTTATCAGGATGTCATTTGCTAAAGCAGGAGTAGACATAGAATTCAAAGGCTCCGGAAAAGTTGAGAAGGGCTATATCAGCGCGGTCCGTAATATTCCTCAAAACGCGGTATTAAAATCCGATGAAGTAGGGAGGTGTATTGTGGAGATTGACCCACGTTATTTCAGACCAACGGAAGTTGACCTGCTTATCGGCGACTCCACCAAAGCCCACCAGATACTGGGTTGGAAACCGAAATATACCCTCGAAATGCTTGTGGAAGAAATGATCATAAGCGATCTGAAACTTATGGAGCGCGAGAAGGCACTTCGGGAAATGGGGCATGATTCAAAGAGCTATTATGAATAAATTAAGCGCAAAGGCGCCAGGGCGTAAATTATAAGCGCAAAACAGAAAAATTCGCGTCTTCTTTGCGTCCCTGCGCCATTGCGCTTTATCTTTTTATTTCAATTACACATGAATAAATCTTCTAAAATATACCTCGCCGGCCACCTTGGCCTCGTCGGTTCAGCCATTAACCGTAAACTGGTTTCATCCGGTTATACAAATATCCTTGTCCGGAGTTTCAAAGAACTCGACCTGACAGATGCCCTGGCAACCGAAAAGTTCTTCGCTGATGAAAAACCCGATTTTGTCATACTTGCTGCTGCCAAAGTAGGTGGTATAATGGCCAATAATCAGTACAGGGCCGATTTTCTCTATGAAAACCTGCTTATCCAGAATAATGTGATTTTCCAGAGCTATAAACACAAGATAAAAAAAATGATTTTCCTGGGAAGCTCCTGTATTTATCCCAAAAATGCTCCTCAACCCCTGAGAGAAGATTCCCTTTTAACATCCGAACTCGAATACACTAATGAGCCATATGCTATCGCCAAAATCACCGGGATAAAACTCTGTGAGTCTTTCAACCTCCAATACGGAACTAATTTCATTTCCCTTATGCCAACCAATCTTTATGGACCGGGAGATAATTTCGATCTGGAAAAATCACACGTTTTGCCAGCCATAATCCGTAAACTTCACCTGGGTAAATGCTTACTCGATAAGAATATGAATGGAATCCGAAAAGATTTTAATAAACACCCGGTCAAGGGCCATACGGGAAAATCCCCCGAAAAAGAAATAATGATTACCCTTGAGGAATTCGGGATTAAACGTAGCGGCGAAAAAGTGAGTGTTCGTTTCTGGGGAACGGGAATGCCCCGCCGGGAGTTCCTTCACTCCGACGATCTGGCCGGGGCATGCTTGTATGTGTTTGAAAACCTCGATTTTAAGGACCTGATTGATGATGTATCAAAATTGGACCGGGTGGTAAAAGATATCCGCAACACCCATATCAACATCGGCACAGGAACCGACCTCACCATCCGCGAACTGGTGGAAATGGTGAAAGAAATAATCGGGTACCAGGGAAATATCGAATGGGATACTTCCCTTCCCGATGGCACCAGCCAAAAACTTATGGATGTTTCCAAAATCCGGTCCTTAGGCTGGAAAGACTCTATACCTCTCCGGGCGGGTATTACCAGTGTTTATAATGATTACTGTAAATAAGAGGCTTTTGATAAAATCTGTTATCCTTTTTTTCAATTATAATAACATTATTGTCCGGTGAAAATTATATTTCGTCCCTACGGGACTTTCGAATTCTTTATAACATGGTTACTACCGATATTTTGTCCCTACGGGACGATCCCGTAAGGGATCAAATATTGGTAGAATAATAAAGCAACCCCTGATTGTTCAAAGTCCCGTAGGGACGATATATAATCAGGACTTGCAGAACAATCATGAATATTTAACCGGACACCAATGTTATAATAATAAAAACTAATCCCCATAAAATATAACCTATCTGCAATATTTAAGTATAAGTGAATGTTACCTTGAAAAATTTAGCTGAAAATTTTATGTGGCGAATAAGTAAATCACTGAATAGCGTAAATGGCAAAACTTTTTTTGAAACCTTTACCCATTCACCCATTAACTTATTAACCCATTAACCCATTCACTGATTAACATAATACAAAAAATGATCCTTGTAACCGGTGGAACCGGCCTCGTTGGTTCTCGTTTATTATTTGACCTCACCTCCCGGGGAGAAAAAGTCAGAGCGCTGAAAAGAAATACCAGTAACCTCGATGGTGTACGCAGGGTTTTTTCTTATTTTTCGGACACTCCGGGTGATCTGTTTTATAATATAGAATGGGTGGATGGAGATATCCGGAATATCGACTCACTGATGGAAGCGATGCACAATATAGAGTATGTTTACCATGCTGCTGCAACGATTTCTTTCAATACTGCAGACCGTGAATCCCTTATCTTTGATAATGTTAATGGCACCCGGAACGTTGTGAATGCCTGTCTGGCCAATTCTGTAAAAAAACTTTGTTTTGTAAGCTCCACTTCTGCCCTGGGCACAGCAGGTAAAAAAGGACTCATCGATGAAACCTGCATGTGGGTTGCCGATCGCCTCAATTCAGGTTACTCACAATCTAAATTTTACTCAGAGATGGAGGTTTGGAAGGGCATAGAAGAAGGACTCAAGGCAGTTATCGTTAATCCATCTATAATTTTTGGTCCGGGTTTTTGGGATAAAGGTTCGTCAAGCATGTTTTCGAATATTTTCAGGGGATTAAGATTTTACCCGAATGGAGTCACCGGTTTTGTTTCCGTTGAAGATGTTAGCGCTGCGATGATCGCTCTAATGAAAAGTACCCGGTCAGCCGAGCGTTATATCCTTTCATCTGAGAACCTCAGCTACAAAGAGGTCTTCCGCATGATCGCCTTATCCCTGGGAGTCAGGGAGCCTTATATAGAAGCAACACCGCTACTGGCTACATTAGCATTGCGACTCGAAGATTTACGCTGTATTTTTGGCGCTAAAAGAGTGTTGACACAGGAAACAATAAATGCAAGCCGCAATAAAGCCTATTTCAGTAATGCTAAATTTTCGGATGAATTCAAGGTGGATTTTCAACCTGTTAAGTCTACTATTTTAAAAATGGCAGATTACTTCATCAGGGATGTTCGGGAAGGCTGGTTTGATAAGGGATTCAGGCGCTGGCGAAAACCCGGATAAAAAATACGTGCAAAGGCGCGGGGGTACTATGATTTTGAAATAATAATAAAACTTGCGTAATCCTTGGCCCTTGCGCTTAAACTTCTCATTAATTCGCGTTTGCCTTGCGCCTTTGCGCCCTTGCGCTTAATCTTCTCATCAATTCGCGTTTGCCTTGCGCCTTTGCGCCCTTGCGCTTAATCTTCTCATCAATTCGCGTTTGCCTTGCTAATCTAAAGGCCCTTGCGCTTAACTTTTCAACCTCTCCATGTACCTCGCGATATACTTCCCGATAATATCAAACTCAAGGTTTACGACCGTGCCTGCCTGTATCTGATGAAAATTCGTCATTTCATAAGTAAAAGGAATAATCGCCACTTCAAAGGAACTGTCTTTCGAGTTGACTACAGTCAGACTCACCCCGTTAACGCAGACTGAACCTTTCTCAACGGTGATGTAACCGGCCTGTGCCGGTACATATTCAAACCGGTAGTACCAGCTCCCACCCGCTTCCCTGACTTCAGTACAAGTTGCCGTCTGGTCAACGTGACCTTGTACTATGTGTCCATCCAGCCTCCCACTAAGTATAGCGCTTCTTTCCAGGTTAACCCTATCCCCTGTCTTAAGCAATCCAAGATTCGACTTATCAAGCGTTTCTTTTATGGCTGTGACCGTATAAGTTTTCCGGGATTTATTTACAACAGTCAGGCATACACCATTATGTGAAATACTCTGATCAATTTTCAGATCCTTTACAAAGGAACATTCCATGGTAATATGAAGATTTTCCTTTTCTTTCTCAAGATGAATAACTTTGGCGGCTTCTTCAACGATTCCTGTGAACATGGGTTGTGGGTTTTGAGTTTTGTAAAAATAATAAAAAGTTGTTAGCAAAACTGAAAAAAATTAAGCGCTGACCACGTGGAGCCTTGGACACAAATGGCATAAAGTAAACGGAACACGGTTTTTTATATTGCATTTTAAAATTGTGCCCGCACACATCGCTTTTGCAAAGCTTCAGCATGACAAAGCCTTTGCAATTAATTTTTATTCTAACTTTGCTGCCTTATCCTGATATCATGAAATCGTTCACCCCCCGGGAACTGGCGGCGCTTATTGCATCAATATTAGTCTTGCTGTTTGGCGGAAGTATAATCATATTTAGCATTTACCAGCCTGCACAATGGTGGATTTACGCTATCCTTGCAAGTTTTGCATTTTTCTTACTGGGATATTTTATCATTTTTCGGACTCTGAACTCTTTCATTTTTGATAAAATACAGCCTATTTATAAAACAATCCACGATTTTGCTGTTTCCCAGAAAGAGCTGAAGAAACAAATGGCTGAAAAGGACATGATCAAACAGATGAATAAGGAAGTAGAGGACTGGGCAGATAAAAAGACTAAAGAAATCAAAAAGCTGAAACAGCTTGAGAAATACCGCAAAGACTTCCTTGGAAACGTGATGCATGAACTCAAAACACCAATTTTTAATATCCAGGGATATGTGCTGACACTCCTCGACGGAGGAATAGAGGATAAATCGATCAATAAGCTGTATCTTGAAAGAACCGAAAAAAGTATCAATCGTATGATTTCTATTGTTGAAGATCTGGAAGGTATATCCCGCCTTGAATCCGGTGAACTGAAACTCAATATAGAATCATTCGATATCGTTAAACTGGTTGAAGAGATTTATGAAATTATGGAGATGAAGGCTAAACAGAAAGGTATCCGGTTGATCTTTGCTTCAGCTTACAATAAACCTATTAAAGTATCAGCCGACAGAAAACGAATTCATGATGTGATAAATAACCTGATTATCAACTCTGTTAATTATGGTGTCAAGGGAGGAAAAACTACCGTTTCGTTTATGGATATGGGTCAGAATCTTCTGGTGGATGTGACCGATAACGGAATTGGCATTGCCGAAAAGGATGTCCCCCGCATCTTTGAAAGGTTTTATCGTACCGACAAATCCCGCTCCCGTGACCAGGGAGGCACAGGACTTGGCCTGGCCATTGTAAAACACATTATCGAAGCTCATAACCAGACTATCAATGTAAGAAGCAGAGCGGATAAGGGGAGCTCTTTCGTCTTTACCCTCAAAAAAGCATAAAGATTAAGCGCAATGACGCAGGGGCGCAAAGGTTTCGCAAATTTTATTTTTTTATTGCGTATTTCATTGCGCCCTTGCGTCTCTGCGTTTAAACCTCTTAAAGTAAAAGTTAAGCTCAATGGCAGGGGCGCAAAGGAAACGCTACTTTTTATATCTTTTTTTTCGCCTAAAAAAAATTAAAGTTTACAAACAGAAGTCTCTTCCTGATTTGAATTTAATGTCAGTAAAATCTTAAACTATTAGTTAATGCTTGAGCAAAGCCCTCATTCTGGGAGGTATAGAGCTACACAAATTGGCAAAAGTTTCAGAAAATGAGTTGTTTAAATTTGCGTTTAAAAATTGCGTCATTGCGCCTCCGCGTTTAATCTTTTCTTCACTTTTTTATTAACTTTGTCAAATTTTCCAACAAGCATCCATCAATGGAGTTAAATAATGAGTAAAACGTTTCCCGAATATAAGAATTTCAACCTTTCCGATATAAATAAGGAAGTACTGAAAAAGTGGAAAGATGAAAAGACCTTTCATCTCAGCATCAGCACCCGTGATGCCGGACCCAGCTTTGTCTTTTATGAAGGTCCGCCTTCTGCCAACGGGAAACCCGGAATTCACCACGTGATGGCCCGTACCATCAAGGATATCATTTGCCGTTACAAAACTCTTGATGGATACCAGGTCGATCGTAAAGCCGGATGGGATACTCACGGACTGCCTGTGGAACTGAGCGTAGAACAGCTACTCGGAATCACCAAAGAAGACATCGGTAAAAAGTATTCCATATCCGAATATAATGATTACTGCCGTAAAGAGGTCATGAAATATACTGCCGAGTGGGAAGAACTTACAGACCTTATGGGCTATTGGGTTGACATGGATCATCCTTACATCACCTATGACAATCGCTACATTGAAACATTGTGGTGGCTTCTCAAACAGTTTTTTGAAAAAAATCTTTTGTATAAAGGGTACACCATACAGCCCTATTCACCTGCCGCAGGAACCGGCCTCAGCACCCACGAACTTAACCAGCCCGGCTGTTACCGCGATGTGAAGGATACGACAGTTGTTGCCATGTTCCGGGTAATCAGGGATGTGAAATCCGAATTTCTTTTTGCAGGAACAGAAACTCCACTCTACATCCTCGCATGGACAACCACCCCATGGACCCTGCCTTCAAACACCGCGCTTGCCGTGGGTCCGGCTATTCATTACCTGAAAGTCATGAGTTATAATCCCTACAGTGGCTCGCCAATAGCGGTTATCCTGGCAAAAGAGCTGCTTCACTCCTATTTCCCGGAGAAGAATAAGGATCTGCCTTTTGGTGAATATAAGACGGGAGATAAGAATATCCCATATAAAATCCTTGCTGATTTTAAAGGCAACGATATTCTTGGGGTCCGCTACGAGCAACTTCTCGACTGGGTAAATCCCGGTCAAAAGGCTTTTCGTGTAATCCCGGGTACGTTCGTAACTACCGAAGATGGTACCGGAATTGTCCATATCGCACCGACTTTCGGCGCCGATGACTACCGCGTATCAAAGGAACACGACATTCCTGCCCTGCTGGTTGATGATGCAGAAGGTAAACCGGGTCCATTGGTCGATAAGAAAGGCCGCTTCATCCCAATTGCAGATATGGATCCGGAATTTGTGAAGAAAAGTGTAAACCTTAGTACCTATAAAGAATTCGCCGGCAGATACGTGAAGAATGAGTACGATGAAACATTGCCGCCTGATGCAACCAGTGTGGATATAGATATTGTTGTTCACCTGAAACACAGAGATCAGGCTTTCCGAGTAGAGAAACACGTCCACAACTATCCTCACTGCTGGAGAACTGATAAACCGATCCTTTATTATCCGCTCGACTCCTGGTTTATCCGTACAACGGCCATGAAAGACCGTATGATCGCCCTTAACAACACGATCAACTGGAAACCTGAATCGACCGGTACAGGGCGGTTTGGCAAATGGCTCGAGAACCTTGTTGACTGGAATCTTTCCCGCTCGAGATTTTGGGGAACTCCTTTACCGATATGGGTTACGGAAGATAAGCAAGAGCTGAAGTGCATCGGATCAGTTGAAGAACTTAAAAACGAAATTGAAGAATCGGTTAAGTCCGGGTTTATGAAAACTAACCCCTTAGCCAAATTTGTACCCGGTAATAACTCCCCCGAAAACTATTCCCTGCTCGACCTGCACAGACCATTTGTTGATGAGATCGTGCTTGTATCACATTCGGGAAAGAAAATGATCCGCGAAACAGACCTGATCGATGTGTGGTTTGATTCAGGCGCTATGCCCTATGCCCAGCTGCATTATCCCTTTAAACATAAAGAGGATTTCTCTGACTACTTTCCGGCAGCCTTTATTGCAGAGGGAGTTGACCAGACCAGGGGCTGGTTTTTTACCCTGCATGTTATAGCCACGATGCTATTTGATTCTGTAGCGTTTAAAAATATCATCTCCAATGGACTCGTGCTCGATAAAAACGGTAATAAGATGTCGAAACGTCTTGGAAACGCTGTAGATCCCTTTGAGACCATCGAAAAATACGGTAGCGATCCCCTGCGCTGGTACATGATCACAAATGCACAACCATGGGATAACCTGAAATTCGACCTGGGAGGCATTGATGAGGTGAAGCGTAAGTTTTTTGGTACCTTATACAACACCTACTCCTTCTTCGCACTCTATGCAAACGTTGATAAGTTCAGTTATGCAGAGAAAGAAATACCCATGAGCCTGAGGCCGGAGATCGACTGTTGGATCATCTCCCTTCTAAACTCCCTCGTGAAAGAAGTTAAAGAAGACTACGACAATTATGAAATCACCAGGGCCGGTCGTTTGATTCAGGATTTTGTAACGGAGAACCTGAGCAACTGGTATGTTCGTCTCAACCGGAAGCGTTACTGGGGTGGAGATTACAATCCGGATAAAATCTCTGCTTATCAAACCCTTTATACTTGTCTGGAAACTGTGGCTATACTTGCCTCTCCAATTGCGCCATTTTATATGGATAAGCTGTTCTGTGATCTTAATAAAGTTACAGGAAAACACAACTGGAACTCAGTACACCTGGTCCGGTTTCCGGATTATAATGCAAACCTGATCGATCCCATTCTGGAAGAAAGAATGAATATTGCTCAAACCGTTTCTTCAATGGTATTGGGGCTCCGAAGAAAAGTCAGCATCAAAGTAAGACAGCCCCTGAACAAACTGATGATTCCTCTGTCAGAGAAGGGTTTTAAGGAAAAGTTCGATGCGGTTAAGTCCCTGATTCTTTCTGAGGTAAACGTTAAAGAAGTGGAGTACATCAATGATACAGCGGGAATCCTGGTAAAAAAAATCAAACCGGATTTCAAAATTCTCGGTCCAAAGTATGGTAAATTAATGAAAGAAATTGCAGTTGCCGTGAATGAGATGAAACAGGCAGATATACTGAGCTTAGAAAATGAGGGCCGGTTTATTATAACCGCGGCATCTCAGAGCCTGACCCTTATACCTGAAGATGTTGAAATCATTTCCGAAGATATACCCGGCTGGCTTGTGGCTAATGAAGGCAAAATAACTGTTGCCCTCGACATTAACATCAATGAGGATCTTCGTCAGGAAGGAATTGCCCGGGAATTTGTAAACCGTATTCAAAATCTCAGAAAAGACAGCGGATATGATGTAACCGATAAAATCATTATTGAAATACAGAAGCATACTTTGATTAATGAAGCAATAACCAATTATAAGGACTATATTGCATCTCAAACCCTGGCAAATAAAATATCACTGGTCGACCGCATCAACAGCGACGGGAAAGATGTTGAAATTGATGATGAAATAAAAACGCGTTTTAAGATTCAGAAGTATGGTTAGGTGTTTAAATTGCAGGTTCTTAATCAAACAATCTGTTTTTCAACAACTCTGAATCAACTT
>CAYGFI010000081.1:0-20860 GCA_964349045.1 uncultured Chitinophaga sp.
ATGTAATGGATAAAATTACACTGAAGAAAATAATTGTTGAGAATCATGAATTTATCTTGAACCTGAAACTAATTTCACGAAAAGAATCCTTGGAACCTGCTGCTAACTATGTGTTTTGTGGAATTCGAAGGTGTGGAAAGAGTTTTTTGCAGTATCAGCAGATTCAACAATTAATGAAAGGTGAGCCTCCGGAAAATTTTGTCTATATAAATTTTGAGGATGAACGGTTTATTGAATTCAATGCTTCCCATTTCGATTTAATCCTGGATTGCGGAATGGAATTGTATGCCAGCAAGCCGGTGTTGTTTTTCGATGAGATTCAAAATATTGATCAGTGGGAAAAATATGCAAGGCGACTGGCAGATAATGGATATCAGGTGTTTATCACCGGAAGCAATACAAAAATGCTTAGTAAAGAGATTGGAACTACCTTAGGGGGCAGATATTTAATTAAAGAGTTATATCCCTTGTCGTTTGATGAATTTTTAACTTTTAAGCAAGTTGTGCCAGAAAAAAACTTTGAATTTTCGAAGCAGCGGTTTGAAATAAAGAAACACTTTGAAAACTATTTACAATTTGGTGGTTTTCCGGAAATATCGAAATACCAGAACCCCAAGGAGTATTTGAGCAGCATTTACATGAAAGTTTTTTATGGCGATTTATTAGCCCGCAACCGCTTGCAAAGCGAGCATATTATTAAGCTGCTTATTAAAAAATTGGCAGAAAGTGTGAATAATGAAACCTCCATCAACCGCATTAAAAACCTGATAATTTCTACCGGGCATAAAGTAGGCAGTAATACCATAACCGATTACCTGAGTCATCTGTTTGATTCCTATTTGGTTTTTCCACTCCATAATTTTGCTTCAAATTTCACAGAACGCGAAACAAAAAAGAAATATTACTTTATTGACCCGGGCATTTTAAACCTTTTTATTATCGATCAGCCTGCAAAACTGCTTGAAAATATTGTGTTTTTGCATCTTTACAAGCAGTATAATGAAAAACTTTTCTATTTTAAACGGAAGCTTGAGGTTGATTTTTATATTCCAGACGAAAAGCTGCTTATACAAGTTAGCTATTCACTTTCGGACCCTGAGACAAAAAAGCGTGAGATAGACGCTCTTGAATCGGCTATGCGTGAGCTGAAAATAAAGCAGGCCACCATAATATCTTACGATGAAGAAGCAACTATTGAAACAGACAACTGTTCAATTCAGGTTATTCCGGTATGGCAATGGATATTAACCCGTAAACTATAAAAAATTTGGGTTTGGTATGGATAAGTGGTTAAAAAGGTGGTGGTGGAGGGGTTTAGGGCGAGTAGGAAATTGATGGTCGAATGAATTTACCACGGAGACACTGAGGGCAAGGAGTGACACGGAGGTTTGTTGTTGAAGTATTTTTTCTCTGAAACTCCGCGATCTCCTTGTCTCTGTGGTATTAAAAATATTTACGACGGAAACACGGAGAGATATATTATTGAGGCAAATTGAAAATAAAATATTTATACATTTTTCAAGTTGTACTTGAAAAATGTATATTTGCAAATGATAAAACGAGAAATACAAGAGGAACTGTTAAATCTTAGCCGGCAATATCCGGTTTTAACTATTACCGGACCCAGGCAGGCAGGTAAAACCACGCTTGCAAAAATTACCTTTCCCAATTACAATTATTGCAATCTTGAACATCCGGAAATTAGGGACATTGCAAGAATTGATCCGAATGCCTTCTTCAAAATGTATCAAACACCCCTAATAATCGATGAAATACAAAGGCTACCTCAATTATTGTCTTTTATACAAGTCATGGTTGATGCAAAGCCGGAAAAGGGTAGTTTCATTATCACAGGTAGTCATCAGTTTAGCTTAAACGAGGCTATTTCTCAGTCATTGGCAGGCCGCACTGCGCTATTACGCTTACTTCCATTATCAATAAACGAAATCGCTTCAGCCGGAATAAAAACAGAAAGAGATGAACTTATTTCAACAGGGTTTTTGCCCGGGGTTTACAACGATAAACTTACTCCATTCAAAGCGTACCGGAATTACTTTCAGACTTATGTTGACAGGGATCTGAAGCAGTTACTAAAAGTCAGGGAACTTGTACATTTTGAAAATTTTATGCGATTATTGGCGGGACGTGTAGGACAAGTACTAAACCTGCACTCAATATCGAATGATCTTGGTGTATCCTCAACAACACTTGCTCAATGGTTATCGGTATTGGAAGCATCATTTCTGATTATAAGAATTTTTCCATATTATGAGAATTTTGGAAAACGGATAATTAAATCTCCAAAACTCTTTTTTACCGAAACCGGTCTGGTTTCTTATCTGCTTGGAATTGAAAACCCGGATCAGGTATCGAGTCATCCTCTTTTGGGTCAGCTATTTGAAAATATGGTTGTTGTCGATGCCATAAAAACCAGGCTGAACAAAGGGGAAGACCATAATATTTTCTTCTACAAGGATAATAACCAGAATGAAGTAGATATTATTTATAAAAGTAAGAACAGCCTGATACCCATTGAGATAAAATCAGCAATGACTTTTAATGATCATTTACTTGACGGAATCAGGTATTTTCAAAGAACCGTTCCCAATATAACTAAAGCGTATATGATCTATTCCGGAGAATTATCTTTCAGTAAAAATGAAATTGAAGTAATAAATTTCAAGGATAGTTATAAAATATTTGGGGGCTAGAAAAATGGTTTTTTGAACCGACGAATGAGATTATGAATCAGCCGCTGGCTGATAAATGGATAAGAATAAATCTCTTGATATAATTTTTGAACAAACAGCTCACAAATCAGTTAACTTAATACACGAATAATAATTTATCCATGCGTTATAATTTCATTATAATAATTTTTTTCATGGTATTTTCCGCATGTAAAAACAATTCCACGCAAACAAATCAACACGATACAGAAAAAAAAGACAGTCTCTCATGTTGTATTTCTCCATCGGGTAATACAAAATATGACCTTATAATGAAACAGGCGGATGCTGAAATAACTAAGCCTCCACCCGGAATGGTTTTTATACCGGCAGGTGTTTTTACCATGGGAGGACGGGAAAATACGTTTGCCCGACCTGATGAATTTCCAAACCATAAGGTAAGCGTAAACAGTTTTTTCATGGATGAACACGAAGTGACCAACCGGCAGTTTATGGCGTTTGTAGAAGCAACCGGTTATGTAACCATTGCTGAACAAGCGCCTGACTGGGAAGAAATGAAAAAATCATTACCGTCCGGAACTCCAAAGCCCCCTGCCGATATATTGGTTGCCGGATCTCTCGAATTTAACCCGCCAGATCATCCGGTTCCATTGGATAATCACATGATCTGGTGGAAATGGTCAAAAGGAGTATCATGGAAAAAACCATTTGGCGCTGAAAGCGATATAAATGGAAAGGAGGACTTTCCGGTAGTACATATAAGCTGGATTGATGCGCAAGCTTATGCCGGGTGGGCGGGAAAAAGACTACCAACCGAAGCAGAGTGGGAATACGCTGCCCGCGCCGGTAACGATGAATATATTTATCCCTGGGGAAATGAGGGTATTGATGAAGGAGAAATAAAAGCAAACAGCTGGCAGGGCAATTTTCCAAATTACAATTCCACAAAGGATGGATTCTATGACCTGGCGCCCGTGAAGAGTTTTCCGCCAAATGACTGGGGATTATTTGATATGGCCGGCAACGTATGGGAATGGTGCAACGATTGGTACCATTACGATTATTATAAAAGCTTCGGTGCTTCTGAAATTGCTGCCAATCCGCAGGGACCTGCTAAAAGTTACGACCCAATGGACCCACATGCACAAAAGAAATCAATGCGGGGAGGCTCCTATTTATGCAATGATTCATATTGTGCCGGATACCGCGCTTCAGCCCGCATGAAATCGACACCCGATTCAGGAACTCCACATGGGGGATTCAGATGCGTGAAGGACATTAAGTAAAAATAATTTTCTCCATTAAATCAATAAACTTTAACTCTTCACGTTTTTAGATTTTCTATCTATTGTCATGGCATTACTTTTTGAGGAGATAAATTTTTAAAAGTGACACGATGATACAACTCAATAACATCCATAAAACTTACTATATCGGTCAGAATAGTCTGCATGTACTAAAAGGTGTAGACATGAATGTCGGTAAGGGCGAGATGGTATCCATAATGGAAGATCTTTCAAAAGAAAGTAAGATCAAAGGGGAGGAAAAGAAGGAAGAACCGAAGAAAACTGAGGAAAAGAAATAAACCAAATTCCAGATAACTACCTGACAGGAAACCAGATTAGAATACTTCCGGCTTCCTGCTTTACTTTTTCGCAGGAAAAAATTGAACCACTTCCGGCTTCATTTGTTTAAAGCAGTGTATATTTGTATAAATGTTTCAGGTAGTAACTTAATCCTCAAAACAAAATTTATTTCAAGGGATGGTGCAACCTTCATATTATTAATTTGGTCATTATAGTGTTTGTGTTATCAAAAATTGAAATTCTCATAATAAAGATATTTTGATCTTAATATTTTTTATTAATAAAATTTGTTAACATTGCACGTCCATATATACATTATATATCCCTTTAATATCTGTTATATTCAGATAGTTACATTTATTTTATCAAACGGATTCAAACCAATTAATAACTGTTATTAAAAGTTTCAGGTAAAAAATAAACTTAAAAAACAATGAAAAAACTATTAATCTTATTTGCCGCCTTAATTATGAGTATGCATACCATTCTGGCAACCGATGTATCCGGAACTATTTCCACCGACAGCACATGGGACCTGGCTAATAGCCCCTATATCGTAACTTCCTCTCTAACTATTAATCATGGTGTTACGCTAACCATTGAATCAGGGGTAACGGTAAAATTTAATAATAGTCAATACCTGTATTTATATGGAAACCTCAATGCAACCGGAGTGGTTTTTACGTCGAATAACGCAATTCCGGCGCCGGGTAACTGGGGATATATCCAAGTGGGTAGCTCCACAGTTGCGGATTCAGGAAATCTGGTTTTAAACTCCTGCCAGATTCAATATGCTAACCAATTATACGTGTATAATGGGACAGCGACCTTAACAAATACCGATATTACCAATATTACCACTTATGGTGTTACCGTTGAATCCAACGGTACTCTTAATATTTCCGGAGGAAATATCAATACCAATAGTCCCTCAGCCGCTTCCTACGGTAGTGGAATATTAAATAATTCAAATTCACATTCAACCATATCCGGAGTGAATATCCAGAATTTCCAAAATGGAATTTCTTTAAATAATAATGCAATGGTAAGTATTTCGGATATTAATATAAGTATCTGTAATTGGCCAATTACTTATGTTGCATCCGCAAATTTAACTGTTAGCGGGGTCAATTCTTTTGCTGGGAACACAAAATCGGTGGCATACATGAATTTTAGTAATTTTTCTAATGCATTGACACTTCCGGCCTTAAATATACCATATTATTTTCAGTATGGTATGACTGTTAATGAAGGTGGAAGCCTGGTTGTGGCCTCAACAAATATTTTGAAATTTCAGGATTATACCCAATTAACAGTTAATGGAACATTAATCGCAAATGCCAGTTTGGGTGAATCCATCTTTTTTACCTCATACCGGGATGATAACTGGGGTGGAGATTCCAATAGCGATGGTTCTACCACAGCTCCAGGCTGGGGAAACTGGTATGGGATCAGATTTAATAACACAAGTATTGATGCTACCGGTCTGATGCGCCGGTGCAAAGTTCGTTATGCCGGTTATTATACCGGTGGAATTTCGATGTATGATGCCAGTCCTACAATCGATTCATGTGATATTTCAAACAATTATTATGGGGTATTTATGCAAAATGCATCAAATCCTGTTTTTACAAATAACACCATCGGGTCAAGCCAGATAACCCCTATTGCTATGTCCTTCGAAGCAGACCCGATCATGAGCAATAACGTATTATCCTTTTCCGATAATGCATACAACGCGATCGGACTTTTAGGCGGCACCCTTACTGCAAATGCTACGCTTAAAATACGCTCATTTACCGAAATTCCAAACATAACTTACCTGCAACTGGATCAGATCATTATTCCGGCTGGTAAAACGTTAACTATAAATAAAGGTGTTGTTCTGAAGTCTATTGGAGGATATTATAACCGGATATTGGTACAAGGTACATTAAATGCTATTGCCAGCGCTGACAGTATGATTACATTCACGTCAGCAAAAGATGATAATTACGGTAACCCGGGCGATTCCAACAGAGATGGCACCATAACTTCACCCGTAATTGGTGATATCGGAGGTATTATATTTACCCCCGGCAGCGCCGGTACTCTGGATTACTGCCGTATTAAATATGCCAGTGTTTATTATTATGGTTTTACTACCTGCAGTACAACTGAATATCTGAATGAAACCGGTATTGCCATGATTGATGCCAGTCCGACAATTTCCAATTGCGAGTTCGAAAACCTCAGGTACGGGATATCCTGCTACAGAGCATCCAACCCGGTCCTTTCAAACAATAAAATGATTAATATTACATATACACCTGTCTGTATTTCAGGAGCATCGGATCCTGCCCTATCAGATTTTTCCTTTACAAATGTTGGATGGCGTGCCATTGGATTAATTGGTGGAAATGTTTGTTTAAATGGTACAATAAAAAAACGTGATTTGGCTGGATTTACAAACATTACCTATGTTTTATTAGCTGATATGACTGTTAATTCCGGAACATATGTTAATGTAGAACCCGGTGTGGTTATTAAAATGAATAATAACAATATATATGTTGATGGGGGCTTTAAAACGTCCGGAACTCCAACCGAAAAGGTAGTATTTACCTCTTTGAATGACGACAACGAAGGAAATCCTTTTGACTCCAATGGCGACGGAAATGCTACTACACCTAATCCGGGAAACTGGGGGGCAATAAAGTTCAGATCAACAAGTGATGATGTATTCAGTACTTTGAATCATACCCGGATTAAATACGCCGGTAGTAACAGCGAAGGTGGAGTCAGCTTTTTAAATGCAGGTGGGACACTTAAAAACTCTACCATTTCAAATACTGCTAACTATGGCGTTTATGTTAACGGTAATTCTACCCCGTTAATTGATACCGTTACGATTCAAAATTGCAATCAGGATCCGATTGCCATGTCATTAACCTCAAATCCTGTTTTTAACAATATCACCTTTGTTTCAAATTTCAGCCAGGCAATAAAAATAATTGAAGGCACTCTTTCATCAAATGCAAATCTTATATCACGAAATGTAGCAGGTATCACTAATATTGCTTATATAATCAATCAACTCATAATATCCAGTAATGCAAGGTTAACCATCCAACCCGGGGTGGTAATTAAATTCCGCGCTGATTATTGGTACTATGCCAATATTATTGTTCAGGGTAATTTAATCGCAAATGGAACACCCTCCAATAAGATTTATTTCACTTCCTTCAAAGACGATTCTAAAGGAGGCGATTCAAATAATAACGGGAATACCACAACACCTGAAAAAGGAGATTGGGGGTATGAATATTATGGGACCCCGGGTGGGATTAAAATATTAAACAACAGCCAGGTTTCTGATACCGTTAACTCATTGAAAAACTGTGAGATTTCATATACTGCAACAGGTTTACGTATTGAAAATTCACATGCAACCATAGATAGTTGTATAATTCAGCAGGCTACCATTGGAGCAACCATTGTCGGATCTGCAAATCCTGACTTTAAAAATACCCAGTTTTATAATATTACATCTGCCCCGGTTGAACTAAGCATGTTCTCTAATCCTGCATTTACCAATTGTACAGCGCTTAATGTTGGGTATATGGCTTTATCAGTAATTCCTGAAACATTTTCACAAACGGCTACAGTACCTATAAGAAATTTCGCCGGTTATAATAATATTGCATATTTACTGAGTGGCACCCTTACAATTAATTCTGGTACCAA
This sequence comes from uncultured Chitinophaga sp., assembly GCA_964349045.1. GTDB lineage: Bacteria > Bacteroidota > Bacteroidia > Bacteroidales > JACJXF01. The sequence goes on from CAYGFI010000081.1 coordinate 8,003, forward strand.
AATTACAATTCCTGCAGGTGTTGTATTTAAAGCAACCAGTGCAACAGGTTTTACAGTAAATGGTCGTCTGAATATTGAAGGTACACCAGGGAATCCGGTAGTTTTCACAAATGATAAAGATGACAATTATGGTAATCCAGGTGATATGAACCAGAATGGATCAGCTACTCTTCCGGATCCAATTGACTATTACTATCCGGTCTGGGGGGGGACATGGATTAATTTTACTGATGTAAGTGATGATTCCAGTGCAATCAATAATGTTATTTTTAAATATGGAAATACAGGAATTTCAACATTGAGCGCTTCACCAACCATAAATTCGGTTCGTTTTGAAAATCTGTATTATGGGGTTGATATGAACGGTGTTTCTGCTCCTAAAATAGACAATTGCATTTTCCATAATCTGAAGTATTACCCTATGCAAATATCTTTGATTTCCTACCCTGCATCTACCACCAATAATATTATTTCAGGCAAAACTTATAAAGTAATTAAAGTAAGAAATGAAACCTTAACACAGGATGTTACTTTGCCAAAAAGAGATTTTGGAGGTGTGATCAATATTCCATATTATTTTGATGATTATAATGTAGGAACCGGCGCTACACTTACCATTAGCCCGGGAGTTGTTTGTAAGTTTTCTGTTTCTGTTTATTATTGGTCTAATCCCGGAAGGCTAGATATATCCAAAGGTTTTTCTGCAATTGGAGGCGCTTCTCCGGACAGTACTATCGTTTTCACCAGTATACTGGATGATTTTTATGGCGGTGATTCCAACTCTGATAGCATGTTAACATCTCCTGCCCGGGGTAACTGGTATGGAATGTTTTTTGAAGACCAATCTCTTGATCCTTTATGCCACCTGAAAAATTGTATTATCCGCTATGCTGATCAGGCAATTAAAACTACAAGTGCAAGCCCGACAATAGAAAACAGCAATCTGAATAATAATTATTATGGCGTATATGCTTCTGCCGCATCCAATCCGGTTATTAGCAATACAGATTTCAATGACAATTATTATTTTGCCATCAACAACGTGGATAAATCTTTTGTGATAAATGCCACCAATTCGTGGTGGGGAAGTAATCTGGGACCTATCCAATCCAACACCTCCGGAAACGGTACCAGCGAACAGGAAATCGTTACCGAATCTGTAAATTATTCTCCCTGGAAATCAATGGGTGCGGAAAATCCTCTGATGGGTGATGTCAGTCTGAATGGCATTGTTCAGGCTTATGATGCATCGCTTGTTTTGCAAAGTGTTGTTGAGAACATAATCCTTACCGGCATACAGCAACAGGTGGCTGATGTAAGCGGCTCTGCAGGTATTTCAGCTTTGGATGCTTCACTTATTTTACAATATACAGTTGGATTAGTGCAGACCTTTCCTGCTGAGTTGAAAAAGTCAACTTTTTCGTTTAGTACGAATCCGCAATTATCTGTTGGCAGTGAAAATGTTGAAAATGGACAGGAAGTCACTATTCCACTGAGTCTTTCGAATGTTTCCGGAATCCTTGCTGCTGAAATACGACTTCAGTACGATCCGGTATACCTCCGCGTAAGCCAGATCACCAATATGATTCCGGGAATGAACATGGTTTTTAAAGACGATAAATTAACCGGAAAACTGATCATCGCGATGGCCGGAATATCTGCATTGGAATCTGATGTCATACTTGTAAAATTAACCTTCCAGACCCTGTTACCCGATGGCAATTCAGTTACAACTGCCTTGACTGTAAATAAATTTCTGGCTAATGAAACCAATCTTACAAGCGGTGTAGTTAACGGGACAGTGGCAATAGCAGGTAACGTAACGGGAATTGCTGCTTTCAATGGAATTATGCAGGGAGAGATGTTACCGGTTTATCCAAATCCCTCCTCAGGAAATGCAATTCTTACCTATCAGTTATTTAGAGACAACCAGAAGGTAACCATTGATGTTTTCAATTTTATGGGACAAAAAGTCACCACAATGGTAAACGAAACCGGAAATATAGGGAAATATTCGTTACCCATATCAAATCAGGGTCGCATGCTTGATAATGGCACCTATCTGATCAGGTTGACAGTGGATGGTATTTCACAATCACAGATATTACAAGTTGTGAGATAAAAAAGCATTTCCGTCTTTATCTGAGTGATAAGGACGGAAACTTTTTTGAAGAATGTTTAATCCATTTACTTCAAATTAAAAAACGATGAGAAAATATAAATTCCTTTTGTTTCTTTTGCAATTCATTTTAGCAAGTGGGTGGGTGCAAGCTCAGACAATTGCTATGCGGGTTCCGGATGCTTCAGCTATGAAGGGGGATACAATTAATATACCCATTTATGCTGATAGTAGTCTTACAGGAAAAAATGCCTTGGCCTATCTACTACAACTTACTTATAATCAATATTATATTCAACCCATATCTGTTGGTATTACTGGCACTATCAGTGCATCTTTTGGCAGCCCTGCTGTAAATACCACCGTTCCGGGAAAAATTACCATTGCTGCCGCAGGCTCAACACCCTTAACAGGTAGTGGAATATTTATCTATATAAAGTTTAAAGCAATACAATCCGGTGGATCCTGGTTAAACTTCTCTGGTACAGCAAATAATTATTTTAATGAAGGTCTCCCCGCCATGAGCTTTGACGATGGCTATATAAATATTGCCTCTCCTCCATCCATTAACATTTATCCGGATAACGGGACTATCGCCAAATCAGAGCATTTGCAGTTTAATGTTTCGGGAGGAACTCCCCCATTTCAATGGTTTGTTACCAACCCTTCTGTTGCCGCAATAGATGCTGTTGGAATTCTTACAGGAATCCAGTATGGGTTTTCAAAGGTAGTGGCGGAGGATAATAACGGGATAAGAGACACATCCGGTCTGATTGAAATTAAAGCAATGCGACTCAGCATTCCCTCAGACCTTAGCCAATTGCAGGGAACAGATATAGATATCCCGGTTAATATTAGTGATCTTAACGGGTTGAACATTTTATCGGGAAATTTTTCAATTAATTTTTATCAGAATATTCTTTCTCCTGTCGGAATAATAAAAGCAGGCACCCTTCTTGAATCCTATCCGGACCCGGTAGTTAATTTAAGCAATCCCGGTAATCTTTCTTTTGCTTTTGCAGGTACTTCAGCATTAACCGGGAGTGGTACGCTTATCTATATTAGATTTCATGTCTCTGATCAATATACAGGAGGTTCCGGAATAAATTTCACCGGGGCACAATTTAACGAAAGTTTTGTACCTTCATTTACCAATGGCTATTTCAGCGCCATAAATTTACCTGTATTATCAATAACTCCTGCATCAGGTTTCCTGGTAGCAGGGAATTCCCAGCAATTTTCTGCTCTGGGTGGAGGAATCCCTCCTTTTACATGGAATGTTAGCGACACTTTAGCTGCATCAATCGATCAGTCAGGCTTAATGACTGCTAAAAGAAGTGGAATTGTTACCATAAATGTTGTTGATTCGGTTGGGGCAACAACCAGTTCAGGTAATTTTCAGATATATGATACCCGTGTAAATATGCCTGATACGGCTACATGTCCTGAAACACCAACATTTTATTACCCTATCCTTATTGAATCTCTTCCTACCGGTCAATCGGTATTTTCGATAATGGCAACCGTTAACTATGATACCACATATCTTACCTATCTGGATATTGAAACCACAGGTACACTTTCTGAAGGATGGACATTTTCAAAAAATCCAACCGGAACAAAATTAATTTTTGCCGGTTCCGGTTCTTCATCTTTTAACACAGGTGGTACAATTGCATTGTTAAAGTTTAATCTTAAACCCAACTTTATTGTCGGATCTTATGCATCTGTTTATCTTACTAACATCACTCTGAATGAAGGTGTTCCTCTCCCCCTCGTTGATAATAGCGGATATATAATCGGCGCTAATCCAGGAGCAGCCGGAACTATTGCAGGGCCAGCATCTGTATGCCAGGGACAACAAGGAGTAGTCTATACTGTTCCAGCTATTTACGGGGCTACCGGATACATTTGGACCCTGCCTGAGGGAGTTGAAATTGTATCAGGTACCAATACCAATTCAATAACCGTTAATTTCTCTGACACCGTCGTTTCCGGCAATATTACAGTTTACGGAACCAATGCATGCGGAAATGGAAGTTCGTCGCCCGGTTTTTATGTAGTTGTCAATACTTTGCCTGGTGCTGCAGGAACAATTACAGGTCAGACCGATGTTTGTGAAGAAGAACTAAATGTAAACTATTCAATTCCAGTAATTGCAAATGCAGATTCTTACATTTGGACATTGCCAGACGGTACTATTGATACAATCGCATCTAATAATATCTCTGTTGATTTTGGAATACCGGCAGTTTCCGGAAGCATTTCTGTTAAAGGGTTGAATTCATGCGGAGTCGGATCCCTGTCTACCCTGGCAATTAATGTCAGTTCATTACCCGATTCTGCTTTGGCAATTGTTGGCCCTGCAAATGTATGTCAGAGTCAGGATTCTGTAACTTATACTGTTCCTGTCATTCCTGATGCGACATCGTATGTATGGACTTTACCGGATGGAGTAACGGGTTCAAGCTCAACAAATACCATAGACGTTAATTATGGCATTTCAGCAATTTCAGGTAATATTACCGTAAAAGGAAATAATACATGCGGCGATGGAGTTCACTCAACCTTAGCTGTTATTGTAAATCCTTTACCCGGAAATGCAGGTTTAATCAGCGGACCGGCAAATGTAACTCAGGGTCAGAGTGATGTTTTATATACTGTTCCTGTTGTTTCCAATGCAACATCATACACCTGGTCATTACCATCCGGTGCATCTGGTACAAGTGGTACGAACAGTATTAGTGTCAGCTTTTCAGACACTGCAAATTCAGGAATTCTTGTTGTAAAGGGGAATAATTCATGTGGCGATGGTTTGGAATCAAGCCTTGCCGTTACGGTTAATCCGGTTATCCCTTCATGTGATGCGCAGTTCAATTATACGGGAAGCGGACCTGTAATCTTTACTGATTTATCAACCGGGGCGCCTACAGCCTGGACATGGGACTTTGGCGACGGGACGTTTTCTTCACAACAAAATCCTACTCATAATTACAGTGTGGGTGGTTCGTACCAGGTGACACTTTCAGTTGTCAATCAGCTGAATAATTGCGTTTCGGTTATTACAAAAACGGTAGTTGCCGGATCTATCACCTACATGGCCGATTTTTCATTCGTTACTAACCCCTCTAATCTGACTGTAATCTTCAGTGATTTATCTTCTGCAAGTACAACAGCCTGGTACTGGACAATGGGAGATGGGAAAATGTTAAAAACTCAAAATCCAACATATACCTACTCATCACCTGGTGTTTATAAGGTTTGCCTTGCAGTATTTGATCAGGGCAGTTCCATATCAAAGACGATTTGCAAAGAAGTAACACTCGGCGAAATCACATGTACACTTACTTCTGATTTCTCTTATTTTATCAATCCTTTGTCTCTATCTCTTAATGTTTCTTTTTTCAGTCAGATCAGCGGTGAGGCAGACAGTTATTTCTGGACTTTTGGAGACGGGAGTTCATCTACCGTTAAAAATCCTGATCATGTTTACACTCTCCCCGGATATTATAAGGTTACCCTTGCTGTAAGAAACAACAGCAGTAAATGTATGGATGTCATGTCTAAGATTATCCAGGTTGGAACTTTAGATTGTGGTGCAGGATTCAGCTACCGGGTAGATCCGGATATTAAAACTGTATATTTTAGGGATGATTCAAAGGGAATAGTCGATTATTATTACTGGGATTTCGGTGACGGAAGCTATAGCGTGCTGCAAAATCCGGATCATATCTATGATAAGGAGGGCTTATTTATGATTGGTCAAACCGTAATTGACAATGCAAATGGATGTATTGATAATGTAGTTCAGCCGGTTCAGGTCGGAGATATAACCTGCGCGGCAGATTTTGTGACCTATATTGATTCTTCAAGCTATACGGCTTACTTTACCAACAAGATACTCGGTGAGTCAACCGCATTGTTATGGTCGTTTGGGGATGGAACATTCTCAACCCGGCAAAATCCGGTAAAAGAGTTTCCGGGACCCGGGATTTATTCTGCCGGTTTAAATACCTATAACTTTAATAACGGCTGTATGGATTATTACCAGGAAATGTTGCTGATAGGCAGTTTAGGTAATGACTGCAGTGCAGATTTCGTATACCGGGTTGATGCAAGTGGTGAAGTTATCTTCAGTAATAAATCCGCAGGCAACATTGTTGAATCTCTGTGGAACTTTGGTGATGAAACGGATAATTCTCCGGAGAAAGATCCGGTACATTCATTTTCAAAAGGAGGATATTACTATGTTTGTCTTAACGTAACCAATTCTGAAGGAATAAGGAATATGGGGTGTAAGTGGGTTCTGGTTCCCGGAAGCACTGCAGATGATTGTCGGGCAAACTTCCTGTTTACAATTGATTCCACAAACCTTACCGTGAATTTTGCAGATAAATCTTTTGGAAACATCAATAAATACACATGGGATTTTGGTGATAGTAAAGCTGATTCGGTATCTGTACTTCAAAATCCCAGTCACGTTTATGACGAGAAAGGTTATTACCTGGTTAAGCTGAAAGTTGAAAATACTGCATCCGGATGTACCAGTAATGACTATAAACTTCTGAATGTTGCAGAAAATCAGGTACTGAAGGCAGCATTTGGATATGAAGCCCGTGAACCCGGTAAAAAAGTTGCCGGTTACCCGGTTGACCTTGTAAGCGCCAGCTCAGGAGACGGATCAACGGTTGAGTGGGATTTTGGTGATAAGCAAGTCAAAAAAGCAACTTTTACTGTCATGGATTCCACCACGGGAATTGTTACCCACTATTACCAACTACCGGGTAGATACAGGGTTTGTTTGAGAATATCTGATCCGGTAAGTGGACAATCGGATGAATTCTGCAACTTTGTTTTTACCAAAAATGCAGTGGGAGTTGATAAAGTTTCTGATGCGGCTAATAACATGAATGTTTATCCTAATCCATTTATTGATTATACAACAATCAATTATTCCCTGCCTAATTCGCAGTTCATTGAGATTGCCGTGTTCGACCAGTTAGGCAGAAGAATTGAAACTCTCATAAAAACTCAAAAAGACGCCGGGAATCATCAGATTGTCTGGGATCCCGGGTCAATTTCCGGAGTTTATTACCTGAAAATGGTATCATCCGAAGGGGTATTTACACAACAACTCATAATAACCCGATAAGATTTATTAAGAGAATGAAGGGCGTTTCACCGGTTGGGACGCCTTTTTTTTTATTCAATACCGGGAACTGTAACTATTTGAATAAGATATGGAACTCTGTATTTTCAAAATGTGTAAATTTGAATACCAGAAAATTGCATTTGTATGAATCTTACGTTTGACAATATTTTACTAATAGGTTCATTGCTTTTGTTTGTCAGTTTATTGGCCAGCAGAACAACTAAATACGGTATCCCGACACTTTTGCTTTTTCTCCTGGTTGGAATGATTGCGGGATCAGAAGGACTGGGAGGCATAAATTTCAATAATCCGGAAATTGCCAAGTTTATCGGATCAGTAGCATTAAGTTTTATATTGTTTTCAGGAGGGATTGAAACCAGGTGGGCCGATATCAAACTCGTTTTATGGCATGGAGTTGCATTGTCTACCCTCGGTGTGCTTATCACTGCTGTGACGATAGGCGTTCTGTTATCAAGCCTTACCGATTTTTCTCTTCTCGAAGGATTATTATTGGGCGCCATTGTCTCCTCAACTGACGCCGCGGCTGTATTCTCCATATTGAGGTCAAAAAGTATCGGATTAAAAGGGAGGATCAGGCCAATTCTTGAATTGGAAAGTGGAAGTAATGATCCTATGGCCTATTTTCTGACCATCATTTTCACCTATTTACTCGTGAACAAAGATGCCAGCTATACCTCCTTAATCCCCATGTTTTTCAGTCAGATGATCCTGGGTACAATAATAGGCTATGGTATGGGTATTTTGATGCACAGGGTTATAAACTGGATAAAACTTGAGTTCGAAGGGCTGTATTCGGTTCTCCTGTTAACATTCGTGTTTTTTATTTTTTCGTTCACGGAATTTATCGGAGGTAATGCGTTTCTGGCAGTATATATCTCGGCATGTGTTCTTGGCAACAGGGATTTCATTCATAAAAAGAGTCTTATCAAACATTTTGATGGAAATGCATGGATGATGCAGATTACATTGTTTCTTACCCTGGGACTTCTTGTGTTTCCCAGCCAGATCATCCCATACCTTGGCCTGGGTATTTTGATTTCCCTGCTCCTGATTTTTGTTGCAAGACCCATAAGCGTATTTATTTCATTAGTGTTTTTTAAACTGGGAACACGCAAAAAACTTTTTATATCATGGGTAGGGTTAAGAGGGGCCGTTCCGATCGTATTAGCTACATTCCCACTTACGGCCGGTGTTGATAAAGCAAATGCAATATTTAACCTGGTTTTCTTTATTTCCCTCACCTCTGTTTTGATTCAGGGAACAAGCCTTCCCCTGGTTGCCCGATGGCTGAAACTTATCGTGCCGGTCAGCCTGAAAAAGAAATCTGTATTGGATCTGGAACTGGCATGGAAAACCAAATCTATCTTTCGCACAGTGAAGGTCGAATCAAATTATAGTTGTATCGATAAATCCATTGTTGATTTAGGTTTACCTAATAGTATTATCATCGCATTAATTGAAAGAGATAATAAATTTTTTATTTCAGATGGTTCCACTAAATTACTTAAAGGTGATAGTTTGTATATCATGGCAGATGATCTGAATGCTATCGAAAATTTAAATACTTGTATTGGAAAGCAAATTAACGAATGACATCTCTTCCCCATTAATTAAAGTTTTGTAAATCCTGTTTTGTGAATTTCATTACCTTATGGATTATTCATTACCGTACTGGAAACATCCCTAATGGTTCATTACTTCATTGAATGGATTCAGTGAATTAATCCGAAGCCGGCAAAAAAGAAAAAAGTATTCGGGTGAAAAAGTAATAATTTCTTCATTAATTAGTTTATTAGTAATAGCTCACTTAAATGACTTATTACTTCAGGATTTTTGCGTAGTCATAATTCTAAGTAGTTTTTATGTCAAAAATGATCAATGTTGTCCGGTAAAAAATTGTTGCATCACCAAAAGCCTTGTATTTATTTAGTCCCTACGGGACTTTGGGCACTTGGGTTTGCTTTTATTTCTACCCATATTAGATCCCTGACGGGATCGTCCCTTTAGGGATCCCGCAAGGCGGGAGTAGAGAATCATTTATAGGCAAATCATAAAGTCTCGTAGGGACGAAATCTAAATTTATCCGGACATCAATGAAAAAAGATATATAAGCCTTTTTAGTATGCCGCTAAAGGAACAGCATTGAATTACCGAAAACTGCTACTATACTATTACGGTTACTCCGATGACTTATATGCAAAGCAACCCATTCAATAATTTTTGCATCTTGTACTATATCTAATTAAATACACCAATATGAAACCCACATGTACTTCGAACACAAACACATACGAATATAATTATGTGACATGTGGGTTCCATCAGGCCATTAAACAATAATTTATATTCTGATGAAAGCTAATTTCATCGTTGCACTGATTTCTGTATTTATGATTATTGTATTTTCGTGTGATATCGAAAATAATTCCATTCCTTTTAATCTTAATTGCAATCTCTTCAATGCCGGTCTTATTAATTATGATAATGAAATTGTCAATGCTGAAATTGCAAAACTGGTGCAGGACTTAAATGCAGCTCCGACAAATGCTGACAAAACCGGGCATTACAAAAACTTTGAAATATTAATTAACCGGATTAACAGGTGTGAAGATATAACCGCTGAATTACTTGCTTATGCAAGCATTAAAACCAATCCTTTGCAATCAGAAATACTGATCAGAACAGATTCATCCGGAGTATTAATTACAAGGATTTTAGATATTCTAACACCGGAAAACAGTAAATTAGAGTTTGCCAATATTCATGAAGATTATTCAGTTGATGAAATAAAACTTCAAAAAACTGATTATAAGGGGTGCTTTACCGAAAATCCGAAAGAATCTTTAAAAAGCACAGCTAATAATGTTACAGATACCTTGTTTTATGCAATTGATAATGACTCCCTGACCCTGAATGTGATAAAAAATTATAATTGTTGCGGTTTATTAAAAGATTCCGTTGTTATTGAAAATTTGATTGTCAGCATCTATATTTCAGATACATGTGAGGAGTATTGCGAATGCAGATGCATGTGTGATTTTGATTTTCAATATCAGTTTACTGATTTTTGGCACAGGAACATCCGGTTCAATGTGTATGTAAAGGAGTTGAATGAAAATTCCTATCTTTTCTGGAAAGGTGTCCTGTTTATTGATGAACATGATTAATCCGCAATCCGTAATTGTTTAAATTCCGGATAGTGTGGTCCAAACCTATTCTTAACTATCCTATTATATAACATTACTTCACTTGCTGTTCTCATCATGTTTTTACTGATTTTTGTAAAAAAATCAATCATGGCAAAAACCTTTGTTGAGAAAATTCTAAATGCACCCGAAGGTGCCATTGTGTTTCGTAAACCGGATATTCTCCTTACGCACGATAATACCGCGAGTATTTATAAAACCTTTCAGAAAATGAAAGGGAATCACGTGATGTATCCCGACCAGCTTCTTATAGTACTGGATCATAATGCCCCTCCCACCAATGCAAAACTGGCAAACGATTACCAGGAAATCCGTGATTTTGTTACCCGGCAGGGAATTAAAAATTTTTATGATGCGGGGCGTGGAATATGTCACCAGATTATGTCGTACCACGCGAAACCCGGGATGGTTATCGTTGGCAGTGACAGTCACACCTGCACTGCCGGTGCATTTAACTCACTGGCAGCGGGTATTGACCGTACCGAATCGGCAGGAATCTGGATGCAGGGTGAAACCTGGCTCAGGGTACCGGAAACCATGAAAATCAATCTTTCCGGGAAACTTAAAGCAGGTGTATATGCCAAAGATCTTTCATTATGGATTATAGGCATGCTGGGAGCTGAAGGAGCAAATTATATGTCCATAGAATTTCATGGTACCGGAGTTTCCTCCCTCGAAATATCCGACCGTATGACCCTGGCAAACCTGGCATCTGAAATGGGCGCCAAAAATGCAGTGTTTCCCCCCGACGAAGTTCTGGCCGACTTTTACGGACTGAAGAAAGTGGATGGAATCTGGGCCGATGCTGATGCCAAATATGCAAAGGAGTTTAGTATTGATCTTGATGATGTTTATCCATTGGTTGCGGCGCCACACAACGTGGAAAATGTTCATTCCGTGAAGGAAGTGGAAGGAACACCTGTTCAACAGGGACTGATCGGTACCTGCACCAACGGCAGAATTGAAGATCTCAGGATTGCAGCTTCAATTCTCCGGGATAAAACTGTAAAAGCCGGGTTTCAGTTAAATGTAATTCCAGCTTCCAGGGAAGTATACCTGCAGGCAATGAGGGAAGGTCTGATTGAAATATTGATGAATGCGGGCGCCAATGTGCTCAGTTCATCCTGTGGACCTTGTCTGGGCACCGGACAGGGCATCCCGGCCGACGGACAAACCGTGATTTCCACGGCAAACCGTAACTTCCCGGGGAGAATGGGTAATGAAAAAGCTTCAGTTTATCTTGCCTCTCCGGCAACAGTTGCATGGTCGGCTTTGATGGGAAAAATCACAGATCCCCGGCTGGAAGGATGTGCAGAGGTTTTCCCTTATACCCGCGGGGAAACCCAGACATTGAAGATCTCCCCTGCCGACAACCGAAAAATCAACAGGGTCTGGAATTACAAAGACGCCAACAATATGAACACCGATCAGATGTTTGCCGGAAATCAGACCTACAATGTTTTGAGCTCCGATGCTGCAGCCATTATGCCACATCTTTTCATGGGATTTGATCCTAATTTCCATGAAAATGTTGAAGTGGGAGACGTCATCATTGCCGGCGAAAACTTCGGTTGTGGGAGTTCCCGGGAACATCCTTCAGTGGGATTGGCCTATGCAGGTATAAAGGCTATTATTGTAAAATCGGTAAACCGGATTTTTTACCGTTCTTCCATAAACCAGGGATTGGCGCTAATCGTATTTCCGGAAGCTGTAGATGCCTATCGTGCCGGAGACGATGTGGATATTGATTTCATCGGGGGAAAACTTATCATTTCAGGTAAATCCTTCAAATTCGAACCGTTACCGGATAAGTTGATGGAGATTATTAGTAAAAAGGGGTTGGTGAATTGGATTGCAGGCAAAAAATAGTTAAGTGCAATGGACATCTGTTTTATTATTGAGTATTTATGAGAGCGATTAAGCGCAGAATCCCGCCTTGCGGGATACGCAAATGACGCAATGCAAACGCGGTTTTAATGAGAAGAATTAAGCGCAGAATCCGTTTCACGGTTACGCAAATGACGCAATGCAAACGCGGTTTTTAATTGCGTTTTTAAAACCGTGCCTTGGCGTAGACCGCGGAGCGGGATTCCGCGCTTAACTTTTTTGGATGAAGGATTAAGCGCGGAAACCGCAAGCGGTTACGCAAAGACGCAAGGGGGACGCGGTTTTTTTATATTCGTTTTTTTATTGCATTATTCAAACCGCGCCTTAGCGTAGCCCGCGGAGCGGGATTCCGCGCTTAACTTTTTTGGATGAAGGATTAAGCGCAGAAACCGCATGCGGTTACGCAAAGACGCAAGGGGAACGCGGTTTTTTTATATTCGTTTTTTTATTGCGTTATTCAAACCGCGCCTTGG
>CAYGFI010000082.1:0-20773 GCA_964349045.1 uncultured Chitinophaga sp.
ATATAATGCATTATTATACTTAACTCAAGTTGTTATATATTCAAAAATATTAAATTATAAACTTTTTAAAAGTAGCAACTTGCGTTACTAAATAAATTATCAACTTGCTCTCCGATTAACAACAAGCTCTTCACAATTAAAAACCGTCCCTGATAAACAGAGACGGTTTTTGATTTTTATCCGGTTTATTTTTGACGTTGCTTTTAATTAATAAACAGCGTTGTCCTGATAAATTTTTTCCTGTTTTTTTGATCGGTACTTTTCCCGATCAGATATTCCTGTCTGGCGACCTCAAAGGAAAGAATTGAAAACGTCTGATTGAATTGGGTATGTAAATCGCAATATCGTTTACCTCCCCAAAACGGGTCGTTATTTCTTGTGGTTGAGCATGATAAAAATCCCGGATGCCTGTGCATGGCCGTGTATTGCACTTCTACTTTTCTCATTTGAAAATAATTCTATAATTAATAAATACTATGGAAAGGTAGGGTATCTGGCGCCAACGGGAGTTATATAATTTTGGAGAAAAGTTACATTATTCAGGTTTATTCATTTCATAAATCCCCACATAAATTATATAATAATCCATGTGTGAATCATATAACTTTTTTAGGAAGTTATATAACACTTTGACTGTGAATTAGCCATAATTTTGAAAACAAAGTGCGAATAAAAAAGTTGTTTTTAAGTACAGGCTTCAGGTCTGACATGCAAAGGCTAAAACGAAATGATAAAATTTGACCCGGTTATTAAAGTCAAAAATTTCGCTACAGAGCGATCTATTAAACTTTTGGAAAAAACGCTTGAAACAACTGCTGCCGCGAGTAATTTTTTAACTGATGTGGCAGATGTTTTCTTATTCATCCTGCAAATATTTAAAGAAGCATTCTCAGGCCATTTTGAATTTAAAGAATTCTTTCGTCAGTGTTTCCAGATTGGATATAAATCATTACCACTAATTTCAATAACCGGAGCTATTATGGGTTTGGTTCTTACCATACAATCACGCCCCGTATTGGTTGATTTCGGGGCCGTAACAATGCTTCCCGGGATGGTTGCAGTATCCCTGATCAGGGAAATGGGTCCGGTAATAACGGCTCTTATATGCGCGGGTAAAATTGGTTCCGGTATGGGTGCGGAACTGGGCTCAATGAAGGTAAGTGAACAAATTGATGCCATGGAGGTATCATCCACTAATCCTATGAGATTTTTGGTTGTTACACGGGTATTTGCTGCAACACTTATGATCCCGCTGCTGATTCTGTATGCTGATGCTTTCGGTATAATAGGAAGCTGGGCAGGAGCAAACATTAAGGGTGATGTAACGCTGGTTTTATTTATGTCACAAGCTTTCCATTACATTGATTTTATGGATTTTCTGCCCGCAGTTATAAAATCATTCTTTTTTGGAGCTGTAATTGGATTGGTTGGATGTTATAAAGGATACAATGCCGGGCGGGGAACAGAAAGCGTTGGTATTGCGGCAAATTCTGCTGTTGTTTTAGCCTCACTGCTGGTGATTATAGTGGATGTAATTGCAGTACAAATCACAGATATGATGATATTATGAACACCATTCCGGTACATACGACTGAAGAGTCTTCATATAAGACGATAAACGATAAACCGGTTATCGAAATAAGTGAGTTGAAGAAATCATTTGGAACACAGCATGTACTGAAAGATGTTTCACTAAAACTTTTTGAGAGAGAAAACCTGGTAGTTCTTGGCAAATCTGGCACAGGGAAATCTGTATTAATCAAATGTGTAATTGGTTTGCTGAAACATTACGAAGGTTCAATAAGTGTCTTTGGGAAGGATTTAAAAGAATTGAACCGAAAGGAATTAGGACTTTTAAGACAGAAAATCGGATTTCTTTTTCAAAGCGGAGCCTTGTATGATTCCATGTCGGTGAAAGAGAACCTGGAATTTCCATTACGCAGAGTTAAAAAGAACCTGTCTGAGAGTCAAATCAAGGAAAAAATAGATGAAGTCTTAGAAAATGTCGGCCTGGCTGATGCATTATATAAAATGCCCTCACAACTTTCGGGAGGGATGCGAAAACGAATAAGTCTTGCCCGCTCTATTGTTTTGGACCCGATAATCATGTTATATGATGAGCCCACAACAGGACTTGACCCCGTTACCTCTGATGAAATAAGTATGCTCATTAACGATGTTCAGGAAAAATATAAAACATCTTCGATGATCATTACCCACGATATCAATTGTGCCCTTACAACGGCCGACCGGATTATTATGTTAAAGGAAGGAGAGGTTTATATGGAGGGTAAAACCGATGATTTTAAAGAATCAACTGACCCCGAAATCAGGGCGTTCTTCATGATGAAATGATACAATCAGCAGGCATTTAAGTATTATATTGAATTAAAAAATCAGCACAATTAATTAAAAAAATGGAAACTCATACCCAAAAATTTAAAGTACGGTTAGGTCTCTTTATTGCAGGGGGTCTTGCCCTCTTTATCCTTGCCGTTTTTATCATAGGAAAACAAAAAAACCTGTTCAATCCTGTTATAAAACTTACAACAACTTTTCATAATGTCAGCGGTCTGCAAGTTGGAAATAATATACGGTTCTCCGGTATTACTATAGGTACGGTTGATAAAATCAGTATCATTAATGCAACCACTGTCAGGGTAGATATGCTGATAAGAAGAGAAATTCAGAAGTTCATTAAAACAGACAGTGAAGTAGCAATTGGTTCAGAAGGTCTCATTGGTGACAGGCTTCTGATAATTTCCCAGGGCAGCCCTGAATCTCCCCTGGTAAAAGAAAAACAGCATCTTACTTCCAGTGAACCCGTTGAAACGGATGCCATTATTGCAAGTTTACAGGTCACCTCGGGCAGTGTTGAAATTGTTGCTGAACAACTTGCAGAGATGATGCTTAAAATTAATAGTGGCAGAGGAACATTGGGCAGAATCATTCATGACTCCGTGATTGCTCAGAATTTAAGTAAAACCGTTACAAACTTTAGGGAAAGTTCCGAAAAACTGAATGAAACCATGGATACTGCCAGTCAAAAAGTTTTTGTTATTATGTCGAGTCTGGAGATCACTGCCACGAATGCTGAGGTAGTATCTCAACAGCTTGAAGAGATCGTTACCAAAATAAACAACGGACAAGGTGCAATTGGCAGCCTGGTGCAGGATACAATTATTGCACAGGATATCGGTATAACCATTGAGAATCTGAAAAATAGTTCAAAGGGTTTAGATGAAAATATGGAGGCTCTTAAACACAATTTCCTTTTAAGAAGATATTTTAAGAATAAGGCAAAAGAAGAGGAGAAAGTCCGGATTGAAACAGAAACGCCATAAAAAACATCGTTAAGGTTAATAAAAAGAGGATCAATAATCAGAGATGTTGTCAGGAATATATTTTAGTAAAATTGATGTTGGAAATTAGCTATTTGTAGAAAAAAACTATCGGAATCAATGCGGCAACCTTTAATTATTCAAAAAGTACATGTAAATGCGGCTCAGATATTTCCTCATACTATTTTATGTTGCCTTTTCATTAATTGATTCAGCATTTGGACAAGTAACTCCAACCAAAGCAGATTCATCCAAACTTTATGAGGATATTGAAACCCTGTCGGAACATAACAAGTTCACAAAGCTTATGTACAGCTTGATTTTTAAACCTGCAGCGCCTGTCGTAATAATAAAGAAAGGGAAAAGGAAAACTTATCATGGGCAGATTCAAAAACCTTACAGCGCCTTTGAAGGGAAAATTATCAGGAATATTACCATAGAAACTCTTGACCCCTTTGGATATTCCATGACAGATACCACGATAAAAAAACAAAACTTCTTAACAAAGGCCGAAAATAGTCTTCATATCAAAACCCGGGAAATAACAATCCGGAACCTTTTATTAATCCGCAAAAACCAGCTATTTGACTCATTGCTGGTTAAAGAATCAGAGCGGTTAGTCCGAAGCAGGGGGTATGTGGTTGATGTTTCATTTTTAGTTACATCCGGCTCAAAAAGCTCCGACTCGGTTGATATATCCATACGTTCTTTAGACCGATGGAGCATTATACCGGGATTTGGATATTCTTCTTCAAGCATGACGCTTGAATTAGCGGATAATAATTTTATGGGACTGGGACATGAATTTAAAAACGGGGGTACATGGTATAATAACCCGGATGAGTTTGCTTACAGCACGAGTTATTACGTTCCTAATATTCGCAATACCTATATCAGCACAAGATTGAACTATGCCAGGGATAAATTCGATAATTACAACAAGTATGTGGCTATCGACCGTCCTTTTTTTTCACCGTATGCTAAATGGGCGGCGGGCATCATCATGGCCAATGAATTTCGCAGGGATTCGTTACTTAACATTGATTCAAACTATGTTCACCAGAAATTTAATTACAAAACACAGGATTTCTGGGCGGGAAGCGCCCGGCAAATATTCAAAGGCTTTTCTGAAAATAACCGCACAACTAATTTTATATCTGCATTGCGCTTTTTAAGGATCCATTATCTCGAAAGGCCAATTGAAAACTTTGATTTGCAGTATAAGTATTCCAACGAAAACTTTTACCTGGGAAGTATTGGCATCTCATCACGAAAATACGTGAAGGATAAATATGTGTTTAAATTTGGCCTGACAGAAGATGTCCCCATTGGTAAAGTTTTCAGCCTGACAGGCGGATACCAGGAAAAGAATAATCTCGGCCGTTTCTATATTGGCGCACGTGTTTCATCCGGTAATTATTATCCATGGGGATACCTGAGTTCCAATCTCGAGTACGGAACTTTTTTTAATGCTGGTCATACCCAGCAGGGAGCTTTTTCGGCAGGAATAAATTATTATACCGGATTATTTGAAGTCGGAAAATGGAAATTCAGGCAATTTATAAAACCCCAGGTTATGATTGGAATAAACAGGTTCTCCAATGATAGCATAAACCTTAATGAGGGGTATGGTCTGGAAGGATTTAAAAGCGCTGAATTATGGGGCTCAAGACGGATCATCTTTACCCTGCAGACCCAATCGTACGCTCCCTGGAATATTATAGGGTTCAGGTTTGGGCCCTATGTTAATTGTTCCATCGGAATGCTGGGTAACGAAGTTAGAGGATTTAAAAATAGCCAGGTATATTCCCAGATTGGACTTGGGCTTTTAATTAAAAACGAAAATCTGATTATTAATACATTTCAGGTTTCTGTATCATTTTATCCCTTAATTCCCGGGGATGGGCAAAACACTTTTAGAACCAACAGTATAAAAACCAATGATTTCGGGTTCAGGGATTTTGAAATCGGGAAGCCGTCGACAGTGGTTTACCTTTGAAAAAAATTAAGCTATGAAACCTCCATGTATTAGCATACACCACTTGTCCCGATTTATCGGGAAACACAATAGTATAATAATCAACAACATGGAGGTTCTCCCGCTAGTGCGGGACAAGCTATCATCCCACTAAAATAAATTATTATATGATGAAACCCACATGTGCTTCGAACACAAACACATATGAATATAATTCCCTGACATGTGGGTTCTCCCGCCAAGACGGGACAGGCTATCTGACCATTAAAAAATAAATTATATACAGATGAAAATTAAAAATCCATTAAAAAAAGTATGGCGCCTTCTTAAGGAAACAACAAGTGAGTTTATTGATGATAATGGGATGAAACACAGCGCTGCCTTATCCTATTATACTATTTTCTCCCTGCCCCCCCTGCTGATTATCATCATTAATATTGCCGGGTATTTTTTTGGCGCAGAAGCTGTCAGGGGAGAAATATTCGGGCAGATAAACGGTCTTGTGGGTAATGATGCAGCCCTCCAGATACAGGAAATTATTAAAAATGTAAAACTATCCGGTAGTAATGCATTTATAACCATTTTTGGAATAATAATTTTAGTTATAGGTGCATCGGGTGTTTTTGTGGAAATTCAGGATTCTATTAATATTATCTGGGGAATTAAAGCTAAACCCAAAAAAGGCTTAATAAGGTTTATTAAAAACCGTCTGATGTCATTTTCTATGATAGGATCAGTGGGATTTCTATTAATGGTCAGTTTAATAATAAATTCTTTAATGGACATATTAACCAAAAAGCTTGTATTGTATTTTCCACATGAAATTATTTATTTGTTTTATGCTATCAATCTCTTCATTGTTTTTATGATTATCACCCTTTTATTTACTGTAATCTTTAAGACATTACCTGATGGGAAGATAAACCTGCGCGACTGCCTTATCGGGGCCTCTTTTACGGCTTTTCTTTTTATGATCGGGAAATTCTTAATTGGCGCTTACCTTGGCAGTTCTGCAATCGCTACCTGGTACGGCGCTACCGGGTCGATAATCCTGATCCTGGTATGGGTGTATTATTCTGCGATTATACTTTATTTCGGCGCCGAGTTTACCAAGGTTTTCGCACGAACCCACGGATTAAAAATAATTCCCAACGAATATTCAGTAAATATAATAAACAAGGAGGTTGAGATTTAAGCTTCCTAGTGGCTATTCGAAGTTATGTTTATCTATCTTGTTATTTTATTGATCCAAAAGGCTATATATACCTTTCATGTCAGGTGATAAGATAACCTCTGTTCTGCGATTACCTGCACGTCCTTCTTCCTTGTCATTTGTTTTAATGGGATGAAATTCGCCTTTGCCGGATGCCATGATGCGGTTTGAATCAAATCCATTGTCGCTGGTTAAGATACGGACAATGGATGTGGCTCTTGCTGTGCTGAGATCCCAGTTATCCTTAAACAGGGTTGTTTTAATGGGTACGTTATCTGTATGGCCTTCAATTCTCTCTGGGCCTGGATCAAATTCTGAAAATTCCTTAATATTTATGCGATGGTCTGCCTATTGAAACAAGGTTGTCTTTATAGTTAAGATTTTATTGGGATATGATAAATACCCTTAACATCCTATTTTTTAAGTATCCTATATCATAACAAAAAGATTCCACCTAATGGACAAATAAATGTGATTAGGAACTGCTCTTCGAGAGGTTTTAAGAGGAGACTTTCTGAATTGCTTGATTATTCTTTTTTAGTTAACGTGTAGGAATCAAGGTTGAAGTACCTGTAGTATATTGGGATTTTAAATTCTGTCCTCAACTTATCAAGATATTTTTTAGATGAATCGGTTGGCGCGCATGGGCCAATTATTATTAGTTCATTAACATTTTCAATTTCATTCCAATAAGCATATTCAAGTAATTGTGAAAGTCCTTGCCTGATGTTTGATTTAATACTTTGAGAAGTTTTAATCTCATAAAAAACAAATGAATCCGATAGTTTCCTGACAATATCAATACTACCAATATTTGTTGGCACTTCTGTTCCGATTTCATGGTCATGAAATTCTTTTATTAGAATTTCATAAACTTTATTTTGAATCTTATTATGGATTAAAGTCGCTTTTCTTTGTGAAGAAGTATTGAAATCAACTACTCCCTCAAATTTTGAATTATGACCTTTTTTAAATTTTATCCCAGTCTCAAAATTTCTCTTTGTTTTGACAGCTTCCAGTCGTTTATCATCAAATTCTTTCGCTTCTAAGAGCCAATCTTTAAATTCGTCAGCATTAAGGCCAAATACAATATTTAAATCTAAACGAATGCATTCTTCAACAAGTGTATTTGTTCTATCCCAACCCGCTTTTACTAATTTAATAATCAAAAGTTTTGCAACTAAATCTGGGATGTAATACTTATAAAAAATTCTTGAAATATCGAAAGTAACATAATCACTAGTATGCTCGATTGCAAAACCAAATTGATCTATAATATGTGCAAAGTTTGTATATACCTTTCCAGAAATGATATCGCCTCGTTTGATTATACAACCATCAGAAATTCCTTTCTTTAATGCTTTTATAAAATCATAATGACTGAAAATAATAGCAATGAAGACAAGATCAAAAATGTCCTCAAGCCCATATCTTTTTATTTCATTCCACAAATCAGGAGCTAGTCTATTTTCATCAATTGATAAAATACCTCTTGCTTGAGCTGAATCAATATGGATGCTCATAAAGTCACCTTTCAGGTGATCCATTATAACATCTTTATCAAATTGCTGAAGGAGATAAGCAATCTTATGAGCCCCGTGTTTAGTTAAAGATACTCTAAGTTGTTTTAATTCTGTTGTCATTTATTATGCTGAAACTGACTTTTTTGAACTGTTTAACTTATAAGTATCCCATTCAGGGACATAGTCTTCATTAGCTTGGTTACCAAATACATCCCAGTTTTTTCTTTTGCCACGTGCAAAAATTTCTAAATAAGGGCCGGGACTACAGCTTTCAATTATATCATATAATTCGTCCGGTTTTCTGGAATGTTCCTGTTTTTGGGTGCGAATAATGTTAACTTGACGTCTCCCGGGTTGTAAGGTTCTTAAACTTCCTCTAATTCCAAAAAGTATTATTTCAGTCGTGTTACGGAAGTAGAAACCAACTCCCCTACCATCAGGGCCGCCATCTTTCCTAACTTTATGCCAAATAATGTTTGATTTATATTTAAATCCCCAGGCTTCCATAACTTCTAATCCTTCCTTCAATAATGCATTTGGGACCCATAAATATAAGTGACAGCTTTTATTGGAGACTAAATGAACAGGAATTTCTTTTATCTCATCTAATAATAGTGTTGGGTATCTATTCAGTCTTTTATGTTCGGGAGCCATCTTCCCTGTTCTATTTTGAAATCGCCAAGGAGGATCTGCAAGAATTGCTTTATATTCATTTAGTTGGATCTCTGAAATAAATTCTCTAGCTACAGAACTTTTATAGTCTGAAAGATTAATGATTTTCATCTCTTATTTTTTGTAAAAATAATTAAAATTTGTCTAAAAAAGAGACTTATTTTTAAACAACTGTTGTTATTTATCCAACCAAAGTTTTAATTGGATCTTTTAAAAAAAACCACAGTATTAGAGTTAAATTATGGATTTTGAAAATCTTTAAGTACCCTGGTTAAAGTCATTGCAAACAGGTCTGCATTTTTCGCCAGGTGAAATACCGGATTTTCCCCATCTTCATTTTCAATTTCCACTCCATCATGAAACGGACTTATTGATTGGATTTTATTAAGTGGAAGATCAAATTTCTTTTGCTTACCGACAAAATGTATCCGTTTATTAGTCAGAATAACCTGGCCGGAGTCAATATTTTGTAATTGCGCTAAGGGAATGTCCTGAACATCCATGGTACCCGCTCTGTAATAAGTCCCCTTCATGATTTTAACTGAGGGAGTTTGCCCTTTAAGGTTTTTTTTGTTTTTTACATTTTTGTTTTTTAACCAATCTGCTTTAGAAACAAAGTGGCAGGTTTCACTTTTTTGTAAATCTATTAAAGCCTCTTGTACCGGCAGGTCACCATGTTCAATTTGCCAATAAAGTCTAAGCTTTTCAACAATAGCCATTGTTTTCTTGTTCCAGTTTAAATCAACATCCAGATTCTTAGCCATGGCTGTAAATTCTTCCCATTCCTTTGGTGATATGATCCCATCATCAATTATTTTGTCAATTTGCATTTGCATAAATTGTTGTGTGCTTTCACTGGAAATTGTCTCTTCTGAAATACCCGTCAATCTTAAATCCTTTTGAAGTCGGAGAAGAAACTCCTTTTCTGATTCCTCAATCTTTCCATCAGAAATCACTTCATTGTACGATTTTTTATAGATTTCACCGGCAAGTCGATTATGGAGTTCTTCTACTTCAGAATCATTTAACCGTAACAGATCTTTTAAATAATTCAGGTAGAAAACTTCCTGGTCGGTAATAATCTTGTCTGAAATGCTATGATGCAAATATTGAAGGTATATTTCTTTTAATCTGTCTAAAAACCTTTGGCGCAGATCAACTTTATATTTAATTGAAATGGCTTTAATTTCTTCTGATTTTATTTCCAGTAAAGGTTTTGAGGCAAGAAGATTATTAACCTCAATGATGGCATTTTCTTTTAGCTTTATCTTAAAAAGTCGTTGGGAAAAACTTAGTTGAATAAGTTTTTGTGTTTTGGAAAGATTGTTCATTGTGCAAAGGTTTTTATTTATGTTGACCAATGGTAAATCATCTTAGTGTTTCATAAAGCCGAAGCCGGTTTTTAAGTTTGATAATTTCATCCTGCAGGGTGTTTATTTTCTGCAATAAATGATTAATGGTTTCGATCCCTTCAAGGTTAATACCCAGTTCGTTATAAAAGCGAATGATTTTTTCAAGTTGCTGAAGCTGGTTTGCATCAATAAACCCGGTTTCTTTAATGGTAGTTATTTCTACCATACCGGATTGCTGCAATGAACTTATAAATGAAATCTCAATGCCATTTTTGTTGCAGAACTCTTCTATTGCTATTAAATATTTAGTTTGCATTGCTTTCGTACTAAGTTACGATCTGGACAATTCGGTAAATAATTCTTTCTGAGCATCCGTTAAATTTGTAGGGATTTTAACATGATATACTATGTGAAAATCTCCAAACCTACCTTCGTTTTTGTAAACAGGAAATCCTTTACCTTTTAGTTTTACTCTGCTTCCGTTTTGTGTTTCAGGCTTTACTTTCAGTTTTACTTTTCCATTCAAGGTGTCGATTGTTATTTCTCCTCCCAGTACGGCTGTGTACAATTCTAACTCAACCGTTGCATATAGATTTGCACCCAAACGTTTAATGCCGTTCTGACCGGAAATTAAGAAAGTTATATATAAATCTCCATTCGGTCCCCCGTTGGTACCCTGGCCACCATGTCCTGTTATTTTAATTGTTTGTTCGTTTTCTATGCCGGCAGGGATTGTAATTCTTATTTGTTTCCCATTTACCGTTAAAGTTTGCTTATGTGTTTTATATGCATCGATAAGTTCGAGTTTCAATTCAGCATTATAATCTTCTCCTCTGTATTTCGTCTGCCTCGTACTTCTGCCTCCACCGGCAGATTCCCCAAACATCGAGGCGAAAAAATCAGAAAAATCCCCAACAGATCCTTCTCCTGAAAACCTTTGACGATTATCATTTGAAGCTCGCTGCTGGTTTTGTTTAGCCTTTTCAAATTCTTCCGCATGCTGCCAGTCTTTGCCGTACCGATTGTATTTCTTTCGTTTTTCAGGATCGCCTAATACTTCATTTGCTTCGTTAATCTGCTGAAAATTCTTTTTTGCTTCTTTGTCATTCGGATTTAGATCGGGATGATACTTTCGGGCTAATCTCCTGTATGCACTTTTAATGTCTTTTAAGGTAGCCGTTTTATCTATTCCCAATATTTTATAATAGTCAATGAATGGCATTTTTTAACGAATTGTTTTACTCATGTTTTTAAAAAAACGGTATTGCACTTTATATAGCAAAAACACATATTTTTAAATCTCCCTATTTATTGTTTTTTTCTTGTTGGAATAATTAACACAGGGATTGTAGAATGCTTTAAAACTTTTTCTGTAACACTTCCCATGACAATGCTTTCCAACCATTTCCTGCTGTGAGAACCTAAGACAATCATGTCGGCTTGAAAGTTTTTTGCAGTCTTTAAAATTATTTCATCAAACGCACCTTCCGCAACAACTGTTTGAATGGTTTTATCACCGAGGTGGAGCCTGACTTTGTCAAGATACAGCAGTGAGGATGTTTTAAGGGCTTCGGTACTTTGCAATTGGATTGGGCCGGTTTTCAAATAACCTTTAAATCCCATTATGGGAGCATACTTTTCTGAGGTGTAATAAATCAGGTCTGATATTACATGCAACAGAAAGACTTCGGCGCCCATATCCTTTGCTATTGTATATCCCTGTTCAGCCACTTTTTGAGCTGTCGGATTATAGTCCAGGGATATCAGGACTTTATTTACTTTGTGGATTTTCATGTAGGTTTATTTTCACAGGGCGTTGCCCTGTGTTATAGTGTGTCGGGGCTTCAGCCCTAGTTTTATCACAGGGCGTTGCCCTGTGTTATAGTGTGTCGGGCTTTCAGCCCTAGTTTTATCACAGGGCGTTGCCCTGTGTTATAGTGTGTCGGGTCTTCAGCCCTGGTTTTATCACAGGGCGTTGCCCTGTGTTATAGTGTGTCGGACCTTCAGCCCTAGTTTTATCGCAGGGCGTTGCCCTGTGTTATAGTGTGTCGGGCCTTCAGCCCTGGTTTTATCACAGGGTGTTGCCCTGTGTTATAGTGTGTCGGGCTTTCAGCCCTATGGTTTCCTTTTTTTAGAGGGTTTATGTGGTGCCGATTTTTGTTCTTTCATTTCTTTGCGAATTTTATCAACTCTTCGTTAAACTTTTGTGTCTCCTCAAGAAACAGGCTATGACCGCTTTTTTCAAAGGTAATTAATTGTGAATTTACTAAACCGGCTTTCATTTGTTCGGCAAGGTCAAAAGAGCATATTTTATCTTTTTTACCGTGCATTATCAGGGTTGGTATGGTTATTGATTTAAGATTGCTTCTAAGGTCAGTATCGCGTAAAGCAATCAAACATTGGGCTGTAGCATGAGATGATGCGCTTAATCCGATCCCGTTTAACCAGTTTCCAATACCTTCATTGAGAGATGTTTCAGTGGCTGAGAATATTTTTGCGAAATTGGCTAAAAGTTTTGGCCTGTCCTGATAGTTCAATTCGATGAGTTCATCAACTGCGTTTTTTGGCAGGTTAAAAGGAAAATCCTTTCGTTGTGTCCAAACCGGAGCAGCTGCTCCAAATAAAGCCAACTTAGAAACATGTGCGCCCTTGTCGGCTGATGCAAAACGAATTGCAATGGCGCCGCCCATCGAAAATCCACCTAAAACAGCATCTTTGATTTCTAGTCTGCTTATAATCTTTTTAATGTCCATTGCATGAACATCATAATTATAATCTCCAAAGGGTTTGTCTGATTTACCGAATCCTCTTAAGGTAATGCCAATTACCCTGAAATTATTCTTTACCAGGTCATTATACTGGTATTCATACATTTCATCACTTAATGGCCAACCTGGAATAAGTACAATGGGTCTGCCTTCACCTGCATCAGTGACATGAAGGTGTACATTTGGTTCTACTTCCAGGTATTCTGCCCTGGCGCTGCCCTGTAAAATTATATCCTGGGAATTTTCCATACTTTATTGTGTTAATTTATTATTTCTTTGCATAAATAATCTGATACGGAGGATGCGTTTTTTCAGCAATCCATGGCACAAAATTTCCCCTGGCAAGGGGTTCACCAACATCATGAATTTCATATCCTGATTCTGTCAGTAAATTAATGTAATCTGCCTTCGACCAGTAATAATCGTTGAGAATAATAGGTGGATCTGTTTTAATTACAGAAGTTACTGATTGTCCCGAAGATAAATTGCGGTTGAATTGCAATTTAAATGAAATAAATTCTTTACCATTTGATTTATCCCAATTGGCATTCATTATAACCAGGGAGCCATTCTTCTTAAGCACGCGATGGATCGATTTCATTATTTCCATGATTTCATTCCGTGTTGAAATCGTACAGAAAACGAAGTTCGAAACCACAAAATCAAAGGATTGATCCGGTAAAAAATCAAGATTACCTGAAGCTATCTGATTATAATTAATGCCATTTGTCTGACTTTCTTTTGATACCATAATCATGCCTTCTGAAGTGTCAACTCCGGTCACGGTTGCATTGTAAACACGAAGAATTCGGCAGAATGATCCGGTACCGGAACCGTAGTCAAGAATTGACTTATGGTTCACCGGTTTAAGGTAAGTGAGTAAAGGTTGATACCCAAGAAACCATAATGTTATTGCATTTTTTTCATGATTGTAATAATCACGGGCAATACTATTATAATCTGTGAATAATCCTTTTTGTGCAGAAGTAACCGGTATCATTTTCATTCTTCAGTACATGAAGGTTTAACCTTGTTTTAATTGAATCTTACAGATACAAAGTTGACAGACAGATGCGTGATTTGTATTACATAACTATTGAAAAGTTTTACATCATTTACATATACTGGTTTTTGACTTAAAAAAACAGGGCGTTGCCCTGTGTTGATGTGTATCGGGCTTTCAGCCCTGAAGAATATATGAATCTTGCAAATCCTTTATGGAATTATGTAATGATTTTAGAAATGCCATGCCTTATCTTTTCGTCCTTACATTTTTCATACCTTCCATCAAACCATGAAAAGTAAAATAATTCTCAGGTTATTACTCGTAATAGCTATTCTGACTCTGATCCTAAGACTTTCAGTAAATGTATTTATTGAACCCTGGCTGGTAAAAAAGATTCAAAAGTCATTTAATGAAAAGTATCAATCATACACCTTAAGTATTAGTAAGATTGATATTTTTATGTTGTCGCCCGGGATAGAATTGAAAAATATAACAATTCAGTCAAACCAGGATTTTTCCGGTAACGGCAGTTTTCAGGCAGTTGTTGCTTCTGTTAAGATCAAAGGGATCAGGATCGCAAAAGCTGTTTTCAGAAAAGAAATAACCATCAGGGATGTTAGCATTTTTAATCCCGTTTTTAAAGGTGAAATCCCCTTTCCGGGGAAAGAAAATCCACCGGTAATTTCAAACAAATCGATACAGGTAAACAGAACATGTATAGATAAAATTGATCTGGCAGTTTCAAATATATCTGATGCGCAGTCCATTTCAATTAAACAAGGTATTTTGAATTTATATAATATCAATGTTGAGAAGATGGATACCCTTTCTTTGGGAGTTATAAATCAATTTGATTTTGAAGCCGAAGAACTCGGTCTGGTTTCTGCTGACAGTATGTATTCGCATACAGCGTTGGATATAAGATATGATACATTAATAAATTCATTGGTGGTAAAAAGCTTTTCTGTTAAGCCGAATTTTTCAGATCAAAATTTCATGGACCGACATGAATATCAAACAGATCGTTTTGATGGTGATTTCAGTAAGCTTATCATTCATAAGGTTAACCTTGCAGACTATTTTAAATCCAGGCAACTGAAATGTTCTTTTGTGGACATTGGCAAAATGGAATTGAACGTTTTTCGGGATCAGAGGAAAGAATTCAGGCATTCAATCAAACCTGCATTCCAGGAAATACTTTACGGTTTCCCGGGAACAATCCATATTGATTCTCTTGGGATTACAAGCGGGAATGTTACATATCGCGAACATGCCCCAGAGGCAAACGAAGCCGGAAGTTTAAGATTTTTTAAGATGGATGCAAAAATGTACAATATTTTTAATGATCCCATTTATAAAACTGAAAGTAAGTTTCTGGAACTTAAAGCACATGCCTCACTAATGGGAAAGGGCAACCTGCAAGTTCATTTAAAAGGGAAACTATACGATAAAGAGAACTCATTTTCGTTAACAGGGACTCTTTCTAATTTTGAAATTCGTGATCTGAATCCCTATCTTGAGAAAAACGCGTTTATTTATGCAACATCAGGTAAAATAGAGACAATGAATTTTGACTTTATTGCAGATAACACAAAAGCAACCGGCCAAATAATAATTCTTTATGAAGGTTTGGATATTGCATTAAAGAATAAGCAGACCGATGATACCACAGGCATTAAAGAGAGATTTATTTCATATCTGGCAAACAGGTATATTATCGATTCAAACCCAGTAGCCGGTGAAGATGTAAGAGTTGGGATTATTGATCGCGAAAGGGATCCGGAAAGATCTGTGTTTAATTATGCTGCAAAATCTATCATTTCGGGTATAAAGGGCAGTATTACCAAAGGCTCCGGAAAGAGTAAGAATTCTAAAAGCCGATTGCACTTAAATTGATTTCCGGTTTTGAAAATTATTCATTAAATTAAAAATAAAAAATGTTGTATACATTTCGGGCTGCAGGATGCGCGCATTTTTTATGTCATGAATTCTCACCCGAAATTATTCAAATTCACCTTTTCAGGTTTTCATGAACGTATTTTCCCGTTTTGATGTCCGCAAAAATATTTTAATGATCTCGTTTAAAAGCAAAGGAGTTAATCCCAGTGCAAATATAATTCCCCATGAGCGAACATCCGGCATTTGCAAATGAAAGGCTCTTTGTATTAAAGGAATTCCTATAACGATAAACTGTAACATTAAACCGAGAATAATTGCTCCTGCAAGGTATTTATTCGAAAAAATTCCAACCCGGAAGATTGATTTCTGATGATTCCTTAAGGCCAGTGAGTAAAATAACTGACACACTATCAAAACCATAAAGGCCATTGTTCTGGCATATTCAACTGTGATTTGGGGTACTTCTTTATCAAAAGGGGTGTATCCATGTTCGAAATACCCGAAAACGTAAGCAAAAATGGTAAGAGTACCAATTAAAAATCCACCTAATAAAACATGCAAACCGGCGCCATTTGCAAAGAAGCTCTCCTTTGGGGGTCTTGGTTTTTCTTTCATTACATCAGGATTTCCCGGATCCATGCCCAATGCAATAGCAGGCAGGGAATCGGTAATAAGGTTAATCCACAAAAGCTGAGTGGCTATTAAGGGAGCTTTCCACCCAATAAGAAGAGTTACAAATATTGCAATTACTTCTCCCAGGTTACATGTAAGGAGAAAAACCACTGCTTTTTTAATGTTATTGTAAATATTTCTGCCTTGTTCAATTGCCTTAACAATGGTTGAAAAGTTATCATCAATAAGGATCATATCCGACGCCCCTTTGGCAACATCAGTTCCCGTTATGCCCATGGCAATGCCTATATCTGCGGTATTTAATGAGGGAGCATCGTTTACCCCATCGCCGGTCATAGAAACAATATTCCCATGTGATTTCAGGGCACGAACGATTTTTACTTTATGTTCAGGAGATACACGGGCGAAAACCCTGTATTTGATAATGATTCCGGCAAATTCCGCATCAGTAAATTCATCAATTTCCAATCCTGTAATAGTTTGCTCAATGTTTTCGGCTATTCCAAGTTCATGGGCAATAGCGAAAGCGGTATTCTTATGATCGCCTGTAATCATAATCGTTGAAACCCCGGCAATTTTTGCTTTTTGAATAGAATTCTTTACTTCCGGCCTGGGAGGATCCATCATCCCTACCAGACCAATAAGAATCAGATCTTTTTCCATTTCAGGAACCTCAATAAGATTGTTGACCGGCTTATAAGCGGCGCCTAGCGTTCGAAGCGCTTTATCCGACATCTTTTCGGCAGCTGCAAGGTATTTTTTTTTGTGCGAATCGGTAATTGCCACAACCTTCCCTTTCTCTAACACACGCATGGAAATATTTATCAGGTTTCCGATAGCTCCTTTTGTAAATACTGTGAACTGTTCATTTTCCTTGTTGAGTATTGACATTAGTTTACGATCCGAGTCAAACGTAAATTCACTGATTCGTTTATTATTGGTATTTATTGCTTTACGGTCAACTCCAAGATCATCAGCGAGAATAAGAAGTGCAATTTCAGTAGGGTCTCCTGTTCCTTCTCCATGTTCATATGTGGCATCCGAGCAAAGGATCATGGCTTTTGCAAGGATTTTCACGTCTTCTGAAGCAATATTTTCCAAATTATGTTTAACCGGTATTTCACCCTCCAGGTTGAAATACGTGGTAACGGTCATCTTGTTTTGAGTTAATGTACCCGTTTTATCGGAACAAATAATATTCAATGAACCCAGAGTTTCAACAGCGGATAATTTTTTAATGATGGCATTTTTTTTCGATAGATTTGTTACTCCTACTGCGAGTACCACTGCCACGATGGCGGCAAGACCTTCAGGAATTGCGGCAACTGCCAGAGAAACAGACATCAGGAACATTTCTGCAAGGTCTCTTCCCTGGAGCAAGGCAATTATGAAAATGATAACACAAATTCCAACAGCCAGCATGCCCAGTGTTTTTCCCAATTTATCCAGCCGGATTTCCAAGGGTGTTTTGGATTTAACTTCCGTGTTAATAAGGGAAGCAATTCTCCCGATTTCGGTATTCATGCCGGTTTCCACAACAACTCCAACGCCTCTACCGCTAGTAACAAGGGTTGACATAAAAGATGAGTTTGCCCGATCCCCAAGGGCTGTTTTTGGATCCTGGTGAACCAATGACGCATCTTTTTCGGATGGAACCGATTCGCCTGTCAGTGATGATTCATCTATCCGGAGATTTGCTGATTCAATAAGCCGAACATCTGCAGAAATGAATCTTCCTGCATCAAGGATCAGAATATCTCCCGGCACGATTTTTTCCGACTCGATTTCTTTGACCTCACCGTTCCTGCGGACAAGAGCTTTAGGAAATGACAACTTTTGAAGGGCCTCAATCGCTCTTCCCGCCTTGACTTCCTGGACAACACCAAGGACTGCATTAATATTAATTACGAGCAGAATAATAATCGCATCTACGTACTCTGCCATAAACAGAGTTATAATTACAGCTCCCAGTAAGATATAGATCAGCCAATTTTTAAGCTGTTCAAAAAATAAAAGGAAAATACTTTTCTTTCTTTCTCCCTTGAGTTTGTTTGCTCCAAATTTACTCAACCTGACCTGGGCTTCTTCTTCAGAAAGACCCCTTATCGGATTAACAACGATTTCTTTAGTGACTTCTTGTATTGATTTGGAAAACCACATTTTTATAATAAAATCGTTTTAAGTAATTTATTTCTGAGAGATTAATACCGACAATTTGTTTTGATAATTTTGCTTTTTTGCTTCAGCTGAAGTTTCAGCGCATTGTAATATGAGACCGAGAGTCCCGTTCAGCAATCCTAAAGTGATTTCGTGTAAATATTTTAATTATTTTCAGGATTCATCCTTGGTTGTTCGTATCAAACTGATTCCTGCTATAAAGAAGATCAGACCTACACCGCTGAAAATGACAACAGTTAAAATATCATGGGTACTACCTGAAATATCCGAGAATAATACTGCGGTATAAATCAGACCGGCTATTCCAAGAATAGTAAGTAATGCTCCGAAGATTCGTTTAAGATTCATTATTTTAGTTTTTAGTGATCCTTATCAGTTAATCTGTTTTTTTAGTGGGAACAATATAGAGAGGTTTAGTGCTCTGTCGTAATACTTTTTCCGTAACGCTGCCCATAACGATATTTTCCAGCCATTTCCGGCTGTGAGATCCCATAACAATAATATCGGCATTCAGGTTTTTTGCGGTTTTTAAAATAGATTCCGCAAAATCTCCTTCTGCGATTACAGTTTGAATGGTCTTATCACCCAGGTGGAATTTTGATTTATCAAGATATTGCTGAGATGCATATTTTAGTCCCTCCAGACTATTTACCTGGAACGGCCCCATATCCATATAACCGGTGAAGCCCATTATCGGAGAGTATTCCAATGTGGAATAGTATCCCTGGTCGGCTATAACATGCAACAAAATGACCTCTGCATTCATAGCTTTAGCCATTGAAAAGCCTTCCTCCGCGATCTTTTGTGCCGTAGGATTGTAGTCAAGGGCTATTAATACTTTTTTTACTTTAGTTGTTTTCATGATTGTTTTATGATTAAATATGATTCCTTCATTCTCATTTATTCTCCTCCAGGTCGTTATGGTCGTCTCCTCCTAAACTATAATAGTTGTTCTCCTCATCTTCACTTCCAATTACTTCCTGTTTATCGTCGAGCTCTGATCCCGGTATGTCCAGATCACTTCCGGATACATCGTCATTAAAATCTTTTTCGTTTTTTTTACTTTTCTTTTCGGGGGAGTCTTTTGTTTTAGAAATATTTTCCGGATCTATCTCCCTTTCTTCCCTGCATTTATTAAAAATATCTTCACTTTCAGGATAAACCGGGTATCCCTCGGAAATTTTCTTTTTATGAATGTCTGACCTGCCGGGTGAACGTGTGTTATTGTTTTTTTCTTTCATTTCAATTTATACATTTTGAGATAGTTAATTCGCGTAACTCTTACAAAAATATTGAGTTCAGAGCTTTTGAAAGGAAAGAAACAGGACATTTTTTATATGTTTCTCACAGGACATTACTTCCTTTTCCAGGCGTTTAAAATTTAACTATCTGGGATTAAAAGCTCCTAAAGTCCAGATATCACTGGTTACTAATCGCAAGTGGTAATTTGGAAATGATAAAACAGGTATAAATGCTTTATTTATCATTTGATGAGCATAACTACCCAGCAGCACATTTGATACACTCTTCTCCTGCTCTGTCATAATGGAAATGAGGTCAGCATCTACAGAACGAGAATATTCAAGAGTTATATCAGTGATGTTTTTTCCCATCAAATGCTCAATTTTAAAAGTAACATTTTGCTTACCAATATACGATGCAACCTGCTCAACATATTGATGCAGTTTTTTTTGTATGCTTTTATTATTAGTTTGCCGGACGCTTAGCAGGTGAATCTCAGCATTAAACAACTTTGCTATTTCGAGAGTATATGGAACCTTTTCCCTTGTCTCAAAAGTAATATCAAGGGGCAATACAATTCTATTAATGCCTGAAGAAATTTTACTTCTTCGTACAGAGATTACGGGATTTTTGGAATTTGAGGTAATTTTATAAGCATTACCGCCAATGAATAATTCTTCAAAACCGGATTCTCCGTGGGTAGAAAGTACAATAAGTGCATCCTCGTTTTGTTCAGCCAGCTTTGTAATTTCCTCAAATATCTTCCCCTCTTTAACAATGCTGCTTAAGGTAAAATCTGAACTGATTTTGTCTTTGTACTTTTTAAGTAAGTCCTCAAATTTTATTTCTGCCTTCTGAAGTTGTTCTTTAATTTGTTCATCACTGTTATTTTCATTCTTAAGAATAACATGTGCCATTTGGATACCAGCCCCGGATTTTTTAGCCAGCATAATAGCCAGATTTAAACC
>CAYGFI010000083.1:0-20590 GCA_964349045.1 uncultured Chitinophaga sp.
TAAAAGACAAGAAAAAAGTAAAAGTAAAGTAAAAAGTAAAAAAAATATTTTTGATATTTTTTCCATTAATTAAAGTCCTAATTTAGCTGATATGTCGAGCATTCTTCGAATTGGTATTTCCGCTTTAAGGCGAATTTCTTCATTCAAAGTTACTTCGGGTAATTCATATTTTAAACAATTATATAGTTTTTTTAGTGTAATCATTTTCATGAAATAGCAATCGTTGCAGGCACAGGTGGAATCATCAGGAGGAGCTGGTATAAACAATTTATTTGGATTCGATTTTTGCATTTGATGAATTATGCCGAATTCCGTCGCAACAATATATTTTTTCGCAGAATCATTAATTGTAAAATTTAACAAACCGGAAGTAGATCCAACAAAATCAGACACAATTAGTATGGTTTGTTCGCATTCCGGATGAGCAATAATTTTTGCATCCGGATGTTGCTTTTTAATTTCGAGGATTCTTTTTAAGGAAAATCTTTCATGTACATGGCATGCACCATCCCAAATAACCATATTTTCTCTTCCTGTTTTACTTTTTATATAGTTACCCAGATTTTTATCAGGTGCAAAAATGATATTTTGGTTTTTTGGAAGACTATTAACAATTTGAAGTGCGTTAGAGGAAGTACAGGCAATATCAGTTAGAGCTTTAATTTCAGCAGTAGTGTTTACATAAGAGATTACTGTGTATCCCGGATATTTATTTTTAAACTCTGCAAATTTATCTGGTGGACAGGAGTCAGCGAGAGAACATCCTGCGTTACTATCAGGGATAAGGACTTTTTTAGATGGGCATAGAATTTTAGCCGTTTCGGCCATGAAATGCACGCCTGCAAAGAGTATAACATCAGCCGAGGTTTTAGCTGCTTCCTGGGATAAAGCGAGACTGTCACCAACAAAATCTGCAATATCTTGAATTTCAGGTTCCTGATAATAGTGAGCCAAAATTACAGCATTTTTTTCCTTCTTCATTTTTGCAATTTCTAAAGGAATATTCAGAGATATGTCTATTTCAAGATCAACAAATCCCTTTTTGATTATGTCAGAATTATCAACATTAATCATTTCTATTATTATTAAATATATTAAATTTTAAATATTATATGATGATGATATTAGTCCGTTAATATTGTTAGAAAAAAAATACTGTTTCATTGGCAAGTTTACTTATAAAATATTCGAAACAGGATATTAACAGAATAAATAAACAACAGATCTTGTAAATCAATAAATTCGCCACTAATTAACAAGCTGTTGATAGTATTTAAATATAATAATTTCTAATAATTATTAGTATTAAAAACTGTTCAAATATTGTTTGTTCTTTCAGGGCATCTTGTAGAAAGTAATTTTTAATATATGGAAAAACTTTATATGTGATCGTTAAATTTCTATTTGCAAATTTTAACCCTTGTTTTATTCTCATTTATTAAACAATTTATAAACAATATAGTTGAATGATGTACAATTTGTAATCTTGTGCAGTAAAACACTTTCAGGTATTAAAATATTTAAGTATTTTTGAGAACTATAAAATTTTATGAAAAAATTAAGCATTGCCATAGCATCTGATCATGCTGGTTTTGAATTAAAAAAAGAGATTTTCCAATATCTTAAGGATCACAATGTAAAGGTAAAAGATTTTGGAACATTCAGCCCGGATGCAGTTGATTATCCTGATTATGGACATATTTTAGCAGAAACAGTTGAAAGTGGTGAATACCCTGTAGGAATCTCTATTTGTGGGAGTGGGAACGGAATAAACATGACAGCAAACAAGCATCAGGGCATCCGCTCAGCAATATGCTGGAGCGAAGAAATTGCAAGGCTGGCCCGTTTCCATAATAATGCAAATATTTGTGCATTACCGGCAAGATTCATTACAAAAGAAGAGGCTTTTAGGATAATAGAAGTTTTTTTATCAACCGGATTTGAAGGGGGAAGGCACATACAAAGGGTCAGTAAGATACCGTTAAAACATTAATATATGCTTTCAAATACTTGTAAATATGCTATTAGGGCTATTCTTTATCTTGCTATTAATAATGAGGCCGGCATTAAAATCGGTATAAAAAAGATATCAAAGGATCTGGATATTCCTTCTCCTTTTTTGGGTAAAATTTTACAAACTTTAGCTAAGCATAAATTGCTTTCTTCAACAAAGGGTCCTAATGGAGGATTTGGGTTAGGTAAGAATACGGATAATATATTATTAATGGAAATTGTTGAAATTATTGACGGTATGGACAGTTTTCACAAATGTGTAATAGGAATAAAATATTGTTCAGAGCAGGAAAATCCTTGTGCACTTCATACCCGGTATGCAAAATTGCGAGATGAGATCAGAAATATATTTGAGGTAGTAACCATAGGGCAGCTTGTATTGGACATAAAAGCCGGTAAGCAGGATTTGCTTATTTAGGTTTTCTCAAAAATATCCAAAGTACGATTGCCAGCAATACTCCAACCGCATTAAATACCATGTCGAAGATTTCACCTGAACGGCTACTGGTAAGGGTAATTTGTATAATTTCAAGAAGGGTCCCATAAATTAGTGCAATTAAACCAGAAACAATAAGGATTCTTTGAAATGAATAGCTTGTTTTTACTTTGAGCATTTCGAATATAAGTACAGATGAAAATAAGAAATACATTCCCAGATGAATCATTTTATCGAGATTAGGGATTGTGAACCAGGTAACTTTCTGAACTTCTTCAGCAGGAATTGTACTGGCAAAGAAAATTATAAGAAAGACCAGCAATGATCTGTAATAAGAAAAAAGGAAATTTTTCATCATAACAAAATTTATTTTAGTGGGATGATGGAACCCCCATGTCATGGAATTATATTGCCTTCGGCGACCGCGTTCGCATAAAGCTTAAGCGGTTGCGAAGCTCGTAAACTCGGTTCATATGTGATTGTGTTCGAAGCACATGTGGGTTTCATATTTATATACCTAATTACTCAGTGAAAATTTGGCTGCAAATATAGTTTATTGAAGAGATAAACGGATAAGAGAAGTAAATTAGTGCCCCGAACGACTGAAGTAAATAATAAATGAAGTGTTTAGTTTTATAATAAATTTCAGAAATCATTAAAAAAATGGCAGGTATTTACATCCACATTCCCTATTGCAGGCAGGCGTGCCGATACTGTGATTTTCATTTTAATGTTTCTGTATGGCAAAAGAAAGAATTGATTCCTTATCTACTGCAGGAAATAGAGGAAAGGAAAGACTATATTGAAAATGAGGTTATTGACACTATATATTTCGGGGGAGGGACACCATCTGTTCTTGACAAAGGTGATATAGAGAACATTTTAAAAAGCATTTATAAGTTTCACACGGTATCTTCAATGGTTGAGATTAGTTTTGAAGCGAACCCGGAAGATTTAAAAAAGGATTATCTTAATAAAATTATAAAAACGGGGATCAACCGTTTAAGTATTGGCATTCAATCGTTTCAGGACGGAGATCTTGAGCTAATGCACAGGATTCATAATTCAAAACAAGCCATACAAGCTGTTTGGGATGCAAGGCAGGAGGGATTTGAGAATGTCAGCATAGATTTAATTTACGGACTTCCCCGCCAGGAAAAAGAAAGCTGGGAGAAAAATCTGGAGATTGCATTTTCGCTGGGAGTTCAGCATATTTCAGCATATCACCTAACATACGAACCGGGAACAATTTTTGATCATTGGAGAAAGAAGGGGAGAATTAATCCAATAACTGAAGAAGAAAGTCTGAAACAGTTTAAAACTCTTATAAACAAAGCCTCAGAGCATACCTTTGAGCATTATGAAATTTCAAATTTTGCTTTAGAAGGGTATCAGTCAAATCATAACAAAAGTTACTGGGAGCAAAAAATATATATTGGTATTGGTCCTTCTGCACATTCATACGATTTGATAAGCAGAAGATGGAATTTCAGCAATAATAAAAAGTATATGGAGGGCATGCATTCAGGTTCAGAATATTATGAAAGCGAGTTATTAACAGCAGATAACCGTTACAATGAATTTATTATGACATCGTTGCGTACTGCTAAAGGAGTAAACTATTTGAAGCTGGAAGAACAATTCGGAAAAGAGAAGGCACAATTTTTTAAAACTAAGATTCAGAAGTTTATAGACAGCGGGCATATTAAAATTGAACAGGAACTATACAAGCTTTCGGATAAAGGTATTTTTATTGCGGATCATGTAATCGTCGCGGTTTTTGCTTAATAATGCAATTTATGGTGTTCTTACTTATAGTACTCCAAAATGAAGAGACTGGAAGCATCCCTACTTTTCATTATCTAAGTGCAAATTCAGTATTTCCAATAAGTTTACCTTCACAATAAAGTTCACAGATATAATTTCCTTTTACCAGGTCGCCATTATTGTCCCAAAAGATTGAAACCGGAAGATCATGTTTTTCATAGTTTACCTCGCGACTAGCGCTATAAGGAATTTGGGTATTCTGGTATTCAATTACTCCAACTTCTTTTGAGCCCAGAACCACAGCATCAGGGCGAACGAGACGAAGATAAATTACTTTTGCTCCTGCATCAGCCACTGTATTTTTTCGAAGAGTAAAGTCAACCCGGATTTGGGCTACTTTGTCAACTTTATCCTGTTCCTTGTTTCTTTTATTAAGACCAACCGGAATAATTCCTGCAGCGATAAGAGTTTTGGCTTCGTCTTTAATAGTAGTCAGAACCTCCTTTTCCTGTTCTAATTGTATGTTTTTAGATTGCAGTTTAGCGCCAACATTTTTCAAATCTTTATTTTCAACCAGAAGGATCTGATTTCGCGTATTAAGGCTATCGATCTGAATTATATAACTTTTTAGAACATCACGAATAGTCAATAGTTCTTTTTCATAACGTTTTATTTTTTCTGTATCGCTGATCCGCATGTCAAGAAGCTTTTTGATTTTCTCCTGTTGCAAAGTAATCTGTTGATTAAGGGTATCGTTATCTGATTTGAGAGCATCGTATTGAACGATAATTCCATTTAGTTCGGATTCGAGAGAGTCTTTTTTCACCTCCATCATTCCGGTATATTCTTTTAACTGAGCGATGACAGCCCGACTTTCTGTTCTCTGATCGAAATAGAGGAAAAGAACCACGATAAGGGCAACAGTCATAATTGCAAAGCCTGCAATCAGGAGGGAGAGAGAATTTTTCCTGGTTTCCATTTTTTATAAAATTTAATATGTAAAGTTAGGTATTCTAATTTTAGGAATAAATATTTTTTCGGCAATGATTTATAAAAACAGAAGTAAATATAAAGCGCCTAAAGTTTGGAGTGTCAAAAGTTATTCAAGTTTGTGGGTGATCAGGGACAACTTAAATAGTAACGGGAATCCCAGGAACATATTATACAAGGCATAGAATTGGGAAGCATTTCAAGTGGGTTTAAAGTTAGAAGTGTATTCTACCCGAATCAAGAAGTTTTTATTCCAAATCATCAATACGGATAATGTTATTTAGAATAGCATAAACCGTTAATCCTGAAATAGTTTTTATACCCAATTTACTGGTAATGTTTTTACGATGTGTGATTACTGTATGTGTTGAAAGAAAAAGTTTTTCGGCAATTTCTTTGTTAGTCAGACCTTTGGCAACGTGTTTGAGGATTGTTTTTTCCCTGTTACTTAGTTCAGTATGTGGAGTAAGATAGTGCCTTTTGTTGATTTTTTCGAGAATAATAGATTGAAGTTTTTTATATATTTCATCCCGTTCATCGTGTGTACTAATTATTTCTTTGAGAAATGGTGTTTTTTCCTGATCAGAGTTATATCCTGAAACAATACCGATACCAAATTGAGAAAGATCTGTTTTTATTTCAGAATTTCTGAAATTCCTGATTTGATTAAGGAGTTCGATATTAACAACAAGAAAATCCGGAGTATATTTTAATAAAATTGAGTTTATTTCATCAAGGTTTTCTAGTTCTTTAACAACAGTAGCGTGCTCAATTCGGTTTATAATTGAAGATATACCTTTACGGATAAGGTATGATTTTTCGACTATTACGAATTTTATCCTATCCATTTCTAAGCCTTGAAAAGAGAAATTAATTTTTCCTCCATTGCTGCAACTTTGGGTATAAGCACTTTATCTTCGAGGCTGGCATGGGTGTTCAGGTCTTTTTCAAGCCGGAATAGTTCAATTAATATTGTATTGCATAAACCTGATGAATGGCAAGGGGGCAGGTATTTGATAATGATTTTTTTCAGATCAAATAGTTTTTCTTCAACGTTATCGTGTTCAGAAGCAAAATCGTTAATTGAATATTTCTTTATTTTGGTATAGAGATTCCTGGTTATTTTATTTTTATAGAATGCGGTTTCAATTTCAAGGACATATGGATGTACGTTTGTTTCTTCGCGGTTTATATGGTTTGTAAGTTCCTGTTTATATTCAGTGAAAAAGTTTTCAACGAGTTTAAATTTATCATTATCAGATTTTTCGGATTCAATAACCTGATGAATGAATTTCTCTATTTCCGGAATTTTTTCATCCAGATAATACTGATGTGTTTTTTTCAGGTATTGAACAATAAGAGAGACCGGAAAGGAATTAAGTTCTTTTTGGGGGATATAATCTTCATCGACATACGAATTTGTAATTTCGAGGAAGAAGTCAATATTAACATTTGAATTACGACAAACTTCAGCTACCGTTTTATCACCGAAACCAAGTTTGATATTAAAGCGGGAAATAAGCGGTAATAGTGTGTAGTTGTGGAACAACACATCAGCAAGTTTCATATCCGCAGTGATGTTCATTTGTGGGGTTCGTTTTTAAAAAGTTTCAAAGGGGCTAAATTAGTAATAAGTCCAGAATTAATCCAAATAAGATTATATTACTTTGAAAATTGTTCCACATCACCTTCTTTAAGGCCGAATTTTTCGTTTATCTCATCGTTCCCGTAGGGTTCAATATGAACGACAATATCATAAACATTGGGGAGGCTTTCCTTAATAATATTTTCAACCTTTCTTGCTATATTATGTGCTTCAGTAACAGTAATGTTTGGATCCACCTCCACATCCATGGAAATCATATTAAGATTACCAATTTTTCTTACTCTTACACGATGAGGATTTTTGGCGCCCTCAACCAGTTTCACTGCCCGGAAAAGTTCGCAATACAGAATCGGGTCTTTCATTCCATCCATCAATTCCGTATTAGACTGAAAAAATATCTGTAATCCTACTTTCATAATCCATATGCTAACTGCCAAAGCGGTTACAGAGTCAAGGACGGGCATTTTAAATATAAAAGTGAATATAAGCCCCACGAGAACTGAAAGGGATATAAAAACATCATTTTGCATATTTCGTGCATTAGCCAATAACATGGAGCTGGAAACAGATTTACCGGTTCTGTTAAGATAATAAGTCAGGCCAAGTTTTCCCAGAATTGATATCAATGTAACATAAATTGCAAGAATTTCAGGAGGCTCGACAATCTGTGGATTAAAGAGGAGGCCTATAGTGGAAATTGCCAGTTGCGCTCCGGCGAAAAATATAACGAAAGAAAGGACTTTTGTAGCGATGGTGTCGGCTTTCTCATAACCATATGGATAGTGGATATTCGGGGGTTTTGAAAGAAGTCTGGCAGTAAAAAGGGTGATTATGGAAGTAGCAATATCACTCGAAGAATCAACACCATCTGCTACAACAGCAAGGCTGCCTGCAACTAATCCGAGGGAGATTTTCAACAGGGCGAGGAAACCATTTCCAATTATACTGATCCATGAGGCCAGGATCAGGGTTTTTTGTCGTTCGTCCATAAGAATAATTGATGGGTAAAAATAGTTAAATTTGTCAATTACATAATAATGTTAAGTTAAACAAAAGTTAATCAATCATATATACTCCAACTAATCGTCCGAGACTTATTAAATCAAAACTACATCCATTCCATTTTTTTCAATAGAACCTATATCATCATTGAAGAATCACCAATTTGAGTAAACTCAACTGAAGCAAAATGCCCCCCGGATCAGGAGAGGCATTGAGACATTAAACGGAGAAAAATATTAACTATTTCGCTTTGCCCTGGTTAGCAACAGCTTCCATGGCTTTTTTCACGGCCTCTTCATCACCCAGGTAATAATGTTTTATGGGTTTCAGGTCTGCATTGAGTTCATAAACCAGAGGAAGTCCGGTAGGGATGTTCAGTTTAAGAATTTCCTCTTCGCTCATGTTATCGAGGTATTTTACTAAAGCGCGCAGACTATTGCCATGGGCAGCAATTATAACTTTTTTCCCGGTTTTGATCATTGGGGCAATAGTTTGGTGCCAAAGAGGAAGGAAACGGTTAACCGTATCTTTCAAACATTCGGTGAGAGGAAGGTCTTTTGGTGAAACATTTGCATAACGTGGATCATTACCCGGATAACGAGGATCGTTTTTTTCGAGGGCAGGAGGCGGAACATCGTAGCTTCTTCTCCAGATCAGAACCTTCTCTTCCCCGTGCAGGGCAGCGGTTTCAGATTTATTAAGGCCCTGTAGTCCTCCGTAATGCCGTTCGTTTAATCTCCATGATTTTTCAATGGGGATCCAAAGCAGGTCCATTTCATCGAGCGTGATATTAAGGGTTCGAAGAGCTCGTTTTAATACCGACACATATGCAATATCAAATGTAAAACCCTTTTCTTTTAAAATTTTTCCGGCGCTTATTGCTTCCCGGATCCCTTTATCTGTCAGGTCAACATCCGTCCAGCCCGTAAACCTGTTGTCCAGGTTCCACTGACTTTCTCCATGTCTGAGAAGAACTACTTTATACATAATGAATTGTGGTTTTGATTAATAAATTTTGCATTTAAGGAAAACAAAGATAAGACAAAAGATAAAATGAAAAAGAAAAAAGTGAATGGGTTAATGGGTTATCAGGTGAATGAGCTTCAGAATTAAGAGGTCATAAATTTTTAATAATACATACCAAATCTTACTCCTCATTAAATATCATAGATTTATGATCGTCTGTTTTGTATTCAAATTGTAAAGT
The DNA here is from genome assembly GCA_964349045.1 of uncultured Chitinophaga sp. Classification (GTDB taxonomy): domain Bacteria; phylum Bacteroidota; class Bacteroidia; order Bacteroidales; genus JACJXF01. Next base: position 9,022 of record CAYGFI010000083.1, read on the forward strand.
AATATGGTCAATTTTAAAGGAATCCCGGAGAATATTTTCAATTTGCTCTCTCACTTTTTCGGCCTGGCTGAGAAGCAGGTCATCGTTGGTATCTACGTGTGCTTCAAAGTGGATAAGTTGATCAGTGAGGTTCCAGGCGTGAATGTGGTGGATATTTTTGACTTCTCTAATTTTTTCAATTTCTTTTTTAATTTCATGAAGGTTGAGACCTTCAGGTGTATGTTGCATCAGGATCCCAACGGTTTCTTTCAGGATTTGAAATGTTTCTTTCATAATATACAATCCTATGAGAAAGGTAATTATCGGGTCGACCCAGTAAATTTCAAAATAAAGCATCAGAAGTCCTCCAACGATAACGACTACTGAAGAAAGGCTATCTCCAATAAGGTGAATATATGCAGCTTTAACATTTAGGCTTTTGGCAGAGTCTTTTCTCAAAATTATAACTGCGTAAATATTTGCCAGAAGTCCAACAACAGCCACGATAAGCATTATCACTGAGTTTACGGGTTCAGGATTCTGAAGCCGGAGCCAGGCTTCCCGGAAAAGGTAAATACTAAGGACAATCAGGGTAATAGCATTAAGAAGGGCGGCAAGAATTTCGATGCGCTTAAGGCCGAAAGTCGTTTTTGGGGTTGAATTTCTGTTACTAAGTCTGGAAGCGATCCAGGCGATGAATGTTGCAACCGCATCGCCCAGATTATGCAGAGCATCAGAGAGTAGGGAGAGGGAATTAGACAAAAGGCCACCAGCGAGCTCTGCTAAGGTGATCAACAGGTTCAGAAGAGTAACCCATAGCAGGTTCTTTGAATTTATTTTTTTATCTGCAGGGAAGTGACTATGCGTATGATTTTGATGCATCTTTTATAAAAATAATAGCAGACTTATGGCCATCGTGCCCATTCCTGCCACGAGTCCGTATATAGACAAGTGGTGTTCACCATATTCCCGGGCTGTGGGCAGGAGTTCATCGAGTGAGATAAAGACCATTATACCGGAGACTCCGGCAAAGAGAATTCCAGAAAGAGTCTCAGTGAAATAATTTCGTAACAAAAAGAAACCCACCAAAGCGCCAATAGGTTCTGCCAGTCCGGACATAAACGATAACAAAAAAGCTTTCCTTTTGTTTCCGGTTGCATAGGAAATTGGTATTGATACAGCGATTCCTTCAGGAATATTATGAATAGCGATAGCAACCGCGATAGGTATTCCAAGTTTTGGATCTGCAAGTCCTGCAAAAAAAGTAGCCAGGCCTTCAGGAAAGTTATGAATGGCAATAGCCAGGGCAGTAAAGAGACCCATCCGGTAAAGCTTTTTGTCGTTGGCTGCTTTTCCCAGGTTTATTTCTTCAACATGGTGAATTTCGTGAGGATTATCACCTGAAGGAATCATTTTATCGATAATGGCAATTACTAATATTCCCCCGAAAAAAGCGAGGACGGTATACCAGCTCCCTGTTCTGACTCCATAAATATCTGAAAGAGAGATTTTAGCTTTCTGAAATATCTCGACTAACGAAATATATATCATAACTCCTGCAGAGAATCCCAGGGCGATGGAAAGAAAGCGTGTATTTGTTGTTTTGGTAAAGAAAGCTAAAGCGCTTCCTATACCTGTTGCAAGTCCCGCGAAAAGCGTAAGAGAAAATGCAAATATGATATTATGAGTACTGAGATCCATTTATCTACTTATGAATTTTACCATATATACGCAACCAGAAAAGTAATCCGATTCCGAGGAGAATAAATGGCAGACTAAGAAGCTGTCCCATATTCATATGTAATTGTGAGATCATATTTACTTCAAAGTCTGATTGTTCGTATTTCATGTATTCAATCAGAAAACGGGCTGTAAACAGGGCAATAAGAAACCAGCCGAATATCACACCGTCCTTAAGTTTCTCACCGTATTTGCGGATAACCCAGAAAAGGATGAAAAACAGGAGGAGATAACTCAGAGCTTCATAGAGTTGAGTAGGGTGGCAGGGCAGGTGTTTTCCAAGGATTTCACCGGTATTAGGATCAGTAAATGTAATTCGGGAGTTGTCACGGATAAAGCGAAATCCCCATGGCAGATCGGTTGGACGGCCATAAATTTCAGAATTCATGAGGTTACCCATACGGATAAAAAAGCCGCCAAGAGCAGTTACCACACTGATCCGGTCAATAAGCCAAAGAAACGACATTTTGTTTTTCCTTACATACAGGTAGAGGGCAATAAGGATACCGATGGAGGCTCCGTGACTGGCTAGTCCGCCTCTCCAGATCTGGAGTATTTCCAATGGATTTCTAAGATAGTATGCAGCATCGTAGAAAAAACAATGACCCAGTCGGGCGCCTATTACCACACCCAGGGCAATATAAAGGGTTAGCTGGTCGAGTTTTTCAGTTGACAGGCCTTCCTTTTTAAAAAAACGATTGAAAATGATATAACCAAACAGGAAAGCGCAGGCAAACAGAACCCCGTACCACCGGATACCAAAAGAATCGGATATCTTAAACAACCATGGATTAACATCCCAAACTATACTAATTATGTTCATCTTTGCAATTTTTAAAAGAGTTTAAACTTACAAAATATAATTTGGATAGAAGATTTCGCGTTTTAAATTTTCATTAAAAAACAAAACAATGAAAAGTCAGCTACAGATTTACGTTTTTGAAATTTTTAGAATTATGGATTAATCTGTTAATCCGTGTCGTTCTTTTTTGTTAGCGACAGGTTAAAAGAGTAGTAATTCTTTGTAAATTTGGTTGCTCAAAAAAATGGGAGAATTGAAAAACATCAGATTTTTTTTATCCATATTCTATTTGCTGGTTCTTTTCGGGGGATGCGCGAAAATGGGCTCCATGTCGGGAGGTATTAAGGATGAACTCCCGCCGAAGCTTTTAAGTTCTAAACCCTTAAATTATTCCGTTAATTTTAATTCTCAGAAGATCGAAATGGTTTTTGATGAGTACATTGTTCTTAAAAATGTTAATCAGGAACTAATTATTTCACCACCTCTTCCAAAAAAGCCCGATGTCAGAGTCAAAAACAAATCAATAGTTATTGACCTGAAAAATGAATTAAGGGTAAATACTACCTATACCTTAAATTTTGGCAAAGCCATTGCAGATAATAATGAAGGGAATCCTCTTACTAATTTTGAATTTGTATTTTCAACCGGAGACTTTCTGGATTCATTGTCGGTGAAAGGAACTCTTTTAAATGCATTTAATCTGCAGGCATCGAAAGAACCATTTATTATTGGTTTGTATGATCAAACTGAAGATTCGGTTCCAATGAAGACTATCCCGGTATATATTGGAAAAACCAATGAAAAAGGGCTTTTCCAGATAAATAATATTAAGTCTGATACATTTAAATTATTTGCACTTAAAGATTTGAATTATAATCTGATATTTGATTTACCAAATGAGGAGATAGCATTTATAGACACCTTGTTAATTATTACCCCCGAATTTTTAAGCTCTCTGCCCGTAATTATATCTGAATCAGATACTATTAATCCAGACACGGTTCAGGTAATACGGACAAAAGAAGTTCAGAAAAGTAAAAGAAAGTCGGGCATTAAAAATAAAAAAACCGAATCACAAATTATCAGCTCCGAGGAACCAATTGTTATAGACAGCCTCGACCGGAAACCTGTTTTGCCCGCATTATTTGTAGATATGTTTTCTTTTTTACAGGAGGGAACAAAGCAATATATGACGAATAAGGAACGACTAAAAAAAGAGAGTTTTCAGGTTAGTTTTAGTCTCCCGCTTGAAGAAGATCCCGCCATAAATGTTCTTGATTATGAAGAGACTGAAAATTGGTATTTACCGGAGATTAATTCCAAAAGAGATACTTTTACCTATTGGATAACCGATACCACACTAATTAACAGTGATACTTTAAAACTTGAAATCGCATATCCAATGGTCGATTCAACAGGAGCGATCTACATATTTCCTGACACAATAAAATTTATTAGCCGTAAATCCACAGAAAAACCCGGAAGAGGAAAAGCCGAAGAGAAAAAACCGGTTGAAAAGCTTATATTGACCAGTGTGCGGAATAATGGTTTACTTGATTTTAATTCTAATCTCCCGATTAATTTTAATTACCCGCTTAAGAAAATTGATACTACTTTTCTTCATTTATATGCAAAGCTTGATACAACAGAAATATTACAGAATTTTGAAATTGTCAACGACAGTATCAGTTCACGCAAAGTATATTTAAGAAGTGATTGGAAGGAAAAGGTCAAATACAGGGTCCAGGTTCTGCCGGGTGCATTTATTGACCTTTATGATCACACCAATGATACTTTACAGTTCAGGTTTGGTATACAGGAGAAATCTTTTTATGGAACCCTGACTGTTACCCAGACTGAAATAACCACTCCGGTCGTAATAGAATTAATGAATGAGAAGGAGCAGGTTTTAAGAACAAAAATTGCTGATGGCGATGGAGCTCTAATATTTGATTTTCTTCCCCCGGCAAAATATAAGCTTAAATTTGTTTACGATACGAATGGTAATAAAAAATGGGATACCGGCAACTATTTAAAGGGGATTCAACCTGAAATGGTAATGTATTATGAGGGAGAAATAAATATTCGCTCAAACTGGGAGCTTGAGGTGAAGCAGTCTTTACAACAATAATGACATACGATTTCAAGGGGACAAGGTGAGAATAGTGAGTGAAGTGAGCATAAGTGAGTAAATATTAAAATTGTCGCGGGAGTTTTGAAAAAGGTATCAAATAACAATGATCTGAGCTTATTATATTAGTTTTCTGGTACCATTATTTAATTCATTCCAGATAAGAGCGCCGGCACCGAGAACAGCTATGTTTTTATCCTGAAGAGAAGAAGGTAAGAGTTTGATTTTGTTCCTGTAAATTGGAAGCAGATAATGTTCCATATATTTTTTTGTGGGTGCAAAAATGAGATCCCCCGCGCAAGAAAGACCCCCGAAAAGAAAGATAGCTTCCGGGCTTGTATGTGCCACCGCATCTGCAAGTTTGAGGCCCAGCATTTTTCCTGTATAGTCGAATGCTTTAATTGCGAGAGGATCTCCTTGCATGGCGGCCTCGCTGATCATTTTGGCATCGAGATCATTAAAGCTAACATTTCGAAGCTTGCTGGGTTCAATTTCAGAGGCAATCATTTTATACATGGTTCTTTTTATTCCGCTTGCTGAAACATAGGTTTCAAGACATCCCTGTTTACCGCAGGCGCACTGTCTTCCTTCAGGGACGGCAACAGTATGCCCCAGTTCTCCTGCAAAACCATCGTGTCCGTAAACCACTTTCCCATCCACAACAAAACCGCTCCCGAGTCCGGTTCCTAGGGTTATCATAATAAAATGTTTCATACCCTTTCCCCCTCCATAAATAAGTTCTCCCAAGGCAGCGGCATTGGCATCATTGGTTACTTTGACAGGTACAGAAAAGTATTTATTGAGAAGGTCAGCAAGATCAATAACACCTTTCCAAAGCAGGTTAGGGGCAAATTCTATTCTTCCTGTGTAATAATTTCCATTTGGAGCGCCAACACCAACACCTAATAATTCGAAATTCTCCTTTTCAATTACGCGTCTTGTTTTTGCAGAAAGTTCCTTAAGAAAATCTTCTATTTCCGGATATTTATCTGAAGAAATAGAACCCTCATGTGTTAATGTCCCATTTTCACAAACAAAGCCATATTTTGTGTAGGTTCCACCAATATCAATTCCAATTACTCGTTTTTTCATTCTTACAGCTATTTCATCAGAAAATAATTTATTTTTTAATGGCCTGATGGAACCCACATGTAACGGAATTATATTCGTATGTATTTGTATTCGAAGTACATGTGGGTTTCATATTAAGTAATTTTTTTAGGGATGTATCCTTTCCAGCCATAAAATGCAAGGTAAAGATAAGCGATTGCAGGGATAAAGAAAGAAAAATGATAACCCCCAATAATATCCGCGACTTTTCCCTGCAAGAAAGGAAGTACAGCTCCCCCGAGAACAAACATAACCAGAAGGGAGGAGCCTTGTGAAGTATATTTTCCCAGGTTATTAATCGCGAGTGTAAAGATATTTGACCACATGACAGAATTAAAGAGACCGATTCCGATTACACACCATATGGCCGGCATTCCGGAAGTCATCGAAGAGATAAGCAGGAGAATAAGCACTGCAACAGAGAAAACCATAAGGGTTCTGGCCGGCATAGATTGTCCAATAAAGAAACCAATGATATTAAGAAAGATTAAACCCAGGAAAGGAAGGACGTTTTGAATAGGAAATGAATTATCGCTCTCCAGATATACAAAGAACCAAATAAGGAAGAATCCAGCCAAAGATATCAGAACAAGGCTGAAGATTTTATTGACCAGTTTTCTCTCCTGCCCGAGAGTATAGGCTCCGATAAAACGACCTATCATAGCCCCTCCCCAATAAAATGCCAGGTAATTTTTTGCTATCATTTCGGGAATTCCCGCCATTTCGTTCATATAATTTATCATTACGCTACCAATGGAAACTTCTCCTCCTACATACATAAAAATAGCAATCATTCCGAGAACCAGATGACGGTAACGAAGGGCTCCGCCTCCTTTTTCTATTATTTCGGAGGAGTCAAAAACAGGAAGTTTCGTGAGTTGGATAAGTAAAGCAAGTGAAAGAAAAATCAGGGCAAAAATCAGGTAAGGTAATTGAACCGCCAGGGCAGACATGGTTTTTCCACTGTCGGTACTAATAATATTACCGGCCCTGTCGAGTAATGGCTGACCCCATTCTGCAAAAAAGTGAAATACAAAATATCCCCCGATAATAGGAGCAATAGTGGTTCCGAAGGAGTTAAATCCCTGGGAAAGATTCAGACGGCTGGATGCGGTTGATGGATTTCCGAGAATGGCAATATATGGATTTGCAGCTATCTGAAGAAGAGTAAACCCAAGTCCCAATATAAACAGAGCTGTAAGAAAGAGATTATAGGATTTGAAATGAGCTGCAGGATAAAAGGCAAAACAGGCGACAGCTGAAATGACAAGGCCGATGATCAGTCCTTTTTTATATCCAAGGCGGGTTATTGGGTCTCCTGTAAAATAAGAAAGAAGGAAATAAAAACCAGAACCGATAAAATACGCTCCGAAAAAAGACATTTGAACCAACATGGATTGAGCACGACTTAACTCAAACATCTTTTTTAAAAACGGGATTAATATGTCGTTCATGCAGGTAATAAATCCCCACATAAAAAAAAGAGAAGTTAAAACGATAAAGGCTGTACGATATCTTTTATTATCATTTTCAGACAATAATTGTTCAGCGGGAATGGAGAATTTTCCTGAAGCCATAATGGTAAGTATCAGACAGGGTTATTTAAAAACAATAAAATTAATATTTTCCGATTAATATTTTATGACCGCGGTATATTTCTAATATGACAGGCTAAAATAAAACTCAATACACTGATTGTATCCAGAGGTTGTTCTTTATTCTAAGGAGATTAAACATTGTTTTATTGAAATATTATTTAATTTAGCTGAGATTATACAAATGCTATTACGATGAAAAATTTCATTATTCCGATTGATTTTTCGAAAGAATCCTTGAAAGGACTTGATATTGCAATCCTCTTCTCGAAGAAGATGCATGTAAATATTCAGATGGTATATGTACAGAAGAGCAGTGAAGATTATCACCCGGGATCATTGGAAGAAGAACATAAATTTGCAGAAGCAAAGTTTAATGAGATTTTGAAACAATATGAGGGGCAGCTTAGTCACGATTCAAAGCTTAAATTCATCATTAAGAAAGGTAAAATTTACAAAGAGATTGTAAACCAGGCCGAATCCTATAACAATAGCATTATTGCTGCATCTACCCATGGCGCTTCGGGTTTTGAGGATTTCTTTATCGGAAGCAATGCCTTTAAAATAATATCAGCTACAGGCAAACCGGTAATTACCATTCGGAAAGGTAATTGTCCTGCTGACATAAAGAAAATAGTTGTTCCGATTAAAATGAATGTAGACACCCGGCAGAAAGTTCCATGGGCAACAGAGATTGCTGAAATATTCGGAGCAGAAATTCATTTAATAGCGATCTCAACCACAACCAATAAAAAAGATATGGCCAGGTTAATGGCATACCTGAGTCAAAGCGCTGATTTTGTAAGGAAGCGAAAGGTTCCCCTGGTCGTCAAGCAATTGTTTGGGGAGAATCTATCAACCTTAGCTATAAATTATGCAACTGCTATAGATGCAGAACTGGTTATTATCGGTACAAGCCGGTTTACGGGAGTCAATAAATCTTTGGGTGGATATGTTCAGGAAATTCTTAATAATTGCCCCGTACCTGTATTCAGTATTACACCGGGGGAGAAACATGTTCCTTTAGGGTTTATAGTGGGAGTGAAATAAGAGATCAGGACACTTTAACTTCTTTCATAAACTCGTTTGTCAGTATTTTTTGCTGGAGTGCAACAGGAATTATTTTTTGCAAAAAGAGCAGAAATCGATTAATTCCCATTGGGATATAAAGAAACTTTCCTTTCAGCATATTATCAATAGCGTTTGCCGCCAGCCTCTCAACCGTTATGGTTGTAATCCGGGCTATTGTTCCATGTGCCTCAATCCGGGCATGGGTCCCGGCGTTTGTCCGAACTCCATTAGGGCATACTACTGATATACTAACGGATGAATCTTTTAATTCATAACGTAGAGCCCTGCTGAAATTTACAACAAAAGCCTTACTGGCACTATAAACAGTTTTATACGGAATGGCAAAAAAGGCAGAAAGACTTCCAACATTCAGAATATAAGCCTTTTGATGTTTTTTAAGATCCGGAAGGAAGTAATGAGTAAGAAGGACTAAAGCGCGGATATTAACCATGATCCGGACATCGCTGTAATCCGGACCGGAATTCTCAAATACCGCAGTGCCCGCAACACCGGCATTGTTTACCAGGATATTTACATCATATTTCTGCTCTTTCACCCAATTATAAACCTTTTCAGGGCCATCTGTCTGAGCCAGGTCGGTTTCGAGAAAATCAGTTTTCACATTATATGTTTCATGAATTTCCCGGGCCACCTTGTTTAGGTTTTCATCCGGAAGAGAGACCAGCAGCAAATTCATCTTTTTACTTCCGCAGTACCATGCTATTGCTTTACCTATACCTGAACTGGCGCCGGTAATAAGAGCAAAAGGATTTTCCTGGTTCATTTTTGCAAGGAGTTTAATTCATCTAACCAATCTATTGTATTTTTCAGTCCAAGGTTAAAATTCATAGGGTTATATCCTAGTTGATCAAATGCTTTTGAAGAAGAAACATTCCAGTAGTTCGTAAATCTTTTTACCAGGGGAGGTGTAATCATTGGTTGTTTACCTGAAATCTTAGCAAAGATCAACATCCCATGAGATAAAAAGAGCATGCACGATAATGGCATGTGGATCATACGGTATTTTTTGTTGCTAAGAGCAGCAAGTTCTGAAAAAAGGTTATTATAGGATACATTGCTTCCGCTCAGAATATAATTCTCACCCGACACGCCTTTATTCATGGCAAGGATATGTCCGGTGACCACATCTTCCACATGTACATAGTTTCCGACACTTTTTCCGTTTCCGGGGATAATCCGCCATTTGCCTGCCAGATATCTTTGTATCAAGCGGGTAACCCCATTGCTTTCACTAAAGAGTCCGGGTCCGTAAACACGAGTGGGGTTTACAATTACAATATAAACGCCAGTTTTACATATAGTCCGGAGGATTACTTCAAGAATTGCTTTTGAAGATTCATAAGGTATAAAATATTTGTCGGGTTTTGGAGATGATTCATCCACAAAGTCGTTTTCTCCCGATGGCCCATATACACCGGCAGTTGAAGTGCAGACAAATTTCTTAACTCCTGCTCCGGTACCTGATTTGATAACATTCATTGCGCCTTCGATGTTAAGACGATAAATACGGAAAGGGTCCGGATCCCAGACTTTTGCGAATGCTGCGGTATGGTATACCTGTTCACAACCCCTGATCGCCAGGTCAAGACTTTGAAGGTCGAGAATATCTCCCTTGAAAAGAATAATATTAGGATGTTTGATGTTAACTGTTTTGGTTTCAGAGCGAAACAGGGCATGAATAATGTTACCTTCATCTGCAAGCCGGATAGCCAATCTGCTACCGATGAAACCTGTTGCTCCGCTTATAAATATTTTCACGTTTTATATTTTTTCAGATGCATTTCCGGTTGTGCAGCTAATGAGAACCATTCGTTTGACAGAGCCAGGATAACATGGGCAAAGAAGGCAATCCAGAATGAACCGGTTTCAATAACCAGGTATGCTAATAAAATTCCGAAAGGTATGGCTCCCAGAGTTTCCTTACTTCCTTTGGGTATGTGCACCAGCGAATAAACACCGGCATTCAGAATAATAGCCGGCCAAATTCCGAGAACAGCCACAGATGTAAAAAGGAAAAATCCCCTGAACAAAAATTCGTAAGCGAAGAGATACGCAATCCAGCTTAAAGCGCTTAATAATAGCAGAGAATATGACCATTCCGGATTGCGGATCTGTGGATAATGAGAGAGATTATCAGTATTTTTTGACTTAGAATAATTCAATGGAATTATTACAACAGACAGAAGCAGAAGCCAGATCAGAGTTTTATAATCCGGAATGCCGGTACCGTAATTCGTAAGGTTTGAACGAAGAAAGAAAAGAATCATAATGATGGGGACAAATCCGAAGAAGAATATCCCGGTGAGCCTCTGAATCAGAACAGGCCGGGTATTGTCTGATTTCAGGCTTTCCCAAAGCTTGAAAGACGGACTGCCTGTAAAAAAGTAATAAAAGACAAATCCAAATGAAACCACTGAAAAAGAATGAATAAACTCATTGATAGCTTCGGGATTCTGAATTGGAGGCATATTTTTGGAAGGTTTAAGTCAAATTTATAATAAAGATCGGAAATAAAACGACTCCAAAAACTATCGCCCATTTATAACGGATCATTAAATTGAAAAACCATCGTTTATTTCTGCTATTTTTCACTTGAAATGTAAAAAAGCAACCGGTCCTATTGTCAATTCTGACAAACAAGTTATTAAGGAAGAATGCAAGCCGAATATTTATTTAATACTTATCAGCAGCCAGGTATCTTCATATTTTTTATATTGCATTCTTATTCTGCGAATTTCTGTTCTTGCAAGAGCAAGATCGTCTGTTGATTTAACGGAAACGCGAAATAATCCGGCCTCATTCCGGAGAAGAACAGAGGTAAATCCGTCTGAAGCGATTTGCTGCTGAAAATTTTTCGCGTTATCGGGATTTCTGAAACTGCCGATAATGACAAAATAAGAATCCGGTTGGACAGGAGTATTTTCGACCTCAACCAGTTTTTCCTCTACCTCGACAATCGGAACTTCTTCAACCGGTTCGGTTTCCCGGATTATTGTTACAGTATCAGTCAACATCGGTTCAGGTGATGCTTTTGTTCTTGATTTATTAACGCCCCCGCACGAAATAAGAAGCGCAGAACCTAATAAAAAAACAATCATATAAATTTTCATGGTAATATAT
>CAYGFI010000084.1:0-20259 GCA_964349045.1 uncultured Chitinophaga sp.
TTGTGTTTTGCTGTTATAAAAGTCTAAAAAAAAGATTAAACAAAAAGGCGGTTTTAATGGTTTACCAATTATTGTGAATTGCTTACCATACAATTTTGGGATAAAAGTGATAACCAGATATCGACTAACGATTTCTGATTTCGGATGGCTAAAATTAAAATTAGCTGATATTGAGTTGGATGAAATGCTGTATTTGAATAACTTTAAAAATCAAAAACATGCATTAAACGCATCTGGACTATCACGATTCCCCCGTTAAAATCGGGGGCAGACTATATTCTTAAAACATATGAATTATAAAGTGGCAACTTTAGCTAAAAAATGTATTTTTACTAAATGATACTGATAGTAGTCTAACATACATAAAATATGAAAAAAGTACTGGTTGTTTTTATATTTGTTGCTGGTTGGTATAATTTATCCGCTCAAATAAAGCCTGAGCGTTCGCCACTGAACCCTGAATTTGTTAACTATGTTGAATTTAAAAAATCCGGTGGAAAAAAGAAAAGTATTGACGGGTATAGAACCGGATATGTTCCGTCACCAATGAATATTCATTTTAATGAAAAAGGTGTTCAGGTTGAAAGCAGAAAAAGCATGCAGGCCCTACCCTCCTATTATAATCTGAAAGATTTTGGTTGGGTAACTCCGGTACGCGACCAGGGTCCTGTAGGAGCCTGCTGGTCATTTTCCACAATGGGAGCAATTGAATCGCGATGGCTGAAACTGGGCTTTGGAGACCAGACGCTTAATCTTTCCGAACAGAATATGGCTACCTGCCATGGTTTTCAAGCCGGAATAAACGATGGAGGTTCCGATTATATTGCCGCTGCATATCTCAGCAGGTTATCCGGACCAGTGACTGAGACCAGTCACCCTTATAATCCGGTTGTTACTGCAACGTGCAAAACCAGCGGGCTTGTTAAACCGGCCTTTTCACCGAACACAATATGGCTTCCGAAAGATATCAACATTATTAAAAAAGCGATAATGGATTATGGGGCTGTAACCGCATCGGTTTATGTAGGCGAACTAAGCAGATATTTCAATACAAGTGATAACACCTATTTCTACAATGGAACTTCTCCTGTTGATCACGGGGTTCTTGTTGTTGGATGGGATGATGGTCTGACAGTGACAGGAAAATCATCCAAACCAGCCAATAAAGGTGCATGGATTGTTAAAAACAGCTGGGGATCTTTCTGGGGTGATAATGGATATTTCTATATTTCATATGAAGATACAAAATTTTTATCCTCATGTTCCTATTATCCTGAGAGAGTTGAAATTTCGGAAATTGATACCATGTTAATGTACGACTGGTTGGGAGCGACCCAATCATTTGGATTCAGGTCTGATTCAGCAAGTGCAATCAGCAGGTTCGAAGCTCCACAACAAATATTTATAAATAAAATCGGAACTTTTGTAAATGCATCGGGAAGTTTTGTTGATATTGAAATTTTCAGTGAGTTTACTGGCGATTCCATACCTGGAGGACTAATTGCCTCCTCGTTAAATAATTTTTGCAAGTTCCCGGGCTACTATACTTTTGATATTCCTGCCATTGTAAAGGGTGATTATTATGTTAAGGTAAAATATTACACTCCCGGATATAATTACCCGATACCGGTTGAAGCTGAAATAAGCTACCAGGGCGAAATTTATGCTATGCCCATTCTTGAAACTTCAGGAAGGTTCTGGATCAGCTCCGACGAAGAAGAGTGGTTACCATTAGGTAGTGATGTGGAGGATTATGAAGCCGACTTGTCCATAAGGGTCTATGCCGATCGTAGTACCAACCTGAATGCTTTTTTTACCTCGAACAAATATATTACCTGTTTAAATGGTGATTTTATTTTTAAAGAAGCTTCAAACGGGTCTGTCACCTCATATGAATGGAATTTCGGAACAGGAGCAAATCCGGCAACTGCCAGCACTGCCGGTCCGCATATTGTTAACTACTCAACTACAGGTCTTAAAGATATATCCTTAACTATTACCGGTCCTGCAGGAACCGAAACACTGATTAAAAATTCGTATGTTGAAGTTGTAACAGCTTTGGACATTTTCTTACCCTATTCAGAAAAACTTCTGGTAAAAGGGAAATCGATACCATTGATTGCATTCGGGGCTGATAATTATACATGGAGTCCGGATATCGGCCTCAATTCCACTACAGGCGCAATAGTTTTAGCTTCACCCTCAGACACGATCCGGTATACTGTTACCGGAACTATGGGTGCATGCAGCGGTGAAACAAGTATTACCATAAATGTTGTGGATGGCCCTGTAAATGATGATGTTTGTAATGCAATAGAACTATCACAGGGAAATCACCTTTTCAATAACATTTATGCTACCGTTGAAGACGGTGAACCTGCGCCTCCTGAAGGAGATTGTAATACTGCACTTGAATGGTGCGTCGAAGGAGGATTGCAGAACAGCGTTTGGTTCTGGTTCACAGCTCCCGCAAGCGGAAAAGTATCATTCACAACAGAAGGAATGGATACACAAATAGCTGTATATAAAGCTGAAGATTGTGATAGTATATTACTTGGAGGATATAAGATGGTTGCTGCAAATGATGACTATTTTGAGGAATCAAAATTTTTTGCAGCTGCCCTGAATATGATCAGTGTTATTCCCGGTCAGAAATATTTCATTCAGATTGATGGCTCTGCCGGGGGAGATGAAGGTGTTTTCCGCATGATCTATTGGGAATCGCCGGTTTCTGTCGAAAACTTTAAAATAGCAGATAAACTGAATATTTACCCAAACCCTAATTACGGTACCTTCCGTTTCGTGTATAATTCCGGCACAAATGAAAATCTGAGAATCCGTGTAATGAATACCAAGGGACAGGAAGTTTATCAGAATCATATGAATAATGTTCCTGAAACCCTTGACAGGGAAATTAATCTGGGTAAAATCACCCCCGGGGTTTATATTTTTGAACTCACTTCAGGAAAGGAAGTCCTGCATAAGAACTTTTTGATAAGGTAGATTTAGTCGGGAGTCGGAAGATGGAAGACGGGAGTCGGAAGTCGGAAGATGGAAGACGGGAGTCGGAAGATGGAAGACGGGAGCCGGAAGTCGGAAGACGGAAGATGGAAGACGGGAGTCGGAAGATGGAAGACGGAAGATGGAAGACGGGAGTCGGAAGATGGAAGACGGGAGCCGGAAGTCGGAAGACGGAAGACGGGAGTCGGAAGATGGAAGACGGGAGCCGGAAGACGGGAGTAGGGAGTCTGAAAAAGCAGACTTTTTAATGCTTTTATAAACTTTATGAACTTTACAAACTTTTTGAACTTTATCGTAACAAAATCGCCCTTTTGATTGTTATTTCTAAAATCTTTATTTTCAGGGATGAAATGTTTCTGGTTAATATTAATTGTATTACTATCTTTTGGTACCACTCAAAATGTGCTTTCACAGGCATGGTTAAAGGGTATTGACGAAGAAAGAAAAACATCCGGAGAAGTGGCTGACTTCTATGATATTCAGAATGCCTTTAATTCGTATTGGTCGGACAGACCTATTGAGAAAGGTAAAGGCTGGAAGCAATTCAAAAGGTGGGAGAACTTTATGGAAGCGCGGATTTACCCTGAAGGCAGTCTTATGCTTCCGGATTTATGGCTACCCTGGGAGCAGAACCTGAATGCTCCTCAGTCGAACAGTTCTTCATGGACAATGTCAGGGCCGGTCATGATTCCTGAGAAACCATCAGGGAAAGGAAAAGCCGGTATGGGCAGAATTAACTGCATTGCCTTCCACCCTACCAACCAGGATATCTTTTATGCGGGTTCGCCCTCGGGCGGCTTATGGAAAACGTCAAATGGCGGTCTGAGCTGGACCACTTCAACCGATAAACTATTGAGTATCGGGGTTTCTGATATTGCTGTTAATCCTTCAGAACCGGATATAATTTATATTGCTACCGGAGATGGAGATGCCGGTGATACATATAGTGTTGGTATTTTAAAATCGATTGACGGAGGTGAAACCTGGAATTCAACAAAAGTTACACTGGATCAATCGGCAATGGTATATAACCGAAGAATTATTATTAATCCAAATAATCCTGACATACTGCTTGCTACTTCCAACATTGGAATCTACCGGACTGCGGATGGTTTTGCTTCCTTTTCACTGGTTAAAACAGGAAATTTTAAAGATATTGAATTTAAGCCCGGAGATCCATCCATCGTTTATGCTACTAGTTATTCCGCAAACGGAAATGCGAAAATATACAGGTCGACCGACGGGGGATTAACTTTTAACGAAACCAACAATGGACTTTCAACATCCGGAAAGGTTAACCGGATTGAACTCGCGGTAAGTCCTGCAAATCCCAATTATATCTATGCACTTTGCAGCGATTCTGATAATGATGGATTTTTTGGCTTGTACAAATCTGTCGATGCAGGAGCAAAGTGGACAAATGTTTATGCCGGCAGTAAAAAAAATCTTCTGGGATATAGTCCATCTGGTAAAGATGTTGGCGGACAAGGATGGTACGACCTGGCTATGGCTGTACTTCCAACATCAATCAGTCAGTTATATGTCGGAGGTATTAATATTTATAAATCAATTAATGGCGGAAGTGAATTTACCCTGAATACCCACTGGATTGGATCAGGCGATGCTGACTATGTGCATGCCGATCAGCACATGATCGCTGTTAATCCTCTGAATAATTATGTTTATTCCTGCAATGATGGAGGTGTTTATGTTTCAAAAGACAATGGAGATACCTGGACAGATATCAGCAATGGCCTTAGCATCCTTCAGATTTACAAACTATCAGCATCTTCCACTACTGCAGATTTTTTTGTTACCGGGAACCAGGATAATGGGAGTTACAGAAGTATCGATGGAATCTGGGAGGAAATTAATAAAGCTGATGGTATGGAGTGCTGGATAGATCCTTCCAATGATAGTATTGTTTACACGAGTTACTATTATGGCAGTTTTTATAAATCAACCGACAAGGGAGTTACTTCTGATTATATAACTCCTCCCAATTCCGGCAGGGGTGCCTGGATAACTCCTTTTCTAATAAGCGAAGTAAACCCGGCTCATATTTTCGCGGCATATGGAGATGTATTTAAAAGTTACGACCGTGGCGAAAAATGGCATAAAATATCTAATGGGCTTGCTGGCGGAGATCAATTCCAGTCTCTGGCTGTTTCCGCTATTGATGAAAATTTCATTTATGCTGCCACATTCAATAAATTATGGATTACTAAAAACGGGGGTGTAAACTGGAATGATATTACATCAGGTCTTTCTTCCAAAGCCATTACATCAGTTACTGTTTCGCCTAATGATCCCCTAAAAGTATGGGTAACATTTTCCGGTTATAACGATAACGAAAAAGTCTTTTTCAGTGACAATGGCGGGCAGACCTGGAATAATTACTCTGATGGATTGCCCAATGTGCCTGTAAATACAATGGTATACCAAAAGAACTCAAACCAGTTACTTTATGCAGGCACAGACCTGGGTGTATATTTCAGGAACATCAGAATGTCATCCTGGGAGCCCTATAACAACGGACTTCCAAATGTAATTGTTAACGATTTTGATATTCAATACAAGCAAAAGCGCTTGATCGCGGGCAGTTACGGCCGGGGATTATGGACCAGCCCACTTGCCGATACGGCCTTTTCTCCACTGTTTGCTGAGATTTTATTACCTTCAAGATATATTTGTATCGGTGATAATTATGTAATCCAGGCAAAAACATCACCGCAATTTGATAGCCTTGTCTGGAGTTTTTCCGATAACCTTCCCTCACAAACAATATTACAGAACGAACCGGTTTCAGTTATATTTTCCAACCCGGGTCCAAAATCTATCAGGCTTAGTATTTATTCAAAGGGTGAAGTTTATACAACAATTATAAATGGTTATGCGGAGGCAATCACCACACCTGAAATTCAGATTGTCTCATATGATACTCTTGAGTATTTCAGGGGATCAACAGCTACCTTCATGACTTTAGGAGCCTCAGATTATATTTGGGATGAGTCACCTTTCCTGAGTAATTTAACCGGAAATATTGTAAGTGTAAATGCTGCAACCACTACTGTTTTTTATGTGACCGGATCTGCCGGCAGTTGTGCAGCAAGAAAAAGTTTCCAGTTAAATGTTATACCAGGCCCCATAAATGACGATGTTTGTTCGGCCCTCCATCTTGAAACCGGACGAAACGGTCCTTTTACAAATAATTATGCCAGTGTAGAAAAATCTGAACCTCTCCCTGATACAACGGATTGCAATACTCAATTAAGCTGGTGTAACCAGGAGGGTGGATTGCAAGCAACCGTATGGTTTAAGTATTTAGCGGGAAGTAATATTGTTTCGTTTCTTTCTGAGGGATTTGATACCCAGATTGCTCTTTACGAAGCATCATCATGTGAGGACATTATTTCCGGAAATTACACGATTCTTGCTGCCAATGATGACTTTTACGGAGAGGCAGATTATTACGCTGCTGCTATTGAAAAAGTAAATATTATGGCGGGAAATACTTATTATTTGCAGGTTGATGGCAGCGCCGGTGGCGAAATAGGTGAGTTTTACATTACGGTTCTTGACAATACGGTGCAAGTCCATGAGAAATCCGGAACGGATAAAAATATAAAAATCTACCCTAATCCCTCCGGCGGAGATCTTAAGATCCAAATAACCAATGTACCTTCTGAGATTATACTTCAGATTTCAGATTACCTGGGAAAAGTAATTCAAACCCATGTTTTTAATAATCATTCTTCAGGTACATTTGAAAGAAATATTAACCTGCCATATAAAGGGATCTTCCTGTTCAGGATTTCAGGGGAAGGAATTAATTATGTGCAGAAGGTGTTATATGAGTAATAAAATTTACGCAACCGGTGCATCCAAAGCCGGAGTTCTGAGACTCATAATGTCTCTGTCAAATAAATATAGATTGGTTTCTCCTACCAGTTTTAATTTATCAAGAATGGTTTTCACATTTGATTCTTCTTCAATCTGCTCATTCACAAACCATTGAATCCAATTATAACTGGAGAAATCTTTCTCATCAATAGTCAGTGCAGTAATCTCATTGATTGATGCCGTGATGAAATTCTCATGCTTCATGACGGCTTCAAAAAGATCCTTTACTGTTTTTATTTTAAAGGAAGGTTTTTCAAAAGCAGGAATACTTGCTTTCCCATCTCTTTCATTAATATACGCAATAAATTTCAGCATGTGCATCCGCTCTTCTGCAGACTGGGCATAAAGCCATTCGGCAATCCCTTTATAGCCTTGGTTTTCAGCCCATGATGCCATTGCAAGATAGAGATTAGAAGAGTATCCCTCCTTCTCAACCTGCTTATTTAAAATGTTTTCAATTTTCCTGGATAACATGACTTTTAGTTTTTTAAAATAATGATATAATAACAAAATTAACTATTTCTTTGTTTACTGTGTGGAAAGAATTCTTTTCAGTTTCTAAATGTGAACACGTACTCCAAACTTTAGACACCCCAGACGCTTATCCGTTAAGGAATTCTTATACAAAACTACATATTCCTGATGATCTCTGTTCCAAATTCAGAACATTTAAGTTCAATGGCTCCATCCATCAGGCGAGCGAAGTCGTATGTAACTCTTTTGGATTTGATGGTTTTTTGGATCCCATTAACGATAAGATCTGCTGCCTCTTTCCAGCCAAAATATTCAAGCATCATTACCCCCGATAAAATAAGTGAGCCTGGATTAACCTTATCCAGATTGGCATATTTGGGCGCTGTTCCATGAGTAGCTTCAAATATGGCATGCCCGCTCTCGTAATTAATATTGGCTCCGGGCGCAATCCCTATTCCACCTACGATAGCTGCCAGTGCGTCGCTGATATAATCGCCATTCAGATTAAGAGTAGCGATAACGGAATATTCGGCCGGCCGGGTTAATATTTGCTGAAGAAAGGCATCAGCAATAACATCTTTAATAAGAATTTTGCCCTGTTTCACCGCCATTTTCATACTTTCTTCCGCCTTGTCCTTTCCATCTTTTGCAGCAATTTTATCGTACTGCATCCAGGAAAAAGTATATTCCGAAAACTCTCTTTCCGCCAGTTCGTAACCCCACTGCTTAAACTGTCCTTCTGTGAACTTCATAATATTCCCTTTATGAACCAGGGTAACGGAAGGTTTCTTTTCACGAATAGCAAATTGGATAGCGGCTCTGACTAATCGTGTAGTCCCTTCTTTGGAAACCGGTTTGATACCGATTGATGATGTTTCAGGGAATCGTATGTTTTTAACATTCATTTCCTTAAGTAAAAACTTTATTATTTTCGAAACTTCCGGAGTACCTGCCATCCATTCTATCCCTGCATAAATATCTTCCGTATTTTCCCTGAAAATCACCATATCGGTTGTGGAGGGATCTTTTACCGGGGAAGGCACACCTTCGTACCAGCGCACCGGCCGCTGACAAACATAAAGATCAAGAATCTGACGCAGTGCAACATTGAGTGACCTGATTCCGCCTCCAACAGGCGTGGTGAGAGGTCCTTTTATTGCCACCTTGTACTCATGAATAGCGTCAAGCGTTTCTTCGGGTAGCCATTTCCCCGTTAATTTAAAGGCTTTTTCACCTGCATAAACTTCTTTCCATATTATTTTTCGTTTTCCGCTATAAGCCTTTTCCACAGCTGCATCCAATACTCTCACCGATGCTGCCCATATATCCGGTCCCGTACCATCACCTTCAATAAAAGGAATTATCGGTTGATCAGGAATACGCATTCTGCCATTCTGGGTTGAAATTATTTGTCCACTCATAATTATAATTTTAAGTCAAAATAAAGCTCTGTTTTTTTACCGGAAAATTGATTTGGCAAATATATACATTAAAGAGTTCAGGTGGATTTAATATATGCTGAATTTAATAAGGAATTGGTAAATGGATATCCTGTGTTGAGAATCTGCCATCACTAAAGGACCAAAGCAACACTGTTCCTTCACCAACATTTTTGTTAGTAAAATACCCGGTGTTCTGTGAAAATCAATTTGAATCCGTTTGATAAATTTTTCTCTTGCGGCTGGAATGATATTGCCCTTTAAAGGGTATTATTGTTAAATTTAACACGCTCAGGGCGATGCCCTGAGCTTTGTTATTATGGGCCTTCAGCCCATTGTATTTGGCGGGAAGAATAATTTCTATATGATCCAATAAATTGGATTGTAGTAATTTTATTGTACTTCCAGGATTAATACCTGCAATCCGGGCAACCTTACTGTTTATTACATGGGAGAACAATTTTCAAATTGTCAAATTGTCAAATTACCTGATATCAGCCTGGCTACCTATTCCAACTCCATGTTAAACTGTTGTTTGAGTTTGGTCAGAATGGGATTTTTGTTGCTCAGGTACTGCAATTTTTCCTCTGCCGTATACATTTTCTTTTTCCCGTCATCCATATTTTCTTCAATTAACACGGAAACATTTATGGAATCATTTAGTAGTTCTTTCCTGAGAAAAGCCTGGAGGTGAGCTTTAATATTGGTAGCAAAATCTTCTTTCTGTGTAGAATTCTCCAGCATAACTTCCACCAGGAATGCCGGTTTCAGAACAGGTGTCTTGCTCCTGAGAGCAATAGCCATCCTGGGTCTGTCTGCCTGAATGGTATTTGCAAAAATTTTCCATTTTTCTTCCAGTTGAACCTGATCGAAAACTTCCTCACTGATGTCATTTTGTTCATCATCGGTCGATGTCTCTGAATCAGGATCAGTGATCTTAACGGGTTCTTCATCTGTTTCCGTTTTACCTGAAAGAACATCACGGATAGAAATATTATGCCGGGGCACAATATTCTTATGCGCATGACGGTCACTCATTTCTTCATCCGGTGGGGATTCCGGTATAACAATACGGGATGGAGTTTCTCTTTTGATCTCCGGTGTTATAGCGGAACCATCATTATCCGGTTTTCGGTTTTTTTCTAATGGGATGGGATCAGCGGTCGGAAGAACAGAATGGATTATGTTTTCTTCATCAGACTTCAGGGATTTTTTTTTTAACCCGCTGGTATCGGCCATTTTCAGAAGAGCAAGTTCTACCAGTAAACGCTGATTGTGACTTGTTTTATAGTGATTATCCGTTTCGTTGCATATTTCAAGGGAGGAATAGAGAAAATCCACCGGACATTTTACTGACTGTTCAGTATAAAGTTTTCTGAGATTCTCGGAAACTTCAAGAAGTTTAATCGTTTCCGGGTTTTTCGATACCAGCAGATCCCTGAGATGATTAGCCAGCCCGTTAATAAAATTGTGCCCATCAAAACCTTTGCTGATAATTTCATCCAATCCGAGAAGGCAATTTGTAATATCTCCAGCGAGAAGATTATCCGTCATTTTGAAATAATATTCATAATCGAGAATATTTAAGTTATCGATAACTGATTGATAAACAATACTACTCCCGCTAAAAGAAACAACCTGGTCGAAAATAGACAAAGCATCGCGCATAGCGCCGTCGGACTTTTGCGCGATAACGTGAAGAGCTTCTGTCTCATAACTTATATTTTCGGCTTTTGCTATTTGTTCGAGGTATTTAATCGTATCATCAATTTTGATACGGTTGAAGTCGAAAATCTGGCAACGGGAAAGAATAGTTGGAATAATCTTATGCTTTTCTGTCGTCGCAAGAATGAAAACAGCGTGAGCAGGTGGTTCCTCAAGGGTTTTCAGAAAAGCATTAAAAGCGCTCTGGGAAAGCATATGAACCTCATCGATGATGTAAACACTGTATTTTCCAATCTGTGGAGGTATTCTCACCTGCTCGGTAAGGGAACGGATATCTTCTACCGAATTGTTTGATGCAGCATCGAGTTCATGAATATTATAGGAGCGGCTTTCATTAAATGACAGGCAGGATTCACATTCGTTGCAAGGTTCGGTTTCAGAAGTCGGATTTTTACAGTTTATGGTTTTGGCAAATATCCGGGCACAAGTTGTTTTACCAACACCCCTGGGGCCACAAAAAAGATAAGCATGACCGAGGTGGTTATTTTTAATAGCATTTTTTAACGTGGTTGTAATACTATTCTGCCCGACAACGCTTTTAAAGGTCTCCGGTCTGTATTTGCGGGCAGATACTATAAAATTATCCATAATTAATTTAATGTTTTCGATTCTAAAGATACGATTTTATGTTTTTTTTTAAGGATGAAACGAAAATAATTTTGAATTTGCCGGAAAAAGAAAAGTGAATCTTCAGAACCATACCTGACTTCATATTAATGAATTTATTTCGTTTTTTAAATATCTTTGTGTGAAGCAATAATAATACCTGCTAAAATTTAAATTCAGGATAGCCAATATCAAGTGTTTTAAAAAAGTGTATCATGAATAAACTTATAGTTATTTTATTATTTCTGGCATTTCCAGGGGTAAATGGTTTTGGTCAGAGGAAAATTGTCAACCTACCGGATCTTCCAGGATTCGTGACCCTGAAGTGCGATTTTCATATGCATACTGTTTTTTCAGATGGTGATGTATGGCCAACAGCCAGAATTAATGAAGCGATGCGTGATGGTCTTGATGCCATTTCTATAACTGACCATATTGAGTATGTCCCAAAAAAGGATTTTATCCCTGTTGACTACAATGCTGCCTGGAAAATAGGTGAAGTTTATGCCCGTGAAAAGAATCTTATACTTGTGCATGGTACTGAGATCACAAGAAAAATGCCTCCCGGGCATTTTAATGCTTTGTTTATTACGGATGCATCACTTATTGCAAAAGATTCGGTCTGGGATTCCTTTGAAGCAGCTATAAACCAGGGCGCTTTTTTGCAATGGAATCATCCGGGCTGGAAGGCCCAGCAACCTGATGGTATTCCCGTTATGAATGATATAACCGAAGAACTTATAAATAGAGGATGGCTTCATGGGATCGAATTTTTTAACGAATCAGAGTATTATCCCGAAGTTTTGACGTTTTGTCAACAGTATAATCTGGCGGTTATGGGCAATAGTGATGTCCATGGCAATATAAGTGAGATTTACCGGGAACCGGAAAACCCGAACAGACCCATGACCCTGGTTTTTGCAAAGGAAAAAAGTCATGATTCCCTGAAAGAGGCTTTGTTTGCCGGTCGTACTTTGGTATATTTCAGGGATATGCTGGCAGGTAAAGAGGAATATGCTAAACCTTTTTTTTATAAATGTATATCGGTTGGGAAACCCTATTACCAGAATGACAAAGACATATATTTTGAAGTTTCAAACCTTTCAGACATTCCATTCTATCTTATTAATGGTCCGGCCAATGCTCCGGAATCAATTACATTTCCTGCTAATTCAGTTACCAGGGTAGTTGTCGGTAAAAAGCTTACGACTCCTTTGGTTTATGAAGTTAGGAACGTTCTTACCGGCACAAATGAGTTACTGAAAATTGAATTATAATAATTGACATAGATCGACCTTAGTTTTTCCTAAAAGATCAATCTGTTAATAGTAGGGAATATAACCACTTTCACTTATAACATTTTGACCCTGGGTCGTTAAAAGCAACTGATATAATTTGAATGCTGTGGATGTCGTATCCAGATCGCTTCGAATTACAGCATAAACATCGGTAGTATAAGGATATTCATTATTTTTAAGTGTTGTGAATTCCGGAAATACCCCATCAACAGCAAGTAATTTTATGCTATCGCTTCGTATCATAAACTGGGTGTAAAAATAAACTGAATATCCCAGGCCATTTTTGTCATATTCGATCCGGTTTACCAGGCCCATCATTCCCTCTACAATCATATCCGGTAAGTTTATCATTGTCAGATCTTTCATAACCAGTGATTCCATTAGTTCCTGGCTTCCGCTATTTCTGTCCCTCATATAGGGTTGTATCCTGATATCTGAGCCACCAACCTGGTTCCAGCGGGTAATCTGCCCGGTGTAAATATCCTGTATCTGTTTTGTGGTTAATGAATTAACAGTATTATTAATATTCGCCAGAAAAATAAAAGCATCCAGTGCTATGGGAGTCTCTATTAAATTGACCTCAAGACTGTCGGCCAGATGTATTTCATCTTTAGATGCAGTCCGTGCGACAAGGATCAAATCAGTGTATTTATTAATAAGGTTAACAAAGGAGCTATGTGTCCCAAAGTGGTGGATTTTCTCAAAAATAAATCTGGCAACCTCAGGATTTTTATCTGCTGCAGGTGCCAGGTGGTATGGGTATTCCGTCCACCACATAATTGGAGAGTAAATCCAGTTACATTCCACATTAAACAGTCTGGAAGCAATCAATATCTGTAATGGTTCTGTCGATGTAGACCCGTCAACTTTTGGATAATTAGCCAAAGTAAGGTTTTCAATATAAAACCTTCCCAAAGCACGGTCATCATCCGGGGAATCATCACAACCTGTAAACAGGATTATTACAAGAAATCCTAATAAATAAACCGTGTTTGTGAGATAAAAAAAGAATGGTTTCATAGCAAGGTATATTATTATGTGCAATAAATTAGTTCGGTTGGTTATTCAGGTTCAAAATAATTCGCTTTTCAGGAATAAAAATATGTATAATAAAATTACAAATCTTTATAAAACTCTCTAATCGAAAATAAATAAAATATCATGCTTTGTATAATTTTTCATATTGAGTGTATAAAGGATCCAACAAGAAGTTAAAATTGTTTTGATTATTTGTAAAATATTCCTACTTTTGCACACATTTTTTTATAAACCATAAACAACAGATCATGTTAAATCAGTACGAAACCGTTTTCATTTCAACTCCCGTTTTGTCTGAAGTTCAGATGAAGGAAGCGGTAGAAAAGTTCAAGACTGTGATCACCGACAATGGAGGTGAGATAGTACAGGAAGAGAACTGGGGTCTGAAAAAGCTGGCTTACCCCATCCAGAAAAAATCCACAGGATTTTATTATATGTTTGAGTACCGTGCACCGGGCGAGCTCGTTGAAAAACTTGAGCTCCAGTTCAGAAGGGACGAAAGAATTATTCGTTTCCTGACCATGAAGATGGATAAATATGCTGTAGAATACAGCGAAAAGAAAAAAGCCAGAAAAGAAACTAAAAAAGAAACGGAGAACTAAGCCATGGCACAGAATGCATCAGAAATAAGATATCTGACCCCACCAACGGTTGAGATTAAAAAGAAAAAGTATTGCCGGTTCAGGAAAAATAAAATCAAATATGTTGATTACAAAGATCCTGAATTCCTTAAAAAATTCCTTAACGAACAAGGTAAGATACTCCCCCGCAGACTAACAGGTACTTCACTGAAATTTCAGAGAAAAGTATCAACTGCTATTAAAAGAGCCCGACATATTGCTCTTTTACCCTATGTTACCGATTTGTTAAAATAAACTACGGAGGATAAG
This sequence comes from uncultured Chitinophaga sp., assembly GCA_964349045.1. Lineage (GTDB taxonomy): Bacteria > Bacteroidota > Bacteroidia > Bacteroidales > JACJXF01. The sequence goes on from CAYGFI010000084.1 coordinate 14,395, forward strand.
AAATGGAAATTATTTTAAAACAGGACGTCACCAATATCGGACATAAAGACGATATCATTAACGTTAAGAACGGCTATGCCAGGAATTACCTGATCCCAAAGGGAATGGCTATAACTGCTACTCCTTCAGCAAAGAAAATGCATGCTGAAACAATGCGCCAGAGAGTTCATAAGGAAGAAAAATTACGCGAAGAAGCACACGTTTTTGCTAAACAACTCGAAGGTATAAGTCTCGAAATCGGAGCTAAAACCAGTACCAAAGGTAAAATCTTCGGCTCAGTAAATACCATTCAGATTGCTGAAGCTCTTACTGAGAAAGGTTTTAATATCGACCGGAAAAACATCAGCATCAAAGAAGATCTGATCAAAGAGGTTGGAAAATACACGGCAACTGTAAGACTACACAGGGATGTAAAAGTTGAGATTCCTTTTGAGATCAAAGCTGAATAACCGATTTACTTTTAAGAATCTAATAAGGGTGGCCCGAAAGCCTCCCTTTTTTTTATTTAGCTGCAATCGTCTCTATCTCAACCGACGCTCCCATCGGCAGATCTCTTACCGCGTAAGCGGCGCGTGCAGGCTGATTTTCAGTGTAAAACCGGCTGTAAACTTCATTCATCGACTGAAAATCCGTGATTTCCTCCAACAGAACGGTCGATTTTACCACATCACTGAAGCTGTATCCGGCTTCGGTGAGGATGGCCTCAATATTCTTAAATACCTGTTCAGTTTGTTCCTTAATTCCGCCTGGCACAAGTTTTCCTGTTGCCGGATCCAGTGGAATCTGCCCCGAAATAAAAAGCATTCCTTTTACTTCAATTGCTTGTGAATAAGGACCGATGGCTTTTGGGGCCTTGTTTGTTTCTATTATTCTTTTCATGGTTTTATTTGGGCGAATGGGTTTATGAGTGAATGGGTAATTGGGTAAATGGGTGAATGAGTTAAGAGAATTACAAACTTTATGAACTTACCTGAAATTATCCTGCCATGGAATCCTCTTATTATATTTAATATCCTGCAAAATAGCTGACTTTATATTGATCTGGAAGTTAAAACTTTTATAGATACCGAAAGGAACGGCAGTTAGCCGCATCTCCCAGCAGTGAAGATCCCTGTAAATACTAACATTTGAAGTAGTAACTTTCTTCATCTTTAAATCATACCCGGTATTGTAACCGATTTTCCATTTTGGCGTCAGACTGAAATCCCCCGATAAACGTAGTGTTTGAACTATGTTTACTTCATCTCTGGGCTTGGTGTAGCTTAAACTATAATCGGCACGGATGCTCCAGGGAATGTCAAAATCGACGTATTCCCCATAATAATAATCTTCATCATAAGTATCATACTCACTCTCGCCAATCGTTGGAGATGTTTTGACTCCGCCGGCTTCAAAGTCGCTGGCAGGTATTTCTCCCTCGGCTACTGCTGGTTTCTTCCCCGATTTCGAACTAAAATTTGTTCCAACAGATATGGAAGCATTCGTCATCCTTGCCAATTTCCCGTTCACTTTGTAATTCGGCTCATTTATTCTGCGTCTTAGTGAATCCATTGCATAGGGATCAAAACTGCCCCGGAAGGAAAGATTCACCTTGCTTTTCAAAAACCTGGTACTTCCGTTCATGGAAACAGGTTGAAATTTAATTGAGTCATCAAAATTCATATTGCTTGAAAAGTTGAGACTCTCCAATAATTTTACTTTTTTGAGGGTTTCGGAAGTATCACTGACTTCTTTTACTTTTGCCTCCAGAGTATTACGTAAGGCGAATGACATGGTACGGGTTCTTCCGTTGGGAGAGGGTGGACCATAAATTCCGTTTTTAAATCTCGAATAGGTTTCCAGTACTTTACCATCCTCATCTACCACGTCCTCATAATAATTTGGGATTTTACCTCTCATATCAGGAACAAGCGACATTCCAATTGTTGGAGACATTGCATGACGTATAGCATTTAGCTTGCTTCCAGGCTTAAACTGGTACATTCCATATATCTTGGGGGCAAGCTGTATTGACAATGAGGGATAATATGCATGTGCATAACTGATCCTGTTGATAGTATCAGTTGCAGTGTACCAATAAGAAGTATCGGGTGTCACAAACTGTTCACGGTATTTTTTTATGTAGTTGGTATAACCTACACCGGTATATCTTAAATTAGGAGTTACCGTAAGCATCCTGAACTTTTTAAGCTTTATATTATAAGCCGGATTAATATCATGTTTAAACCCGGTTCTCATTTCATCCCATACATGACTGTTAAATAGCAGGGTATCGACCGTCCTGATCTGGTTATCAAAGCTGCTGGAATAATTAAGCTGAATGGATTCGTACCATTTTTTGGTAGTACTGGTTTTGGATTTAAAAGGATAAATAGTCGACATATTAAAAGCTACTTTTGGCAGATTTAGATCAACATTTCCGGTATTACTGTTTTGGGAATGATTGGCGCTGGCTGAAAGGTTAAAGGGAGTTCCCTGCCACTTCTTTTGATAGGATATACTCGACTGTTTGGTATTTGTTAGTGCATTTGTAAGTATCTTACTATGGCTTCTATCAAAGCCTCTGGTTGATAGGTTTACACTTGCTCTTAACTGTTGGCTGGGATTTGATTTTGGGTCCTGGTTGTGGGACCACATTATAGAATAATCGTAACCTTCTTCATAAAATCCTTTACCTAATCCTTTGTCCCCTGTAATATTCTTAAAATACCTGCCATTGAAATTCCCGCTAAACCGGTACCGGATCCTGTATTGAGTTCCGGCCCTGACACCCCAGGTTCCATTGGTATAAATGTCTCCGGTAACTCTCAGATCCATATAATCATTGATCGCCCAATAATACCCGCCGTTGCTCAGATAAAACCCCCTGATATTTTCCTCTCCATAAGTAGGGATCAATATTCCCGAAGTGTTGGTTTTTGTATTCGGGAAGAAACCAAAAGGAAGACCTATAGGGAGGGGAACATCTTCAAGCACCATATAAGCCGGCCCGGAAATAATTTTATCCCCCGGGATAGATTTAGCTTTTGTAAGAGCCAAATAAAAATGTGGATGATCCAGGTCACAGGTTGTATACTTTCCATTTTTCATGTGAATATGCCCGAATTCGTCCTTTTTTGTCTGGGCAGAATGCAGGTATCCTCCCTCCTGCTCTGTTTTAACCGCTTCGATATATCCCTTTTTTGTTTTAAAATTGTACTTAATGGATTGGGCGTTAAAAGTCTGACCCGCATCGGTAAAAACAGGCAAACCTTCCATCTTTTTGGTGGTATCGTTCATCGTACCTTTTGCAAATACCTGGCTTCCGGCCATATCGAATTCAATATAATTTGCATTCAGCTCAATCTGTTCATACTTTACACTTGCCTCACCATATAGGAATACTTTTCGATTACTCATTCCGATTATCATGCTGTCTTTTGCACTGTAAATAACTTCGGCAGAAATATCACCACTGGCAGATTTTTTGGATTGATTCAATGAATCCGCAACAATATTTTGTCCATCAGACCCTATTTCAATAAACTCCTCAGGTGTTAAAATTTTGCTTTTCAGGGAGTCAGGTTTTGTGATAAACAATGAGTCGTTTTCCTGTGAGTACAAAGCAGCGCCAAAAACACTTAAGATTGAAAAAAGAATAAGGTTTATATGAAGTTTATTTTGCAAGTTAATTATGCTATTTTTGTAGCTGGAATGTTTAGAACTAATGAAAGACCAAAACTAATTAAAATCGGCAAGAATGAATCATAGAATATGTCGGTTTTGTAAACAATTTAAACGCATTTATCCTTTCATTCTTATGTTGATAACCGGATTTTTTATTCAGTTATCACCTATTACAGCATCCGGCAATCCCGATCTGAAAAACAAAGTGCATATTGTTGTAATAGATGCCGGGCACGGAGGTAAAGATCCGGGAGCCTGTGGAACTTATGCAATGGAAAAGGATATAGCTTTGGGAATCGCCCTAAAACTCGGAAAGTATATTAAGGAAAATTTCGACGATGTTATGGTGATCTATACCCGCGAAAGTGATGTGTTTGTCCCATTATTTGACAGGGCAGATATTGCCAATAAGGCAAATGCTGATTTATTTATTAGCATTCATGCCAATTCCAGTGATAAAAAATTTGTTTTTGGTTGTGAAACTTTTGTAATGGGAGAGCATAAAAACGAGAGTAATTTTGAAGTGGCGAAAACTGAAAATAATGTTATTACCCTGGAGGAAAATTATACTACCAAATATGAAGGATTTGATCCCAATTCAATTGAATCTTATATTATTTTCAGCCTGATGCAGCGAACATACCTTAATCAGAGTTTGAAATTTGCAGGTAAAATTCAAAGTGAATTCAAGGAGAAGGCCAGAAGGGTTGACCGGGGTGTATTTCAGGCGGGATTTCTGGTGCTTTGGAGAACCACTATGCCAAGTGTATTGATCGAAACAGGATTTATTTCTCATCCAGATGAGGAAAAGTACCTTTCTTCACAAACAGGCCAGGATTACCTGGCATCCGCTATTTTCAGAGCATTTAGAGAATATAAGACAGAAATCGAAAATAGCAGTAAATTCGAAAACAAACTGCCGGAAAAGCAAAATGATAGTTTACCCGTGCAAAATACAGAATCATCAGAACATACCTTATATTATAAGGTACAGGTATTTTCTTCCAAAACCCTCATACCTCTCGATGATACTTTGCTAACTGATTATACTAATATTGAGTCATTTACAGCCGGGAAATGGCATAAATATGCAGTAGGTCACTATTTAAGTTATGATGCAGCCTTACAAAACCTTAAGTTAGTAAGAGAAAAGTATCCTGATGCTTTTATTATTGCCATTAAAAGCGGACAAATTATTCCGGTTAGTGAGGCAAAACAAATATTAAAATAATGAAATCATGAAGATAAAGACCGAAGTCAAGATTGGAATAATTGTTTTAGGTACAATAGCGCTTATCATTTGGGGAATAAATTTCCTCAAAGGTAAAAATGTGCTAAAAAGAACAGATGTTTATTATGCTGTTTATGATGATGTAGCAGGGCTAAAAATGTCTGGATCCGTTATCTTAAGCGGCTTTAAGGTGGGCATGATAAATAATATTGAATTTTCAAAAGACCGTATTGACAAGGTAATCGTAGCCTTTGTCATAAATACTGAATACAATATCCCAAAGAATTCTATTGCACAGATTTATAACAGCGACATAATGGGAAATAAAGTGATACGAATAGTTCCTTCCGGTGAAAAAGAGTTCCATAAGGTAGGTGATACACTTATTGGGAACATTGATGCTGATATGATTTCCAAAATTCAGAATCAAATCGCTCCTCTTGTTGAATCCACCACTGATGTAATTTTGGGGATCGACACACTTATTACCTCAATTAACAAGGTATTAGATCCTGCAACTCAGCAAAAATTACAATCTGCCCTGGTTAATTTAGAATCCGTAACTGTTTCTGTTTCAAATCAACTTTCTCCCGGCGGCAAACTTGATAAAACCTTTAGCAGTCTTCAGGCATTCACTCTGATGCTTGATGAAAATAAAGATAAACTTAGTTCTGCTTTTTCCAATTTCGAAAGTATCACCGATTCGGTTGCTAACGCCAACCTGACCCAAACAATTTCCAATATCAATTCCACCTTCAGAGAAAGTCAGATTCTGCTGGAGATGATTAACAACGGAGAAGGAACCATTGGTTTGCTGGCAACGAACGATTCTCTATATAATAATCTCGTCTCCGCCAGCGAAAATCTATCAGCCCTTCTGGAAGATATGAACAGGAATCCCAAACGCTATGTCCATTTTTCCATTTTTGGGAAAATAGGCTTATTTTTTCCGCCATCCTGAAGGGCAT
>CAYGFI010000085.1:0-16478 GCA_964349045.1 uncultured Chitinophaga sp.
CTTATAAACAAAATTTTTGTTGAAAAGCTTGTTTTTATCTTAGAATTCGTGACGAACGTGACGACGTGACGACGTGACGATGAGGCGAATGTAAGAATATTTTTGGTATTATCGGTAACCTCTTAGTCACCGTAGCTTTCCGTGAGCGCTGAAGCTACTCTGCGGAGGCGCTCCGCGTGTCGCCGAAGCTTCAGCGGAGGCGCAAGCGTAGGTGAGCCAGTCACGCCGTCACTCCGTCACGCCTTCACCTAAATCAGACCTTACCAAAACAAAATGGCTAAAGATATCAACTACCTTTAGCCATTTAAAAAATGTGCCCAGGACTGGACTCGAACCAGCACGTCCTTGCGAACACCAGCCCCTCAAGCTGGCGTGTCTACCAAATTTCACCACCTGGGCAGATATTTTTTAAAAATGTGTCGCAAATATATAAATTCTATTTATTAATCCATAAAAAGTTTGTAAGTAATCAGTGTCTGGAGTGTTTAAAGTTTGGAGTGCCTGAAGTGCCTGAAGTTTGGGGCGCCAAAAGTCTGGAGCGCTTAAATTCTGTATCACATGCCCGGACAAGGTAAGGCCTTGTGTTTAACCTTTTTCCGTTTTTTATCAACAAAAGAATATATAACTGAGACTTCGTGTGCCCCGCCGGTTTGGGTAATTAATTTTGAGACTGTGAAATCATAGCTATAGCCCAGACGGAATGCCGCGAATTTATATCCAAGCAGCAAAGTAATTGCCCCAAGATTTGGATTACCGGGAATAACCGGGAGCCCCCTGTACCAAAGCCCGAAATTAAGCGGTTCATGAGTGTAATAGGTACCCAGATCAAGATATGATATATTTTTCTGACTGAAAAAATTAAATGCCACGGTAACGCTTTCTTCTTTTCTTCTGATGGTCTTACTTTTGATATGGTATTTTCCTCCACCAAATGCCGCATAGCGAAATGGAATATAATCGCCTCCACTGGCAAGTGTATTACTGAAAAACATTAAATGATCCATGGTGAATCCAAACCAATACTGATCCGAATAGGCAAGAAGGGATGTTGTAAAATCAATATGGCTCACAGGTTCTGTATTAAGCAACTTGTCCATTTCAATTGAAGAACCCGGGGTACTTCCTCCATTTCCACTTCTCAGGATCTGATCCCCAAACGTCAGAAAGGAATAATCAATACTTTCCCAGAAATAATAAGCCTGTAATCCGGGACGGAATTTCCATTTTTGGGTGATATTAAAGTTGAAAGAATAATTTAATCCGAGCCGGGTAAGATTCATTAATCCGTTGCCGGCATCATCACGTAAAAGAAGTAATCCGACTCCACTTCTGTACTTTTCCAGGTAGTAATCTGCAGACAAGGCGGTAGTGATAAATGTAGAAGTTAATCTTGGCCATTGATCCCTGTAATTAATTATCAACCTTCCCCCCCCGGATGTTCCGGCAAACGATGGGGCCAGGTACAGAGGGGAAGAATAGAACTGTGAAAACTGAGGATCCTGGGCATGAACAGAAATGAGAGCGCTTATATTGACAATAGTAAATATAAGGCATTTCAATATTATTTTATTTGCAGATTCCATTATTGGCTATAGATTATGATCAGGCTGCCTATTTCCGAAAAAGGCTCGCCATTATTGTATTTACCGGAAATTCTGTAAACATATACTCCTTCTTCAACCAGTTTGCCTTTAAAATATCCATCCCACCCGATATTAATATCATCGCTTTTAAAAAGTACAATACCAAACCTGTTATAAATCTCAAGGTGATAATCCAGAAGATCCTCGCCATAACCATGGAAAACGTCATTGCTGTAGTCATTTGGGTTTACAATACCGCCGGTTGGTCCATTCATATTCGGAGTAAACGCATTCGGGAATTCAATACGCCCTTTTCTTTCCACCCTTACAGCATTGAATTTTGTTTCTGAATCAATGCATTGATAATCTGTTATAACCGTGAGTGTCACGTCAAATACGCCTGTTGTTTGATAGCGATGCAATGGATTAACTTCAGTTGTAGTGGTTCCATCACCAAAATCCCATATTACGCTCTCAACTCCGGTGGTAAGTGCAAAACAGTGAAGAGGTTCATCAAGTTCACTTGGAGGCGTTGAAATATAAAGAACCGCCGGGGTTATATCCAGTTCCGCATCGGGTTGCTCTCTTACAATTATTGTTGTATTTTTTTTAATCAATATTCCATCAGGCCCGGTTCCGGTCAGGGTGACTATATATTCGCCCGGGAAATTGTAGGTATGCGAGGGATTGGTTTCAAATGACAAAGCACTACTGTCGCCAAAATCCCAGGTAAACGGATTTCCCCCGATAGATGCATTAGTGAAATCAACCTGCAGGGAAGGGCACCCGCTTTGGGGAGTTGGGATGAACTCCACAACAGGAAGTATATAATACGTGATAGTAACTTCATCAGAAGCTTCACAACCGTTTTTATTAATGGTCCAGGTGAAGGAATTAGCGCCTTGTCCAAGATTGGTAACCTTTGTTTCGAAGTTACCCGGAGTTTCTATATTTCCATTACCGGCCCCCTGTTTCCATTCACCCAGGCCACTGGCCGGCTTGTTTCCAACGAGAGTTACACCCGGTAAATAGACCACTTTATCTAAACCTGCATCCACCTCCGACAGGTTGTTGGTAATAATCACATCATCAGATGTCCGGCATCTTCCATTTTCCGTTGTCCATCGTAAGGTATTTGGTCCGAAGCCGAGACTTGATATTTGAGTTGTATATTCAGTCGGATTGTCAATAATCCCGAATCCACTGGCTACTTTCCATATCCCGGTTCCTATAATTGGATAATTTGCAAGAAGGCTGGCAGTATTGTTGCAAATTGACCTGTCTTCACCGGCATAAGCCAGTGTCGGGAGACTGTTGATAAGATTCATCTCATCGTACAGGTAGCAGCTACCGTTAGTAATGGTCCACCGTAACTGGTTTGATCCATTTCCGGCATTACTAACTTTTGTATACGGATCAAATGGATCCACAAATGAGGCGGAACCGCTTACTACCCCCCATTTACCGGTTCCAATCTGTGGCAAATTAGCTGCCATAAAGGTTTCTGACGCGCAAATATCCTGATCAGGTCCGGAAGAGGGTATTGAGGGAAGATTATTTGCTACATGAACCGTATCATAATTGCTGCATCCTGCAATAGTTACAGTCCAGACCAAAATATTTTCTCCTTTTTCGAGATTCCTGACCCTGGTGTTATATGATGTATTATCGTTGAATGTAGCAGATCCTGATGCTATCGACCAACGGCCGTAACCGCCATCTGCAGGTTCGGATGCAAACAATTCTGTTGAATCTTCGCAAATGTATTGATCCAAACCGGCATCAATATCGGTAGGTTGTTTATTATTAATTATCATCTCATCAGCTGAAATACAACCTTCATTTTCAATAATCCATCTCAGGGTATTTTTTCCAAGACTCAGGTTGATAATTTCGGAATTATTCTGTTCGGGGGTCAGAATATTGGCTGATCCTTCTATCACAACCCAGACTCCTTCTCCTACTATGGGACTATTTCCATTAAGAAATATACTCTCGCCGCAAACAGTTCTATCGGTGCCTGCATTGGAGGTGGATGGACTGTTATTTTCAATAGTAATTTCATCATATGATATACAACCTGCATTAGTAACAGTCCAACGGAGTGTATTTGTCCCCAGGTCAAGCTTGTTTACAACTGTATTGGGCAAGGAAGAATTGGTAAAACCTGCTGATCCGGATCCACCAATGACCCGCCAGAATCCGGTTCCGGGTTGGGGATTACCTGCAGCTAAGGAAGCAGAATTGCTGCACAATTCATCCCCGGGTCCTGCATCCGCCTGGATAAAATCGTAGCTGATATTCGCATCGGAATAAGAAGAACATTCCTTGTACGTTATGGTCCACCTGAACCGGTTTAATCCCGATGCAAGACTTTTTGCAAACGTTTTTGGATTTGCCGGGTTATCTAAAACCGCGCTCCCATTAAGAATGGTCCATAAACCGGTTCCATATACCGGGGTATTCCCAGCAAGCTGGATTGAGTCAACACAAATGGATTTTGAAGCAGGTGTTGATGATTGGGTTGGTTTATGGCTGGTAATTTTAACAGTATCGGATGACAAACATCCAAAATTCGAAATAGTCCATTTAAGGAGATTATCTTCAATTGCAAGATTTTTTGCCTTGTTACCGAAAAAACCGGCAGAACCGCTAACCACACTCCATTCACCCGTTCCGACTGATGGGGAGTTGGGATAAAGAGTAATCGAGTCTGCACAGGTAGTCTGATCAACACCTGCATCTGCATTTGATGGCTGATCATTAAAAATATTTACCTCATCCGATAAAATGCATGTTCCGTTGGTTAGTGTCCAGCGGAATGTATTAGCCCCATTGCTCAGATCGCTTACGGTAGTATTGTACTGTGTATCATTTGTGATTGTAGCTGAGCCGCCAATAATTGTCCATTTTGCAGAGCCGACAATGGGAATATTTCCGGAAAGTTGAGTCTGGGTTAAACATAAATGCCTATCAATACCGGCGTTCGGGGTAGTGGGGGAGTTATTTATAATGACCACGGAATCATAGGTAGTCTTATATTCATAGATTGTCCACCTGTAAATATTTTGTCCTTTCCCGATATTTGTAACATTCGTATCAAATTTCCTGGCATCGATGAAATTTCCCGATCCTGCAATAACAGACCATTGGCCAATTCCGTAGGTAGGCTTGGTACCCATCAATTGGGTTTGATCAGAGCATAGTGTCTGATTAACACCAGCATCTGTAACAGTCGGGGTATAGTTTATTACAATAACTTCATCTTCATTGTAACAGGTTTTATTAGTAATTGTCCATTTGAAAATGTTTTCACCTATACTGAGATTTGAAACGGAAGATGTTGGAGATAATGGATCCACGATGATCCCTGAACCATTAACCAGGGTCCAGATACCGGTTCCGATGGTTGGAGTGTTGCCGGCAAGAACATAACTGTTAGTGAGCAGTATTGTGTCTGTTCCTGCAAATGAATTGGTGGGCAGGTCATTTGTAATGGAAACCGTATCGCTGCTGATGCAACTATTATTGTTAACAGACCATTTTAAAATATTCGTTCCTCTGACAATATTTACCAGACCCGATTTTGGATTAGTGATCCCGACAAAATTAGCGCCTCCACTTACAATGGACCAGTTGCCGGTTCCTACAGTTGGGGTTGTTGCATCGAGTATAGTTGAATTTGCGCAGAGAACCTGGTCCTGACCGGCATTTACGGTAACAATATTATTAGTGAGTACAACAGTATCCCGGGTTGTACAATTATTTTCCGTAACTGTCCACATCAGGATATTATTTCCTTTTCCCAGGTTGGAAATAGCGCTGTTATATAATCCCGTGTTTGAAATAGTTCCAAATCCACTGATAAGAAACCAGCTCCCATTTGAAGTGTTATTTCCTTCCAGTACTGATGATGTACTGCATAAATTCTGGTCAAAGCCTGCATCGGCAACAGGTTTAGGATTGACAGTAACAGATAAGGGGGCAGAGGTGGGTCCTGCACCGCAACTGTTTCTTCCATTGACGGTAAAAATCCCACCCAGTGCATCGATAGCATAGTTTACCACAATATGACGACTGTCTGCGCCGCTTGTGATACTTACCCCATAAGGCAGTGACCATTCATATGTGGTGGCATTACTTATTTGTGGAACTTCATACGCCTTTGTAGTTTCTCCCTGGCAAAGGGTTGTACTTCCGGTGATAACACCGGCTGCTCCCGGAAGCTCATTCACAAATAATGATGAGGGATCTGAACTTATTGTACCGCATGTACCTGTTATCATACAACGATATACTCCATTATCTGATGTGCTTGATAAGTCCGATATAGTCAGGATATCGTTATCTGAACCGTCGATTTTAACACCATCTGCGAGAGGGGCCCCATCCTTTTCCCAGGCATAACTAAGGTTATTCCCGGTTACCGTTACTGCAAAATACGTATTTTCACCTGCACATTTCACCTGAACTGTTGGAGACTGTGATACAAGAGTTGTTGAAGTATTTACATTAAGGGTAGCTGCAGTACTGTTCAGTGAACCCCCATCCCCGCTTACCGCACAGGTATAAACACCTCCATCGGTGATGCTGACCGGTGATATCGTCAGGTTTTGCGTGGCAGATCCTGATATTTTACCTGTCAGGTCTGATACAGGTGATCCATTTTTTCTCCATTGGTATTTCAGGTTAACACCTGTTGCAGTAACTTTAAATACTGCTGTCAGACCTTCACAAATAGTTTGATTGACAGGATGTGTCAGTATTACCGTAGCAACATTTACCGTAAGGTTAGCCGGATCGCTGACAACCATGCCACAAGATCCGGTAACAACGCATGTGTATGCTCCTGAATTTGATGTAGTTGCTGAATTGATCGACAAAACAGAACTTGCTGTTCCTGTTATGTTCGCTCCGTCAGATAGGTTGGCTCCGTTTCTCTGCCATTGATATACCAGGTTGTCACCTGTTGCATTTATTGTAAAGGTAACAGGTGTACCATCATCCACCGACTGTTGTAATGGATGCAGGGTTATTTCAGTTGTTGATTGTACTGTAATCGCTGCCAGTCCGCTATTCTGACTGTCACATAAACCGGTTACCAGACAATTATATATTCCGGCATTCGCACCGTTAATATTAGAAATATTAAGATTAGGAGTAGTTGAACCGGAATAATTCCCACCATCAGTAACATTCGAGCCATCTTTTTTCCATCGATATGTATCGGTACTGCTCAGCGATAAAACTGAAAGTTTTACTGTTTCACCAAGGCATTTGGTGGCGCCGGAAGGGTTCGATAAGATCTGAACTTTTGAATTAATCACAAGTTCTGCAGCATCGCTCAGGTATCCTCCACAGGTTCCTGTAATATAGCACTGATAATTATCCCCATCTGCAAGAACCAGGTCACTGATAATAAGGATAGATGTTGTAGCGCTGGTTATATGGTTTCCGTCATCAATCAGGGGAATGCCATTCTTACGCCATTCATATATAAGGCCGCTACCATTTGCTTCCACCGTAAAAAACGCGTCATCATCCTCACATTTAACCTGATCCTGTGGATGAAGGGTTATCATGGTTGCGGCACTCACTGTCAGTGTAGCGCTCAGGGAATTCTGCGAGCCGCATGAACCTGATACCAGGCAGGAGTAAGCGCCCTGGTTTGAAACAAGAACATTGGCGATTGTAAGATTTTTCGAAGTGGCGCCGGAAATACTCCCCCCATTGACCAGATCAACTCCATTCTTTTTCCATTGATAGGATAGATTTCCACCACTTGCCGTTACACTGAAAGTAGCAGGATTTCCCGTACATAAAGCTAAAGAAGAGGGTTGTGTGGTTATAAGAGTATTTTGATTTACAATCAAAGTTGCAGGATTACTTATATCATTCCCGCAAATACCTGTAACAACGCAATTATAAACACCTCCATCTGCAACAACCAGATCTGAAACGTATAAAACCGGTGAGTCTGCTCCAGCGATCCTTCCACCATTAGAGAGATTCACTCCAGTTCTCTGCCATCTGTATTCAAGACTATCTCCGGAAGCAGTTATGACAAAAATAGCATCATCTCCTTCACATTTATTACCATCTATCGGATGAAGAGTTACGTTGGTAAGGTTGCTGACCGTTAAACTGGCAGGAAAACTATTTTCGCTTCCTTCATTTCCTGTAACGAGGCATGAATAGCTGCCGGCGTCCGCAACGGTTAAATTATTAATTGAAAGGTTTGAAGAGGTTGATCCGCTTATCCGAAGGCCATTTACCAGGCTTATTCCATCTTTCTTCCACTGATAGGTCAGGTTGGTACCTCCGGCAATTACATTAAGTCCTACGCTTTCACCTGTACATTTTTGAACAGGTCCAAACGGATGAGTAGTAATAAGGGTAAGCAAATTTACCGCCAATGACGCGGGATTACTTGCTGTTGAGCCACATGTACCAATTATGATGCAAAAATATGATCCGGCATGAGTTGAATTCAGACCTGTGAGAGTAAGTATTGAAGTTGTTGCTCCGGAGTACACCCCTCCATCTGATAGCATAACACCATTCCTGTACCATTGATAGGTAAGATTTTCACCGGTGACTGCAACTGAGAAACTGGCATTACCATTTTCAACTGCCTGAAATGCGGTTGGTTGAGTGATTATCACAGTTGTGGGATAAACGGTAAGACTTGCAGGCAGACTATTATTTATGCCACAACTATTTGTTATATAGCAGGAGTAAACAGCTATATCATCTGAAGTTACTGCGTTTATCGCGAGGATGCTTGTTTGTGTACCCGATATTCTTCCTCCGTCGGACATATCTGCACCGTTTTTCCTCCATTGATACAGCAAATTGGTTCCTGATGCAGTGACAGAAAAACTCACACTATTTCCCGCACACACCTGTTGACTGACAGGATTTCCTGATATTAAAACTTCTGAAAGGATATTCAGATTGGCAGCATTGGAAAATACAATTCCGCAATTTCCGGTAATCAGACAACGGTACAATCCAGCATCAGCAGCATCCACGGAGGATAATAACAGGGTATTACTTTGAGCTCCGGAAATATTTACACCAGCTAACTGCCATTGATAAGTAAGTCCGGTTCCAGATGCAGTAACAGAGAAATTTACATCAGTGCCGTTACATGCAGTTTTATTAGTCGGTTGTGTGGTAATAAGGATATTTTCATTGACAGTGAGGAAAGCCGGTTCGGTATTAATATTCCCACAACTCCCATTTACCTGGCATTGGTATATGCCTGCATATTCAGCATCTATATTGGTAATACTCAAGGTACTGGTAACGGATCCTGTATATCTTCCAGTATCCGAGACAGGGAGGCCATTGAATGTCCACTGGTAACTCAGGTTTGATCCTGTTGCTGATACAGCAAAACTGGCGTTCACTCCTGCACATTCTGTAACATTGGCCGGTTGAGTTACAATGACTGTCGGATTATTTAAAGTAAGGTTGGCAATACTGGTTGATTTCGTTCCGCAGGCATTTGTTACCTTGCAAAAATAAGAACCAACATCAGTAGCATCTACAGCAGACAGAACCAGGTTGTTAATATTTTCACCCGGAATATTTATTATTCCTTTTACCCACTGGTATGCCAGATTAGATCCGGTTGCATTTGTTGAAAAAATTACATTATCTCCCGGGCAGGCAGCAGAACTAACCGGATTCGAAGTTATGGTAATGTTTGCATCAACATTTAGAAGTGCGGTATTGGATGTCAGGGTTCCGCAATTTCCTGAAACTACACAGGCATACCCTCCTGCATTTCCCGGAAGCAGGTTATTGATAGTCAGGTTAGGCGAGGTAGCTCCCGATATATTGGTTCCGTTAACAACATTTGATCCATTAAACTGCCACTGGAAATTCAGGCCTGAACCGTTTGCCGCAACATTGAAGCTTGCATTGGTTCCCTGACATGTTGAATAACTGGAAGGATGAAATACTATACTCACATCGGTGTATACGGTAAGTTGGACAGGATTACTGATTTTATTTCCACAGGTACCATTTATAATGCATTGGTAGGTACCTGCATGTGATGAATTTACCGATGTTAAGATCAAAGTGGGACTGGTTGCTCCTGAAATGTTAACTCCGTTAACAAGATCAATGTCATTACGTTGCCATTTATACGTCAGGTTAGAACCTGTTACAGTAACACTAAATGAAGTATTATTTCCCGGGCAAATAGATTTGTTTACCGGTTGACCGGTTATAACAATATTCTCATTAACAGTCAGGAAAGCTGCATTGGTATTAAAATTTCCACAACTTCCGTTTACCTGGCATTGGTAGATACCTGCATAATCTGCAGCTATACTGCTAATACTCAGTTTATTGG
This sequence comes from uncultured Chitinophaga sp., assembly GCA_964349045.1. Taxonomy (GTDB): domain Bacteria; phylum Bacteroidota; class Bacteroidia; order Bacteroidales; genus JACJXF01. The sequence goes on from CAYGFI010000085.1 coordinate 9,955, forward strand.
TATTTGAACCTGCATATCTTCCTGTATCGGAAACAGGGAGGCCGTTAAATGTCCACTGGTAACTCAGGTTTGATCCTGTAGCGACCACAGTAAAACTGGCATTTGCGCCTGCACAATTGGTAACATCGACCGGCTGGGTTACGATAACTGTAGAATCATTTAAGGTGAGACTGGCACTACTGGTTGATTTCGTTCCGCAGGCATTTGTTACCTTGCAAAAATAAGAACCAACATTAGCAGTGCTTATGGAATCCAGGACCAGGTTGTTAGTATTCTCACCCGGTATATTAACTATACCTTTTACCCACTGGTATACAAGATTCGAACCGGTTGCAACTGTAGAAAAAATTACATTTTCTCCCCGGCAGGCAGCATAACTGGTTGGATTCGTTGTAATGGTAATGTTTGCATCAACACTTAGAAGTGCGGTATTGGATGTCAGGGTTCCGCAATTTCCTGAAACTACACAGGCATATCCTCCTGAATTTCCCGGAAGCAAATTATTAATTGCCAAATTAGGAGAAGTCGCTCCCGATATATTTACTCCGTTAATAACATTTGATCCATTAAACTGCCACTGGAAATTCAGGCCTGAACCGTTTGCAGCAACATTGAGGGTAGCATTGGTTCCCTGACAGGTTGAATAATTGGAAGGTTGAAATAATATACTCACATCTGTGTAAACTGTTAATTGAACAGGATTACTGATTTTAATTCCACAGGTACCGTTTATAATGCATTGGTAGGTACCCATATCTGATGCGGCAACTGATGATAAGATCAAAGTGGGACTGGTTGCTCCCGATATGTTGACATTATTTTTCTGCCACTGGTATGTGAGATTGGAGCCTGTTACAGTAACACTAAATGACGTATTATTTCCCGGGCAAATAGATTTGTTTACCGGTTGACCGGTTATAACAATATTCTCATTAACAGTCAGGAAAGCTGCATTGGTATTAAAATTTCCACAACTTCCGTTTACCTGGCATTGGTAGATACCTGCATAATCTGCAGCTATACTGCTAATACTCAGTTTATTGGTATTTGAACCTGCATATCTTCCTGTATCGGAAACAGGGAGGCCGTTAAATGTCCACTGGTAACTCAGGTTTGATCCTGTAGCGACCACAGTAAAACTGGCATTTGCACCTGCACAATTGGTAACATCGACCGGCTGAGTTATGATAACTGTAGAATCATTTAAGGTGAGACTGGCACTACTGGTCGATTTAGGTCCGCAGGCATTTGTTACCCTGCAAAAGTAAGAAGCAACATTTGCAGCGCTTACGGCATTCAGAACCAGGTTGTTATTATTCTCACCCGGTATATTAACTATACCTTTTACCCACTGGTATGTGAGATTAGAACCGGTTGCAACTGTAGAAAAAATTACATTTTCTCCCCGACAGGCTGCATAACTACTTGGATTCGTTGTAATGGTAATGTTTGCATCAACACTAAGAAGAGCTGTATTGGATGTAACAGTTCCGCAATTTCCTGATACAACACAGGCATATTCTCCTGCATTTGCCGGGAGCAGGTTATTGATAGTCAGATTTGACGATGTTGCTCCTGTTATATTTGCCCCGTCAATAATATTTGATCCATTATACTGCCACCGGTAATTCAAACCGGATCCGGTTGCAGCAACATTGAAGTTTGCTGTGGCTCCCTCACAGGTTGAAATATCAGATGGATGAAGCGACAGGCTCACATCAGTGTACACTTGAAGTTGAGCAAGTTCGCTTGTAACACTTCCGCATGTTCCTGTAATTATACATTTATAGTTTCCTGCATCTGTTGCATCTATTGCTAATAATGCCAGTGTCGGATTTGTTGCCCCTGGGATATCGACATTATTCAGCTGCCATTTGTAGGCTGGATTGGAGCCTGTCACAGCAACACTAAAAGAGGTATTATTTCCAGGGCATACAGATTTGCTGACCGGCTGAGTGGTTAATACAATATTTTCATTAACAGAAAGGATAGCGGGATCAGAAGTCAGGTTTCCGCAAGTGCCGGTAACCTGGCAGGTATATACACCCGAATGTGTAAGTGCAGTGCCGGTTATTGTAAGTTTATTTGTACTGCTACCGCTGTATACTCCTGCATCGGAAAGGTTCACCCCATTCCTTTTCCACTGGTAAGTGACTCCGGTACCTGTTGCCGTGATTGAAAAACTAACTGTTTCACCAAGACATTTGGTAGCATCTACAGGCTGGGTTACGATCAGGGTTTTCGGATTAACCACAAGGTTTGCTGTATTGCTCAGGAAGGTACCGCAGGTTCCTGATACAAAGCACTGGAAATTACCCCCGTCTGAAGGAAGCAGGCCGGAGATCACCAGGTTGGCTGTAGTGGCTCCGGTTATATGGGTTCCGTCATCCACCAGGGCTGTTCCGTTCTTTCTCCACTGGTATACCAGGCTGCTGCCAGCTGCTGTAATGAAAAATACGGCATCCTCTTCTTCACATTTAACCAGGCCTACCGGATGAAGGGTAACAGTGGTTGTAGGATTTACTGTAAGATCTGCCACCAGAGAGTTCTCGGATCCGCATGCACCTGTAACCAGGCAGGAATATGCACCCTGGTTTGCAACAACAACACTTGAAATGGTGAGATCTTTTGAGGTTGCTCCGGAAATTGTGCCCCCGTTGACTACATTAACCCCGTCCTTTATCCACTGGTAAGTCAGGCTTCCTCCTGTGGCTATAACGCTTAAAGTTGCAGAAGTTCCGACACATTTTACTGCTGAAGCAGGTTGGGTGGTTATGGCAGTATTTGGATTTACGGTCAGGTTTGCTGGATCACTGTTTTCACTCCCGCAAAAAGCACTTGAAACAAAACAATTATAAACACCTGCATCGGGAACCGTCAAATCTATAATGGAAAGAACTGGAGAGTCTGATCCTGTAATCCTTCCACCATCAATGATATCCACTGAATTTCTTTGCCATTTATAAGTCAGGTTATTACCTGTAGCTGTTATGGCAAAAAATGCATCATCTCCTTCACATTTAATTCCATCAAGAGGTTGAAGAGTGACGTCGGTGAGACTGCTGACAGTTAAATTAGCAGGGAGACTATTCTGTAAACCACCGCCACTTTCGGTTACAAGGCAGGAATAGTTGCCGGCATCTAAAACGGTTAAAGAATTTATTGTTAGGGTTGCAGTATTTGAACCTGTTATATGGGGGGGGTCTTCAACCAGGTCTATCCCATCTTTCTTCCACTGGTAGGAAGTAACTGTAATAAGTGCATCGGTCCCTAAAGCAAAACTCCAACTTTCATTCACACATTTTTGAGGTGGACCAACCGGTTGCGTAATAATAATGTTCGTCGATTGTATGCTCAATGATCCGGGATTACTAATTACCTCACCACAGGTTCCATTTACATGACATGTATAAGCTCCGGCATTAGCGACGGTAAGGTTTGTAAGTGTTAGGATTGATGTTTCTACTCCGGAATACACACCTCCGTTTGTGAGCAACACAGCATCCTTGTACCATTGATAAGTAAGATTGTTACCGGTAGCTGTAACTGAGAAACTGGCATCACCACCTGAAACAGCATAAAATATAACCGGATGAGTGGTAATATTGGTTTGTGGATACACGGTAAGACTGGCAGGTGAAGTATTGCTAATTCCGCAAGTGTTCGTTATATTACAGGAATATACAGCAGCATCAGTGGAAGTAATAGCACTTATTGTCAGATTGGCTGATAGTGCCCCTAATATATTGCCTCCATCAGCCATATTTACACCATTTTTCTTCCATTGATAAACCAGACTGGAACCAGTGGCTGTAACAGTAAAATTCGCGTCATTCACCACCTCGCATAACTGTTGATTTGAAGGTTCAGCTGTAATACTGATTGCAGTAAGTATGGTCAGGGTGGCAGTATTGGTAAATGTAGTCCCGCAAGTTCCGGTGATCTTGCACCTGTAAGATCCCGCATCAGTTGCATCCACTGCAGTTAATGCAAGTGTACTGTTAGTAGCACCTGGGATATCAATTCCATTTAACTGCCACTGATACGAAAGGTTTGTTCCTGTTGCAGTTACACTAAAATTGACATTCGTCCCGGGACAGGCAGTTTTATTTGTGGGCTGTGCTGATATCGCAATATTCGCATTGACTGTGAGAAGTGCCGGATCGGTATTCAGATTTCCGCAACTTCCGCTTACCTGGCAAAGATAAATACCGGCATAAGATGCATCCATATTGCTAATATTCAAATTAGCGGTAGATGTTCCGGTGTACTTTCCAACATTTGTAATGGCAGCACCGTTGAATGTCCACTGGTAAGTACGGTTTGATCCGGTAGTGGTCGTGGAAAAGCTTGCATTTGCCCCCGCGCAGGCAGTAAAATTGGCCGGTTGGGTTAATATGGATGTCTGATTAAATAATGAGAAACTGGCAATACTGGTCGTTTTTGGGGTACAGGCATTGGATATTGTACAATAGTAAGAACCAACATCAGAAGCGCCGGCAGAATTAATAACTAAGCTGTTATTATTTTGACCCGGGAGACTTGATCCGTTTTTAAACCACTGGTAGGTAAGGTTTGATCCGGTTGCAACCGTTGTAAATACCACGTTATCTCCCAGGCAGGCTGTATCATTAGGCGGATTTGAAGTTATGGCAATACTTGCATCAACCATGAGTTGAGCCGTGGTGGATTTTACGGTTCCACAACTTCCGGTAACCACACAGGAATATCCTCCGGAAGAAGCAGTAGTAAGATTAGTTAATGTTAGATTTGCTAAAGTATCTCCTGAAATGTTAGCTCCGTTAACAAGATCAACATCATTCCGTTGCCATTGGTAATTCAGGCCTGAACCGGCAGCAGTAACATTAAAATTAGCCGTTGTTCCCTCACAGGTTGAATAACTGGAAGGCTGAAGGGATATACTCACATCGGTGTACACAACAAGTTGAACAAGATTACTGGTAACAGTTCCGCAGGTTCCGGTTATAATACATTTGTAGTTACCATTATCTGCCGCGTTTACCGAAGAGAATATCAGGTTTGGATCTGTTGCTCCCAGGATGTTGACATTATTTTTCTGCCATTGGTATGCAGGATTGGTGCCGGTTACAGCAACACTTAATGAAGTATTATTTCCGGGACACACCGATTTGCCAACAGGTTGAGTGATTATAACAATATTCTCATTAACGGTCAGAACGGTAGCATTGGTAGTCACATTTCCACAGGTTCCTGAAATATAACAGGTAAAGGATCCCGCATGAGAAAGTGCAGCGCCTGTAATCACCAGGTTATTGGTGCTGGTTCCACTGTATGGTGCAATATTGGTGATATCCACACCATTCCTTTTCCACTGGTAAGTAAGACCTGAACCGGCAGCAACAACATTGAAGTTTGCATTTGTTCCTACACAGGCTGAATAATTGGAAGGCTGAACCGATATACTCACATCGGTGTATACGACAAGTTGTACCTGATTACTGGTAACATTTCCGCAGGTTCCGGTTATAATACATTTGTATGTACCCGCATGGGTTGAATTTACCGCTGATAATGTCAAAGTTGGATTTGTAGCGCCCGGAACGTTTACATTATTTTTCTGCCACTGATACAAAAGATTGGAACCCGTTACAACAACACTAAAGGAAGTATTAGTCCCGGGACAAACTGATTTGTTTACAGGTTGAGTGGTTATAACCGTATTTTCATTAACAGTAAGCTCAGCAGCATCAGTAGTCACATTTCCACAGGTTCCGGAAACGGTGCAGGTAAAAATCCCGGAATGAGAAAGTGCAGCGCCTGTAACTGTGAGGTAATCTGTGTTGGTTCCACTATATGCTCCAACATCAGTGAGATTTACTCCATCTTTTTTCCATTGGAAACTAAGGTTTGAACCGGCTGCAACAACATTGAAGTTTGCATTTGTTCCTTCACAGGCTGCATAATCGGAAGGCTGAACCGATATACTCACATCGGTGTATACGACAAGTTGTACCTGATTACTGGTAACATTTCCGCAGGTTCCGGTTATAATACATTTGTATGTACCCGCATGGGTTGAATTTACCGCTGATAATGTCAAAGTTGGATTTGTAGCGCCCGGAACGTTTACATTATTTTTCTGCCACTGATACAAAAGATTGGAACCCGTTACAACAACACTAAAGGAAGTATTAGTCCCGGGACAAACTGATTTGTTTACAGGTTGAGTGGTTATTACAGTATTCTCATTAACAGTCAGATCAGCAGCGTTAGTAGTCACATTTCCACAGATTCCGGAAATATAACAGGTAAAGGAGCCTGCATGAGAAAGTGCAGCGCCTGTAATCACCAGGTTATTGGTATTGGTTCCACTGTACGGTGCAATATTGTTGATATCCACCCCATTCCTTTTCCACTGGTAAGTAAGGTTCGAACCGGCAGCAACAACATTGAAGTTTGCATTTGTTCCTTCACAGGCTGCATAATCGGAAGGCTGAACCGATATACTCACATCGGTGTATACGACAAGTTGTACCTGATTA
>CAYGFI010000085.1:16578-20192 GCA_964349045.1 uncultured Chitinophaga sp.
CATCAGTGAGATTTACTCCATCTTTTTTCCATTGGAAACTAAGGTTTGAACCGGCAGCGCCAACATTGAAGTCTGCATCAGTTCCCTCACATATTGAAACATCGGAAGGTTGAGTTGATATACTCACATTGGTGTACACTACAAGTTGAACAAGTGAACTTGTAACGGTATTACAAGTTCCTGTTATAATACATTTGTAGTTACCTGCATTTGCTGCACTTACCGATGTTAGCGTCAAAGTTGCACTTGTAGCGCCCGCAATGTTGACATTATTTAACTGCCATTGATAGGTGGGACTGGTACCGGTTACAGCAACACTAAATGAAGTATTTAATCCGGGACATACTGATTTGCTGACAGGTTGAGTGGTAATAACAATATTTTCATTAACATTCAGAACCGCTGGATTGGTAGTGGCATTGCCGCAGGTTCCTGAAATTAAACAGGTAAAGGCGCCTGCATTAGCGAGTGCAGCGCCTGTAATAACCAGGTTATCCGTTGTAGCCCCACTATATGGCGCACCATTGGTTATGTTCACTCCATTTCTTTTCCACTGGTACGTAAGGCCTATACCTGCAGAAACCACATAAAAATTTGTATTATTTCCCTGGCAAATAGTCTTATCCGTGGGTTGAGTTGTAATACTTGTCTGCGTAAGGACCGTAAGGGTAGCAACCGAACTGGTAAGAGGAGTTCCGCAGGTACTGGATACAATACAACGGTAACTACCAGCATCTGCAGCATCAACGTTATTGATATTAAGGACATTATTTGTTTCTCCGGCTATTGCAACTGTGTTTAGCTGCCACTGATAGGTCAGGCCTGTACCCGTAGCTGATACAGAAAAAGTAACATTATCACCCGGGCAGACAGTTTTATTAACCGGGTGAGTGACAATGGTGGAAAGAGCATTAACAGTAACCGTAGCGGATCCTGAACCCGGGTTACTGCAACCGTTTGCCTGGGTTACGGAAACGAGCGTATATGTGGCGGTGGCAGTGGGGGACACTGTTAATACATAGGGATCAGCCACTCCTGTTACGGGAATATTTCCTATGCTGTTGTTATAAGTGAAATTGAAGGGTCCTGTACCAGTGAAATCGACATCGAGGTTTGCAGTACTTCCGTAACAAATAGTCTGGGTTCCTGAAATAACGCCTAAAGGAAGAGGCAAGATGTTTGTCGTTTTTGATATACTGTTTGAGCATCCGGTAACTCCATCAGTATAGCTATATGTTACAGAGTAAGGTCCGCCAACCGGCAGGCTCTGGGGATTGAAGGTCGCGGTTCCATTACCGTTATCGGTAATTCCTGCTCCTGAAAAAGTTCCTGAAGGAGCCCGGCTCCCGGTAAGAAGTGCGGTACTGCCATTGACACAATACCCGGTTGCGTTCAATCCAGAAAAATTTACAACCGGCAAGGGATTGATTGTGACATTCTGGTCAAGAACATTAACGCAGGCATTTTCATCGACTAATGTATAACGAATAGTCTTTGATCCGGGTCCGCTGACGGAAGGGCTGAACAAAGCGGTACCATCAAGGTTATCAGTAAGTCCGGTCACGGCAGTGAAAGTTCCCCCGGTAGGATTATAGCTGAATCCGTTGTCAGGATCATTCTGGCAAAAGGAACTGTTGAGACCGGAGAAAGTAAGAAGTGTTCCAACCCTTACCAGCCTTGAGTACGAACTGAAACAACCGCTTGGATTAGTATATGAATACGTAATTGTATGGTATCCAAGACCGGAAGTTGAAGGATCAAAAATTGCGGTGCCATTCCCATTGTCGGTGATACCGTTTCCTGTAAAAGTTCCGATACCTCCCCCGGCTACGGACCCGGTTAAGATGTCGGCCGGGTTTGAATCGCAGTATAAAGTATCTAAACCGGTAAAACTTACGACCGGTAATGCGGAAACAGTGACCGGTTGAGTAGCTGTACCGGTACACCCGCTACTGGTATAAGTGTAGGTAATAGTATGTGTCCCCACACCGGCAACAGCAGGGGAGAAAACTCCTCCACTCACACCTGTACCTGAGTATGTTCCTCCAGCAGGGGTTGCCTGGGTCAGATTGAAGGGAGATGTATTTATACAGACATTACTGATCGGATTAAAAGTAATAGCTGGTACAGCACTTACAGTAGCTATTTGATATGCAGTTGAACGGCAACCGGTGGTTGGATAAGTGTAAGATATAGAATGTGATCCGGCGCCGGCTATCGAGGGAATGAAGTTACCCCCTGCATCAACTCCCGTTCCTGCATATACACCTCCAACTGGATCACCTCTTGGAGCTAATGCAAAGGAGGTACTGTTAACACAAACATCTGCTATCGCTGCAAAGGTTACTGTTGGGGGAGTGGTAATCGTTACTACAAAAGTATTAAACGCTAATGCAGGATTATAAGCAGCTGCTGGTTCTCCAATATAATTTGGATTTTGATATAGTATTGTAATAACTCTGGGATATGGGCCCGGGACTGATGATGGTGAAAATGTTGCCTGACCGCCACCGGTGTTAACAATTGCACCAGGTATACTGCAAGTCCATGTTTTACCAATCGGATTATTAATTACAAAATTAGTGGGTGCATCATCAAAACAATACGATGCTGCCGGTGTAACGTTTTGAGAATAGGATAATCTAAAACTAGCTATAAAAAAAATAAAAACATAAAAAAAAGTTTGAGTATGCTTATTTGTAAAAAATGAAATATTTATAATATTTTTCATTTTAGCGTATCCATTAATTGTTCTGAATTATAAGCAATTGGGGATCCTGAAACAAAAATATCTTCAAGTGCAGCCGATGAAATGGTCACGGCTTGCGAAAATAGGAATTGCCTGCTTCCGGTAATCAGTAAAAAGCAACTTAAAAAAAGTAATTTTAGGAATAACAATTTATGTTGTTCTGAATTCATTTATTCTTTGAATTAAATCCTTCTCTTAATTAAGAGAATAGTACGGTTTAATTTACAAAAGGTTGCATATGCTTTGAACATTATTTCGCTTCGTGCAATCTCTGTAATTTTTCCAATCAATTCTGCTATTTTTTAAAAACCTAATAATTTAATTTGATAAAAATATTATTTTTTTAACAATCAGCATCAACAATCAACACATTAATATATGTAATATGACTACTTTACAATAGATAAGTCAGACAATCTATAAGATAAAGATAAAAAGTTCAGAGAAAAGTTTCTTAAAATATATTATTGAACCGGAAACATAAAATTGTAATGAGTCCGAAATTCATTTATATAGTTTTCAGTCTATCGATAAAAAACCACAGCCGAATGCATATCAACTGTGGTTAAAGTGCCCGGAACAGGACTCGAACCTGCACATAATTGCTTATACTAGTCCCTGAAACTAGCGCGTCTACCAATTCCGCCATCCGGGCGGTAAAACAATAAATATACAAAGAACAAAAATGCAATAGCCGACCCATTTGCTTTTCATAAGGGATGGCGGGAGCTCCTTCGTCGGTTCCGCCATCCGGGCGGTAAAATAATAAATTTACAAAGAACAAAAACGTAATAACTAACCAACTTGCTTCTCATAAAGGATGGCGGGAGCTCCTTCGTCGGTTCCGCCATCCGGGCGGTATAAT
>CAYGFI010000086.1:0-17717 GCA_964349045.1 uncultured Chitinophaga sp.
ATCTATTACTTAATGACGTCATTTTGATAATATCAGCGTCGAAAACGAAAAAAAACATGAAAATTTTAAAAAAAAATCAATCAATGGGTCATGTCATTGACTATCTGATATTTAAAGAATTCAGGAATTGGTAGATAGGGAATAAGGAACAGGATACCGGGTATGAAAAAAGGCAATCGATTTTATAATAAACCTAAAAGTCATTGATCTGGGCCAAACATACTTTTCCATGTTAACGCCGAAGGAAGCAATTTTAAATTCCTGATAGCTATCGTTTAGTTTTTTCCTGAATCCAGGATAATTCAATAAAGACCATATTTACCCAGTTTTTCAGATTGTTCTGCAGTCCCGTGCATACTGATCGTTTGTGTATCCTATCACAACCGGTATCTGATACTGAATGTTACAATCATTTTTTATATGATTCAGGAGAAGCGCAAGAACAAACCAGATTTCTATCGCCAAATGCATCGTCCAGCCTGGCTACAGATGGCCAGAATTTATTTTCGCTTATCCATCCCAGTGGATATGCTGCTTTGTGCCTGAGATACTGGTGATTCCAGTTGTCTGAACTAACCTCAAATGCCGTGTGCGGTGCATTCTTAAGTACGTTATCCAACTTATCTGCTCTCCCTTCCTTAACCTCATTTATTTCTGAAAGTATCGAATTCATCGATTCAATAAAGCGATCGAGTTCAGCTTTTGACTCGGATTCGGTAGGTTCGACCATCAAAGTCCCGTGAACAGGAAATGAGAGTGTGGGTGCATGGAATCCATAATCCATGAGTCTTTTTGCGATATCAGTTTCGGAAATCCCCGCTGATATTTTAAATTCTCTGCAATCAAGTATCATCTCATGGGCAACTTTTCCGTTTTCATTAGTGTAAAGAACCTGGAACTTCTCTTTCAGGCATGCAGCCAGGTAATTGGCATTCAGAATAGCTACTTTGGTTGCCATGGTTAAACCATCACCGCCCAGCATTTTTATATAAGCATGTGAAATTGTGAGAATGCTTGCACTTCCATAGGGTGAAGCTGAAACAGCCTGAATGCCATGTATTCCTCCGGTAGCTAAAACCGGGTGAGAAGGCAGGAATTCAACCAGATGAGAGGCAACTGCAATAGGTCCAACTCCGGGACCACCTCCACCATGAGGAATAGCAAAAGTTTTGTGCAGATTTAAGTGACAAACATCTGCACCAATAATCGCCGGATTGGTTAGCCCGACCTGTGCATTCATATTGGCTCCGTCCATATAAACCTGCCCCCCTTTCTGATGAATGATCTCGATCATTTTCTTCACTGATTCCTCAAAAACCCCATGAGTAGAAGGATATGTAATCATAAATCCGGCAAGTTTTTCTTTGTGCAGATCAGCTAATTGTGTAAGTGAATCTACATTAATATTACCTTTTTCATCGCAATCAACCACTACGACTTCCATTCCGGCCATTACTGCACTCGCGGGATTAGTGCCGTGAGCCGAGGCGGGAATAAGTACAATATTACGATGCAATTCTCCCCGGCTCTCGTGATATGCTCTGATTACCAAAAGCCCGGTATACTCACCTGCCGCTCCTGAATTGGGTTGAAAAGAAATGGCATCAAAACCTGTTATCTCCCTGAGGTCATTACCCAATTCATTGAAGAGCTGCTGGTACCCTTCAACCTGATCAAAAGGGACAAAGGGATGAATTGCAGAGAATTCCGGCCAAAGGAAAGCCATCAGTTCTGATGCGGCATTTAGTTTCATGGTGCACGATCCAAGCGAAATCATTGAATGTGTGAGTGAAAAATCTTTTCTTTCAAGCATCTTTATATATCTCATCAACTCAGTCTCCGAACGATATTTATGAAAAACCTCAGCTTTAAGAAATCCTGTTTTTCTAATAAATTCCAATGGTATTTGATATTCAGAAGGCAATTTCTGAACAGGTTCATATTTACGTTTAACAACACGGGCAAACACATCGATAATTTCATTTAATTCTCTAATGTGAACTGTCTCATCAACACTCAGTCTGACAGTCTGATTATCGGGATAGAGAAAATTTATTTCCTTTTCAATAGCAATAGTCCTCACATCTGAAGCATTAATATCTGCTGGTAATTCAATGCTAAGTGTATCGAAAAAGGCTGTTTTTTTCAGATTAAACCCCAACCCGGAAATTTTTTCCGCCAGGGCTTTTGCTATAAGGTGAATGTTTGATGCAATCTGTTTAAGACCATCGGGGCCATGATAAACTGCATACATACCGGCCATGGTGGCCAGAAGGGCCTGAGCCGTGCAGATATTGGATGTTGCTTTTTCACGTTTTATATGCTGTTCCCTGGTCTGCAGCGCCATTCGAAGAGCCGGGTTTCCATGGCGATCGACAGAAATACCGATTATTCTTCCGGGCATATTTCTTTTGAATTTGTCCTTGCATGCAAAAAATGCGGCATGCGGACCTCCGTATCCCAAAGGCACTCCGAACCTCTGGGTTGAGCCGACAACAATATCAGCATCCCATTCTCCCGGGGGAGTTAATAAAACAAGGCTCATCAGATCTGCGGCAACGCCAGTTAGTATTTCAAAAGAATGTGCTTTATCAACAAACTTGCTGTAATCTCTGATTTCTCCATTTGAATCAGGATACTGGAGCATTGTACCAAAAAATTCCTTTGAAAAAGAAATGGAAGCGTAATCACCTTTAAAAATTTCAATACCTAAAGGCAAGGCCCTGGTTTCCATTACAGCTAATGTCTGGGGAAAAATATTCTGATCAACAAAAAACCTGTTTCGACCTTCCCTCGCGGCTTCGCGGGAACGGCAGTTATACATCATTATCATAGCTTCTGCTGAGGCCGTAGCCTCATCGAGAAGTGAAGCATTTGCAATTTCCATTCCGGTAAGATCCATTACCATCGTTTGAAAATTCAGAAGGGCTGTAAGTCTCCCCTGTGAAATCTCAGCCTGATACGGAGTATAGGATGTATACCAGGCGGGGTTTTCCAGGATATTTCTCTGAATAACAGGCAGTGTAATGGTATTGTAATATCCCATCCCGATAAAACTCCTGAAGAGCTTATTTTTCTTACCAATTTCTCTGATATATTTTAGGTATTCATATTCACTGATACCCTCAGGCAACTTCAGGGGTTTTTTCATCAGAATGGAAGATGGAATGGTTTGCCGGATCAACTCATCCAGAGTATGCGATCCGGTTTTCTCAAGCATGATTTTAATATCTTCCTTCGATGGGCCATTATGACGATTGATAAACTTGTCTGATACCATAATTATTTCTTAATTATATTTCTATATTTTACAAACTCTAAAAATCATAAAATTAACACCTTAGTTGAAGCGCTTTATTGTAGCGTATATGTTTAATAACTTTTGTTTAAAAAAGGATTGTTTTTCATCTCACTCCCGATAGTTGTTTCAGATCCGTGTCCGGGAAATACCTTGGTATCAGAAGGTAATACCATTATCTTTGATTGAATACTTTTGATAAGCTGGTCGTAATCTCCACCCGGAAGGTCTGTGCGACCAATACTTCCCGCGAAGAGGACATCTCCTGTTATTAGAAATTTTGCTTCCTCTGCATAATAAATTAATGATCCGGGAGAATGCCCGGGAGTGTGCGAGACAGCAATTTCTGAATTCCCGAAATAAAATCTTTCTCCATCCTTAAGCCAGACTTTTGGTTCTGGTGGTGATTCAACCTGAAAACCAAATGTCCTGCCATATTCAACTGCACTTTCTAATAGGAACCTATCATTTTCATGCATATACAGGCCGATGGAATACTTTGCGCATACACGCTTTGTACCTGTAAGATGATCAACATGCCCATGAGTATTTAATAATGCGATTGGTTTCAGGAAATGCTGATCTATAAAATTAAAAAGACTCTGATATTCATCTTCATGATAACAGGAAGCATCGATGATCAGGCACTCAAGTGTATCGTCATAAACAATAAATGCGTTGACCTGAAAAGGATTAAATACAAAGGATTTTATTGAAATCATTATTAGTCTAAGTTATGTAAGTTTCCGCTTATGTTAAATACTTTTTTTACTATACCTTCCCTTTTATCAGTGGCACAAAAACAAAGGCTCCATGTTCGGTTCGAATGAAGTCGTTTTCCGATTCCCGAATAATTTTCACCATCGATTGTCCGGTTTTTCCTCCTACCGGGATAACCAGTTTCCCTCCAATTTTAAGTTGTTCCAGTAATTTTTGCGGAATTACAGGCGCTGCAGCTGTGACCAGAATTTTATCATAAGGCTGATAGGAAGGAATTCCCTCATATCCATCCCCATAAAAGAAATGTGTTTTATAACCCAGAAGTTTCAGTGTCGACTGAGCTTTTACAAAAAGTTCTCTCTGCCGTTCAATAGTGAAAACCTTAGCTCCCATCTCAAGGAGCACAGCCGTTTGGTACCCCGAACCCGTTCCGACCTCAAGAACCTTCTCCAAAGGCCTGATTTCGAGGAGTTCGGTTTGAAAAGCAACAGTGTAAGGTTGAGAAATGGTTTGTCCCGCACCAATCGGAAAAGCCTGATCACTGTATGAAAACGTTATGAAACTACTATCCATAAACAAATGACGTGGAACTTTATCCAGTGCCGATAAAACATTTTCATCTGTTATTCCTTTACTTCGGATTAGTTCGACTAACTTTTTTCTCAATCCTTTATGTCGAAAAGAATCTTCCATGCCTGAATTTTCATATTCGTGAATGCAAATTTAACTTTATCAACAGAATTAGTTGAAAAATAAGACCTCTATTTATTTCCAGATTATTAACAATTGGCTTATGTTTGTATTTATTCATTCATCTGCTATGGTACGTGCGGGAGTTTTTGGTTCGGGTGAAATTCTGGAAAATGCTTTGGATGTTCTCCGGAAGCATAGCGGTTTTCTCATAACTGGTTATCATAGTGGAGGTTCCATTGTAAAAAAACATAAATCCATTCCGAAGTTTCATGTACCGGATGAACTTATTTCCATCTCGGAAGCGCTTATCATCACAAATAGTCCCGGTGATTTCAATGAAATCATTCCATTGGTACTGAAAAGTTCAAGACATCTCCTGATTTTCCCTGATTATTCTCTTTCATTTTACCAGCTGGAAAATTTGTTAAAACTGGCTGAAGAGGCAGGTGTTGTGTTTTATCTTCATCAGGATGGTTTGAAAGAGTGGATGAAGGAGCTAGTTCATAAATACTGCGGGAAGCCGGAATATATAGAGGTATATAGTTACATCGATAAGCTGCATATAATTCCGGGACACAATATTTTTGACACCCTATACAAAGCAATTTCAGGTGTAATAAAGATTAATCCTGTTAATCTCAGGAAATTTTATACCCATCTGGTTCCGTATTTTTCCCCCAATCCCCATATGACAAACGTAAGGCTGGAATTTGAAAATGGCACTTCAGCCAATATAACTGTTAATGGTTTTTTTGAGAGGAGCGACACAAAGATCGAAGTATTCAGGAACGACTGCGAAGTAATTATTGATCCTCTGACCCCCGAAATCAGGGTTATCAGTAAAAATCCCAATACTACGCGTATTTTCAATAAGCCACCCGACAGACAAAGCAACTTATTCAGTGAAGGTTTAGATGGATTTGCCCTCCGAATTTTTTCTCCCTGTTTAAATAACGATCCGTTCGAGTCAGGCATTATTGCTCACAAAACTGCTACAAAAATCATTCATCAGTTTATTCCATACCCTGTAAGAAGTTTATAATGGCAACATTTTCAGTGATATTATCACATTTGTGAGCCTAACAAGCAATCCGGGTAATCTGTAACAATAATCCTTTTCTTAAAAATCTGCTAACTTAGGGTTGTGATTTCCTGAAATGTGAGTAATCGAAACCATTTTTTGCATTTAATAAATGTTCCTGTAATGGATCATAATATTATATTTTCCTGTTTGAATTAAACAATAATTCTAAACCTTTCACGTTAACCCTTCACTATTAATACTTATGAAACCCACATGTACTTCGAACACAAACACTTATAAATACAATTCCATGACATGTGGGTTCTCCCGCCAAGGCGGGACAGGCTATCAGGCCATTAAAAAATAAATTATATACAGATGAATAACAATAGACAGGTTTTCAGGTACTTAATCTCCGATTTTCTGAGCGCATCCATTGCCTGGACCCTTTTCTATGTTTTTCGAAAAGAATATATCGAACCTTTAAAATTTGGTTACGATATACCTATTACCTTCAGTAATCGTTTTTTCATGGGGCTGTTTATAATACCCTCGTTTTGGCTCCTCTATTATTACCTTACCGGGTTTTATAAAAATATTTTCAGACACTCCAGAACAGATGACGTATTCAGAACTTTTATGCAAAGTATTTCCGGAGTAATCATCCTATTCTTCCTGTTAATTCTCGATGACGAAATCCAATCCTACAAAAATTATTATTTGTTGTTTTCAGTCTTGTTTTCCCTGCATTTTGTACTTACTCTTATTCCAAGATTAATACTTACCTCCCAGACGGTAAAAAAAGTTCATACCCGGAAAATCGGTTTTAATACCCTGATCATTGGAAGTAATCAACAGGCTATTGATATTTATCGTGAATTATCGGAAGCCCCACTCTCCCCCGGGAATAAATTTCTTGGCTTTGTCAGTATACGGAACCAGGATAAATACAATTTTTCTGAATACATCCCTAATCTGGGATCTTTAAAAGACATTGAGCAATTGATTGATGAGCAGGATGTTGAAGAGGTTATAATTGCACTTGACAGTTCAGAGCATGATCAGATCAGCAAAATAATCAATCAGCTTGGATTATACAATGTGATTATTAAGGCTATTCCCGATATGTATGATATACTTACCGGGAAGGTGAAAATGGACCATCTTTTTGGTACCCCTCTCATCCAGCTTTCAAAAGATCTGATGCCGGTTTGGCAGGCTAACCTGAAACAGCTAATTGATATTTTCGTTTCTGTATTCTCATTGATTCTTCTTTCGCCGCTCATAATCATATTAGCTATCGGTGTTAAACTGTCCTCGAAAGGGCCGGTGTTTTACAGCCATGAAAGGATTGGCCGTTATGGTAAGCCCTTCCAGATTTATAAGTTCCGTTCGATGCGCACAGATGCTGAAAAAAACGGACCTGAATTATCGAGTAAAGAGGATAACAGGCTTACAAATTTCGGTCGTTTTATGAGGAAATTCCGTCTGGATGAAATTCCAAATTTTTTTAATGTCCTCATGGGTGAAATGTCGCTTGTCGGTCCGCGTCCCGAACGTCAGTTTTATATCGATCAGATTATTAAAAAAGCTCCGCATTATACCCATCTTCATAAAGTTAAACCGGGTATTACTTCGTGGGGGCAAGTAAAATACGGATATGCGGAAAATGTGGACCAGATGATTAAACGTCTGCGCTATGATATTCTGTATATCGAGAATATGTCATTGTTCGTTGACTTTAAAATACTGTTTTACACCTTTCTGACCATTATCCGTGGTCGTGGCGTCTGAGTTTGCTATTTCAGGGGATGAGTTGAAAGTATCCGGTAAACGGGACCTTCAGGAGTTGTGATACTTTCATAAAAAACAATTTCATCCACCTTCACATTAAGAAAGTTGCGCATTTTATATTTTTTTAAAATTTCCTCAAGTATTTTCTGATCATTAATTCTTCTCATCCTACCAATTGTAAGGTGAGGTTTGAATTTTTCCCTGGCTTCCATCTTAAGAAAAGGCAACAGTGTTTCGTCGGTCAATTCTTTAAGAACATTCAGTGACTCTGATTTATTCACTCCCAGCCATAATACCCGGGGATGATTTATTGTGCGGAATACACCAATCCCCGAGATAAAAAAATTAAACGGACTGGTTCGCTGTGCAATGATATCGAGTGATTTCTTAACCGGAATAAGCATTTCGGCGGGCGTATTGCCAATAAACAATATCGTAATATGGAAATTCTCAGTTTTATTCCACAAGATGTTCTCCTGTCGAAAAACATGTCGAATGTCTTTCAGTAAATTAACAGCTTCTTTATCCGGGATGACTTTCACTGCTATGAAAGTTCTTATATTTTTCACGATATGTCTTTCAACAGAATCCATTTTCTTGACTCCTTGGTTTTTATGACTTAACTTGGAGGAAGTTTATTATGGAGTTACGAAGTTACGAAGTTACGAAGTTACGAAGTCACGGGGTTACGGGGCTGCAAACCATTCCTACATTGTTTATTAGAACAATTCATAATTCGTAAATCATAATTCGTAAATCATAAATCATAAATCATAAATCATAAATCTTTAAGCCTAAACAAAACTAAATATAACCAATTATGTCAAATCCAAAAAAAATTGCTGTTATCCTTTCCGGCTGCGGGGTATTTGATGGAGCCGAGATTCATGAAACCACACTTACCTTGTACGCCATTGCAAAGCAGGGTGCAGAGTATGAAATATTTGCTCCCGACATAGATCAGCTTCACGTAATTAATCACCTGACCGGAAAAGAAATGAAAGAGACCAGGAATGTTCTGATCGAAGCAGCCAGAATTGCCAGGGGAAACATTCAGGATTTAGCACATTACAAAGCATCGGAATTCGACGGACTTATTTTGCCCGGTGGTTTTGGGGTGGCCAAGAATTTATCCGACTGGGTAAGCAAAGGTCCCGAATGCAATGTTCTCCCTGGCGTTGAAGCAGCTATTCTCGAAACCGTGAAGGCCGGTAAACCAATTGCAGCATTGTGTATTTCACCCGTTCTGTTTGCAAGGGTATTGGGAGATGTAGAAGTTACTGTAGGAAACGATCCTGCAAGCATTGCTGCTATTGAAGCTACAGGAGCTAAACACATCATTACCAGTCATGGTGAGATAGTGGTTGATAAAAAGTACAAGGCCGTTACGAGTCCTTGTTATATGCTGGACGCAAGGATTGACCAGATTGGTGCAGCTACCGAGAGGGTGGTAAAGGAAATGATGAAGTTGATGTGAAAATGGGTCAATTTGAAGATTTGAAAATGGGTCAATTTGAAGATTTGAAAATAGGTAAATTCCTATTTAATATAAACTCAATAGTTAAAGAATTATAAGTGACAGACTTTATGAATTTTATGAACTAAATCAACCCCATCTCAATGAGTTGAATGATATATTCAATGACCTTATCTTCCTCATCAGTTTCAGGGTTATATACGGATTTCAGGTTTGAGCCGAAAATGCGTGCAACAGCCTGCCAGAATCCTGCGGAGAAGTTTCCTTTTACATCCTGAACCGCCTGATAGGTGGTATTTCCGGTTTCCCTATATACGAGTTTTATGAGAATTCTACCCTGGGTAATTGTAAGGTGTTTTAACTGGTCCTCAAATTCCGACCTGAGCTGATCCTCCGTCTGGTCAATAAATTGTTTTTTTTGACGTTCATTTCGCATCGAAGCAAGCCTTAAATCAAGGTCCTTTAGTTTATTGCCGGCTAATTTTGCATAAGGGTAAGCGGCTTTCACATTCCGGATAAGCCGACGGTATTTCCAATGCTCCCACCGACTTGCGAAAACAAGGGGATAAATATTAAGCTCAGGAATGGAAGAAACAAGAATAGTATCGTTACCGATAATCACTGCCTTCATTACTTTAAGAGTATCCCTGCCCTCAGGTGATTGAGGGGAAGCTGAGAAGGAAATGAAAAGGAGCAATATAAGCAGGAATGTATTTTTCATAACAGTATTCACCTTAAACGCCAGGTGATCAAAAAGCGTTCACAAAAATACTAAAAGGATTTTCAAATCATCAGTTACCAATTTTTTTATCAAAAAGCGTGCAAGTATTAATTATAAGAATAGCCAATAAATATATTTACCTGTAATAGAGCTAATTATTTAATAGGTTCTCAATTCTTTGCTGTAATAAGTATTAGGTAATAAATACTATATGGGATTGGCCATCCCCCACCCAACCACCCTTTAATGGTGCTCATTTTTCAAAAATCAGCTGTCACACTAACTTTTTTTAAGTTGATTTTCCTTTAAAAACAAAAAATCCCCTGTGAACCAGCAATCGGTTCACAGGGGAGAAACAAGTATTTTTATGAACAAATTATCTTAAAATCATTTTAAAAGTATAGTTCTGCTTATCCGTTGCTATTCTTCCAATATAAATTCCCTTTGGAAGATTGCCGGCATGAAATTCCAAAGTTTGAAATCCCTTGTTCTTTTCACCATTATATAACTCCTTAACAAGTTTTCCTTTCAAATCATACACTGAGGCCCGAACAATTGTTTGTTCTTCAAGATTAAAACTAATATAGGTTAAATCTGTGAATGGGTTGGGATAATTTGTCAGATTAGTTGAAACTATTGGTCTGTTAAGAACTGAGATTGTAGCATCATACCATAGTGATCCGTTCAGAACCGGTGAACCTGCCAGAGGCTGAAAGTTTCTTTCCGGATAATTGAATGGATCATTAATTTTCAGAGAGGCAGCCTCAAAAATAGTATCATTGTGTCTTGAAGCGTCATCAAACCAGGCCTTAATATCGTCAACAGCCGGACCACCTGCAGTTTTAATCCATGAGTTGCGAACGCCGGCAATAATTGTATTCTGAACGGTAAGAGAGTCAGATTGGGCAGAAGCCCAGCCGTTTGCCGATTCGAGATTCAAACCGTTCCCCCAGCCGGCAAATACCGAATTATAAACCTGCAGGCAAGAGCCCCTCCTGATTCTCATAGCAGAACCTGAATTATGATTCGACAAAAGAGCAGCGGGTTCAGTATTTGTTTTTGATGGGCCAAAAGCGCTGATATTACTAAAGGTAGGATTTGTTTTAGGTGTATTATTTGTGCCACTTGCATCATTGTCAGACTCAAAACCGTTAGCTGCATCTGTATCAACAATGGTTGAATCACGGGCAATCAGGCCAAACTGAACCATTCCAACAAAACCATTATCGGTATCAAAATCGTCATCTTCGGTTTTATATGAGATAAGGTGTTTAGCATTCACTGCACCACCCCACCATTCAAAACCGTCGTCACCTGAATATGATACCTGAACATAATCAATAGTTGTACCACTGCCTACTGAGGCAAGACTAAGACCATTAATCTCATTCCCTTCAGAAACAAGGTAACCGGGGAATTCAATACGAACATATTTTAAAACCCCTGAATTATCTGCATTATCATTACCACCGTGGAAAACACCTGTACCACCCTCAGTCAGACCTTCCCCATCTGTTGTTCCGCTTGAAGAATTTGCTTTAAGGTTATTTTTTCCTTTTCCGGCAATAATTACACCCGCCCAGTCAGAGTTATTTCTGAAACCGGCTCCCTGATTAGAGGTGAAAACAATTGGTTGCGTACTTGTACCTTCCGCCATTATTTTTGCGCCTCTGTCAACAATTATGGCGCTTTTTGCTTCACCACGGATAATGGTTCCCGCCTGAATGGTAAGGGTTGCAGGGGACTTAACATAAACCCATCCATCGAGTTTTATTACTCCACTCCATGTTTCATCCGCAGTAATATTAGTTGAGAGACTCGGACTAAATGCTCCATTGCCTTTTGTAAAAGTTGCTTCCGGATATTCAGTATCTACAGGGTTCCAGTTTGCCCAGCCTTCTGTCCAATCGTTTACCCCATCAAAAGCCCCGATGTAATCAACCCGGGTAAAAAAGGGATCGTTTATTTTTAAATTCTGAGCGTTCAGTGCGAAAGCAAAAATGCTAAATGTAAGAGTGAATAAAATAATTTTCATAATGCTTATTTTTATGGTTTATGATAGCAAAAGTACTTTTGATTTCTGCTATATAAGTTTCGGCAGGATTATCTTATCTTTAAAAAACAATGTGTTTTTCGGATACAGTTAAGAAATGATTAACTTTTGATTAAGACTAAAACGTCCAGCTTATTCCGAGGGTAATTTTGCGATTAGGAATATACCTAAGTTTTGTAACTTCAATCTCATCCTTTTCACCAAAGTATTCAACCCAATGGATCGGGTTGTTGGTAAGATCTTTTATCCCAAGTTTCAGATCGAAATGCTTTCCGATTTTTTTCTCAATACTCAGATCAACTGAGTTTCTGGGAAGTTCCCATGTATGCGGATTCAAGGGTGTTCCAACAAAAACAATTCTTTTTCCGATTCGATTATAACTCAGGTTCATCACTAATCCCTGCTCTGGCTTATTGTAGTAAAGACCCAGATTTACAATATATGGAGACTGCCCTTGCATAATCCGGATTGAATCCCTTGAAAATGAAATATTGGTGTTTATTTCACTTTTAATTAAGGAGGAATTAAATACTACCGTCAGATTTTTCAATACACTTAACACCGGGACATCTTCAAGAAACATTAATGATTTTCTTGCATCGAATTCTATCCCCCGGCTAAACGCTTTTTCAGTATTATAGGGCTGGTAAACGAATTTATTTCCTGCAAGAATCTGAAATAATTCAATTGGGTTGGTAAAATCCTTATAGAATGCTGCCAGGGACAAAAGCTCTCCATGAGTCGGATACCATTCATACCGAATATCATAATTTTTAATTGTTGAAGGAACCAAATCAGAATTTCCATAGACAAGGGAATTAAGCTCAAAGTCCTCATAAAAACTAACAGAATTCTCTCTGAATTCAGGCCGGTTAATAGTTTTGCCATAGGATACGCGTATATTATGCTTTTTACCCAACTTAAACTTCACATTTACAGAAGGAAACAGGTTTAATGTGTCTTTTCGTATATCAAGGGAATCATTAAGTACTTCATCATTCGAACCAATATCCCTGGTATAAAAACCAGTAATCTTACGATTGTAATTTTCAAATCTTACTCCACCATAAATATCAATAATATCGCCAATAGGAAGTTTTAAGCCTGCATAACTGGCAAAAAGTGCATCAATAGCCTGGTAAGTATTTACCGGATTACTCCCATCCGCGTAAGCAAGACCGGTTATATTGATATTGCCTGGATTGTAATAGAAATTTGTATCTGCAACCAGACTTTCGATATCCTGACTAATTCCACCTGTTAAAACGAGCCGGTTAGTTCCCCTGGGAGCTACTATTCCAACCATACGGGTATCGACATCCCTGCTTTTATTATCAGAAAAAATGCCGGCCTTAATCTGTACCGGGTGTTCCGACAATGAGGTATAAATGTCATGGGTAATATCAAATTTCAGATTTTTATCCGTCTCTTTAAGACTCTGGCTTAACCTTCCACCATTATAAACACTGGGTTTGTTATCTATTACAAAGAAATAAGGTATTGAATCGGGGGAGAAAATATTGCGGGCATATGTAAACCTGCGATTGTCCGGATCATTGTTTGCTGTATAGGAAAGTCCGGTATTCCAATTAAAACGTGTTTTATTTTTATTAAAATGATGATTACCTTCAAGCTGACCGGAATAGATAAATCTCTGGTTGAAACGCAGATTCGTACTGAGCCAGTCCTGAGAACTATTGGTGGCATACCCTTCCCGTTGAACTGTTCTGTTTTCACCCATATTATTCACGAGATTTCTTACGCCAATTCTCTGATTGTCACCAAAAATAAACAACCAGTTGTGTATTAACCCTACAGTTGCTTCCTGAACATAAGTATTATCCTTGAAAGCATATGCCATGTCGATGTCATCTGTTATTGTATTGTATGACTCATACTCATTCCTTTCAATAACATGGTAATTATTTGTGGCCTTATAGTTTAAACTGGTAAGAGTGCCAATTGAAACATTTCCGGCAACAAATCGTCTCTGGGAAATTAAATTTACAGCCTGATCCAGGAATGGATTGATATTATGAGTGTTCCAATTCTTATTAAATGCTCTGGAAATGGTCTGAAGAGAATCAATCCTGGATAAATAAGTTGGCAGGTTTGGCCATTTATACAATTCATTCATTTTTTGGGTCGAAGGAAGCTCCTGAGGAAAATCACGCGTCCCATCATCAAAACCCAGCCGGTCATATTTCCCTCCTTTATAAGTCTGGAATTCCTTTATAAAGCTGGTATTCTGAACATATCCGGAACTGTAGGAAATTTTAAACATGTTCTTATCGGCAACTTCTTTTGTGAGAATATCTATAACTGCTCCGGCAAAGTCCGCCGGCAATTCCGGCGCCGGGCTCTTATAAATCATTATATTTTCAATCATCCCGCTCGGAATCGCATCGAATGAAAATGACCTTTTCGATGCTTCAAAGCTGGGTGCAGGAGAGGAATTCAGCAGAACAGAATTATATCGCTCGCTAAGCCCCCTTACAATTACAAACCTTCCATCCGTTATCGTTATACCAGGTACTCTTTTTATAACCTCCGCTGCATCGCTGTCTTGTGATTTCTTTATCTGGTCGGCGCTAATACCATTTGCGATCAGATCAATTGACTTGATATTCACAATCATGGAAGCCTCCGTATTGGTCCTTTTACGCGCTGTAACAGTCACTTCATCAACAGTAAGAGAAGCAGTTCCAAGTTTAACTTCCAGGAAAACAGGCTGACTACTTTCAACATCGGTTTTCAGAATTTGTTTTTCATAGGAAATATAAGAAACAACAACATTATAGGTTCCCGGTGCAACATTTTTTAATTCGAAAACACCGTCGATGTTTGTAATTGTACCGGTCAGGGTTCCCTGTATCAGAACCGTTGCACCTACAAGCGATTCCCCTGTTACTGCATCAGAAACCTTACCCTGTATGATTCCTGTATTTGAATATCCTGATGCAGATACCAGGATAAATAAAATACTTAGTAAAGTTCTCATAATCATATTATAAATCATTGAAATTATATACAAAGGAAGGCTACATATCTCACTTGAATCTGAGGACTGTGTTAATTATATATTATAATTTCCGGGGAAAACAGGGTGAAAAACATCCAATTATGAATCTTATCTTACCTGTATCTTTAATTAATCTTAATTCTGAGGTTAAGAGTTTTCAAAGCTTAAGCAGGCCGAACATTCTATTTGTTATCTTTGTTAATTGGATGTTTTTAAATAATTCACTCTTAAAATTAAATGAGCACAAGCGACAGGAAATATACCAACGGGGAAATAACAGTATTCTGGAAACCCTCCAAATGCATACATGCCACAACATGCTTCAGGGAACTGATCGAGGTTTTCAATCCGCGTAAACGACCCTGGGTGAATATGCAGGGTGCACCTACAAAAAAAATCATCGAGGTGGTTGACAAATGTCCGACTATGGCCATTTACTGGAAGTATAACAAAGATTTAACTCCTGCGGAGCTCTCGGGGGAGTCAGATTCAGGTGTGGAAGTAACTCCGGAAGATGTATTGACTCATCAGAAAGAAGAAGAGGTTACCGGAGCCAGCATAAGCGTTATGAAGAATGGACCCTTGCTGGTTGAGGGCGAATTCAGGGTTATCGGGCCCGAAGGAAATGAGCTTAAAACCATGATCATGACCTCTTTCTGCCGGTGCGGACACTCAAAAGCCCAGCCTTATTGCGATGGGACGCATAGGAAGGTGGGGTTTCAGGGGTAGAAAAGTCGTGACGAGCGTGACGGTCGTGATGGTCGTGATGTTTTGAAGCTTGTCACGTTCGTTACGTTCGTCACGACCGTCACGACCGTCACGACCATCACATCCATCATAAAAACAAATTTCTAAAATATAACCAATCTCATGGAATCCACAGAAAACAAAGTCATCTTCAAAGCCTTGAAAAACGGCCCTTTAGAGGTAACAGGTAAGTTTACGATTAAAGGAGCTGATGGGAAAAATATTGAAGCTCCCAGCCCGGCATATTTATGCAGATGTGGGGGATCGAAAAATAAACCCTTTTGCGATGGTACTCATAACCGTAACGGCTTTAATTCCTGATAATTAATTGCGTTTCCCCTGCGCCCTTGCGCCTTTGCGCTTAAATTTTATAATCAAATTATTGTATTTTACAATCAGTAATGAAAATTATAGAATTCCTTCTATTTTTGTAGGTTGAAAAAAGAACCCTATGAATACCAGTAACCGGGAAACTTCGGAAGAAAAAAAAACTCAGAACTTTATTGTCCAACTTGTTGAAGAAGATGTAAAGGCAGGTAAAAACGATTCCAAAGTCCTTACCCGTTTCCCGCCCGAGCCCAACGGCTACCTCCATATCGGTCATGCCAAGGCCATCTGCATTGACTTCGGAATCGCCCGTGATTTTGGTGGCAAGACCAATCTCCGGTTCGATGATACTAATCCCACGAAAGAAGAAGTAGAGTATGTAAACTCCATTAAAGAAGATATTAAATGGCTGGGGTTCGACTGGGAAGACCGTGAATATTACGCATCAGACTATTTTGAACAGTTATACCAATGGGCAGTAAAAATTATAAAAGCAGGAAAAGCTTATGTCGACGATCAGGACAGTGACCTTATTGCCGGACAGAAAGGTACACCAACTGTTCCGGGCAAGGAGAGTCCGTTTAGAAACCGCCCGGTAGAGGAGAATCTCGAACTTTTTGAAAGGATGAGAAAAGGTGATTTTGAGGAAGGTACCAAAGTACTTCGCGCTAAAATAGACATGGCTTCACCCAATATGCACCTCCGTGATCCATTGATGTACCGTATTCTTAAGAAACCCCATCACAGAACAGGTTATACCTGGTGTATCTATCCCATGTACGATTATGCTCACGGGCAGTCGGATTACAAAGAGGGAATAACTCATTCCCTCTGCACACTGGAATTTGAAGTACACCGTCCACTTTATAACTGGTTTCTCGACCAGATTTATGAAGAGGGGAAAAACAGGCCGCGACAAATCGAGTTTGCGCGACTCAACCTGAGTTACACCATCATGAGCAAAAGAAAACTTCTGGAACTGGTTCAGGGAAAATATGTTTCAGGCTGGGACGATCCCCGCATGCCAACTCTTTCAGGGATGAGACGCAGAGGTTATACTCCGGCTTCAATTCGTAATTTTGTAGATACAATTGGTGTTACCAAAACCGATGGCGTCAGCGATGTGTTGCTTCTTGAGCACAGTGTTCGTGAAGACCTTAACAAGATTGCTCCCCGTGTGATGGCGGTTCTGAATCCACTGAAAATGATCATTACCAATTACGAAGAAGGAATTTCCGAACAACTCGAAACCCAAAACAATCCTGAAGATGAGAGCGCAGGCACACGTATGATCCCTTTTTGCAGGGAGATTTACGTGGAGCAGGATGACTTTATGATCGATCCCCCGGGAAAATTTTTCAGACTCGCTCCCGGTAAAGAAGTGCGGCTTAAATCAGCCTATATTGTTCGGTGCGACAGTTACAAACTGAATCCCTCAACGGGAGTTGTTGAAGAAATTTACTGTACCTATTTTCCCGAAACCCGCAGCGGAGGCGCTGAAGCCAATCGTAAGGTAAAAGGGACCCTGCACTGGGTATCGGTTCCTCATGCGCTAAAAGCTGAAGTAAGACTATACGACCGGCTGTTCATCGATCCCGAACCCGATGGTCACAAAGACAAAGATTTTAAGGAGTTTCTGAATCCCGATTCCTTAAAAATATCAGAATGTTATGTCGAGCCGGGATTAATCACTGCCAAAGTCCTCGATCATTTCCAGTTTCAGAGAGTGGGTTACTTCAATGTCGATCCCGATTCAAAGCCCGGGAAGCTGGTGTTTAACAGGACTGTGGCGCTGAAGGATAGCTGGGCGGGAGGAAAGTGACGATGACGTGATGGCGTGA
>CAYGFI010000086.1:17817-20192 GCA_964349045.1 uncultured Chitinophaga sp.
GTGATGACGTGATGACGTGACGGGGGTACGACCCGGGTGTCGATCAGGTATCTCGTAATAATTCTGCCCGGGGAGCGTACCTATATACCTTTCTCCTGATGTTTTGCAGTATTTTAAATGACCCTTTCTCATTATTTAGTATCATAAACCCTAAGAATATGTAATAAGGTTTCAAAAACCAGTACCGGGAAAAGAATTTTAAAACAAAAGATTAAAGTAATTAATTCTCCCGGCAATGGTTTAAAAAATTGTTACTTTTAGATCTCTGTTGCGTTTTTGCACAGACGTAAAAAGGATTATTAAAATATACTTTTTAACTTGTAATCCCAAATAAAATTCCAGAAGTTTATGGCCAGGTTAATTTTTTTGTTTTTAGCATTATTTGCTTCCTGCAACCGGGAAAATAAAATCACCACCATTTCCGGTGATCTTCGCCAATGGCACAAAATTACACTCACCGTGGATGGTCCCATGGTACAGGAAACCGATAGTTTTCCGAATCCATTCCTCGATTATCGTATGACGGTGATTTTTACTCATGAATCCGGAACTCCAGTCTACTCCGTACCGGGTTATTTTGCCGCGGATGGAAATGCCGCTGAGACCTCGGCTCAGGCCGGGAATAAGTGGCGCGCCCATTTATCACCCGATAAAGCCGGACGATGGAACTACGAAGCTTCAATTCTCATGGGAAAAGCGATTGCCATCGACGACAGTGTCGGTTTAAATGCCCGGCCCATCCTATCTGCTTCAGGTAGTTTTACTATTCTGCCAACGGATAAAACCGGTCGCGATTTCCGTGGAAAAGGCCGCCTTGAATACGTGGGAAAAAGGTACCTGCAGTTTGCCGGCACAAAAGAGTTTTTTCTGAAAGCCGGGGCCGATTCACCGGAAAATCTTCTGGCATATAAGGACTTCGACGGAACGTATTCGAACAAAGATTCCGGAATTACACGCGCTGACGAGGCTGCCACTGCAAGCCTTAAAACATGGACGTCTCATATTCCGGATTGGAAGTTAGGAGATCGAAGCTGGCAAAATGGAAAAGGGAAAGGAATTATCGGCGCTTTAAATTACCTGTCAGGAAAGGGTTGCAACTCAATTTCCTTCCTTACTTACAATGCCGGTGGGGATGGTGATGATGTATGGCCCTTTATTTCACGATCTGACAAATTTCATTATGACTGTTCCAAACTTGACCAGTGGCAGATACTTTTCGATCATGCCCAGGAACTGGGACTGTACCTGCATTTTAAACTCCAGGAAACAGAGAATGATGATAACTTCACAGGCGAGATCAGGGACGTACCGGCTTCTCTCGATGGGGGCGACCTGGGACCGGAGAGAAAACTTTATCTCCGGGAAATGATAGCCCGGTTCGGATATGAGCTCGCCCTGAACTGGAACCTGGGTGAAGAAAATACGCAGACGCCTGAACAGCAAAAGGCAATGGCAGAATTTATCCTCGATACGGACCCATATCCCCATCTTATTGTCATTCATTCCTATCCCGACTGGCAGGACCGGGTTTATCCTGCCTTACTCGGAAATCAGTCGGTGGTTTCGGGCGTCTCCCTGCAGAACAGTTGGGCAACAGTTCATCAAAGGGTGCTTTACTGGTTGAATGAATCTGAAAATGCCGGAAAATTATGGGTAGTTGCGAACGATGAACAGAATCCGCATTACACCGGTGTGCCGCCCGATCCCGGGTATGAAGGTTTCGACGGTACTGCCCGTCCCGAGAAATACAGTGAACCGTATACTCTTCATGATATACGCAAATACACGCTATGGGGAACCCTGATGGCCGGGGGAGCCGGAGTGGAATACTATTTCGGATACACTCTGCCCCAGAACGATCTCAATTGTGAAGACTGGCGCAGCCGCGATCAGAGCTGGGAAGCGTGCCGGATCGCCCTCGGCTTCTTCCGTGAGAATAACATCCCTTTCTGGGATATGCAGAATTCAGATGCTTTAATTGGTAATCCTCTCAGCACAAATCAAAAATATTGCCTTGCAAAACCCGGCAAGGTTTACCTGATATATTTGCCGCAAGGAGGTTCTTCAGAGCTTGACCTGGAAAACCATTCGAATGTCTTTACGGTTAAATGGTTTAACCCGCTTACAGGAGGTGATCTGCAAAATGGCAGCGTGGAAGAAATAACCGGACCCGGAAAAGTTTTTTTGGGAGAACCACCGGCCGGAATTTCCGATGATGGTGTAATATTGATCAGGAAATAGAATTACCTCCAAAACATTTTCAAATTTTCAAAAATTTACTACTTTTGCCGTCCACAAACTGTCCTGTGGTGTAATTGGCAACACGTCTGATTCTGGATCAGAAGAGTTCAGGTTCGAGACCTGACAGGACAACT
>CAYGFI010000087.1:0-19793 GCA_964349045.1 uncultured Chitinophaga sp.
AGATTGTCCCGTGTCACCTTTGGCCACATTTCCAAAAAATGCCGCAACTGTTGTGGATTTAAGATCTCCCTGGATTTTTTGTCCTTTACCATAGCCATCGCTGACGAGATATACTGAAGATGTTACTGTTGATAAATAGACTGTTACTGGATTCATAACATGGGAGCCAATTCGGTCAGGAATATTATCCTGCCCAACGAGTTCTTTAGTATATTCCTCTACGATCCAGGCGCTGCTATCAGCATTTGTACCAAAACGTTGCGATGATTCAATCAATGTTCTGGCACCAGTATAAATATCTGGTTTTGCTCTCATTCTCGCCCTCTGGGTATTATTAAAAGGTCTTCCCGCTACGGTCCATTTATTATCAGAAAGAGGATCACCGATCACATCAACCACTGTGTAATCGCTAGGATTCCCCACTGGTTTTTTCCCTTCCAGTACAGAATCATTATCGATATGGAACAGCCAAAGCGCATCTCTGTTATTGTACGCCGGTGGTGTAATTGTAGCTGCAACACCAAAAAGAGCTAAACCTCCTGGATTTGTACTAATTTGATCCCATCTCTTTTGTATAATAGTGCGGTGGAAATCGGTTAGATATTGCTCCCTGTCTGCCCAGGTAACAGACATAACGAAAACGGCACCCGGTTTAACTACCGGATTAACATTCCCATCAAGGGATAAAATCCCTGGTTCGATCAGCCAGCTGACGGTGTCGTCATGAAACTTATATCCCGGAACATAACTTCTGTACCTATTCTTAAATAAAGCATCAGTAGGGGTAGCCGGAACAGCTTCAGCAAGAGCATCTCCGGGGTTTGTTGCGTCAGTTCTTATAATCAGGTACTCTGACAGATCCATGTCAACATTGCCGGGATTCACAATTTCTATATAAGACATCGCAGAACGCTGGTGGTTTGCCAATTCTGAGAAAAACGGAGTTCCATTATATACTTGTATCTTCGAAGGATCTTTTTCCAATTCAAAGATCACAGTATAGTCCTGAGAAAGCGTATCACTTTCAGATGTCACTGTAAATACAGTTGATCTGGCTTCAAGACTTCCGGCAAGTGAAATTGCCCTTTTTACACTAATCTTACTATTGATATTTGCAGGAAGAGCGACCAGTGCAGGAACACTTGTGGATCCATAAGGCACCATTACAGTATATATATATTTGCTCCTTGAAAATTGAGGTATCGTATCATTATTCCAGTCTTCAAGAAACTCGGATTTGTCGGGCCAGGTGATGGCGGCAAGTTCTACATTGTTGCTCGGTGCATAATCCAGCACATCAATGAAATATTCCTTGGTAGTTGTTCCATTTTGAGCTATTACCTTTAGCTTGTCACCATTTTGAAGGTCAGCACGGACAACTCCGTCTTTCCATACAATCTCCCAGTTGGCAAGTGGTGCTTTTTCCAGGTTTTTGAAGAGCGTGTCCACCCTGGTTGCATAGGCTACATTTCCAATGGTATCAATTACAGGACCCCCTCCTGTAACATAGTAGGGCTGTACCCAGCGGTCATTTGCATTCCATTCATATTGTTGTGTATTAGGATTGTTCCAATAGGCTCCGCCACTTACTTTATACAACAATGGATAAACAGATGCCTGGTCAGCCGAAGGCGCTGCAACCTTCATTTCAAAATCGACCTGTTCAAGTGTATTTCCTGCTGCATAAACGCTAAGAATATCACCATCCTGAATTATTACATGTGTTGAATCAATTACACTTGAATCCTGCACATATTCCCAGGCCTGACCTGGTCCAATGGTTAAAAAGTCAAGGATGGAATCTCCTTTGTAGATACCCCATGGAACAGTCATTTTTGCATTCGGTTTGTCAACATCCACCACAGACGAGCTTATGTTTACATGAAAATCACCATGCGTTTTTACTGTGGTAAAAGATTTCCTGCTACTCTGAGGCTGAATGGGTAGAATCAGCCACTCTGAATCTTCCAAGGAAACACCACTTTGGTTTGTCCAAACCATGTTTCCGGTTTTGATGGTTGCCTTTCTGACCATCGTTTTATAACGAGAGGCTTCTGGAACTCCTGCTACATCACGATAACCAGCTGCCGCTGTGTTGGCTGCATTGAGAAAGAGTACTACCTGGTCTATCATGATGGAGTCCCCGTTAGCGAGATGATTAAAGAGCACGTAAGGCTGATCACCCCAGTCCCATAACATACCACCTGTGACATCTGTGGAGTCTTTTCCCCACATTTCCCACTCAGGGATGACCACAGGACTATAACCAAAGGAATTGACACTGTGATTAATCCAATCGGCCATTGCCATTATGTCAAGGCGGTGGTCGGGCCAGTAGCCTTCCGTTGCAAGTTTGTCACTGACGTTACATGCAAGCCAGGTAGCTCCCGGAGCAAGCTTACCCGATAATCTCTTCTGCATACCTGCTACAACAGCAGAATTTAATCTCCATTGACCGTTCGCATCCTGACTCAAAACCTTATTAGTGACTCTGGCAATAGTTACTTTGGAAAGGTCAATTGTATCCGTACCTACGTTGGCCAATTCAAGGTAAAGGTTAAATGGAGCACTGCCCCGATGTTCGGAGAAGATCAGGTGTTTAATTGTGTCCTGTTTTTGTGCATATACTCCCAGCATAAGCCCAGAGAATAATAATGTTAAAAGAAATTGTCTAAGTTTTTTCATATGTAAAAGTTTTAGAAAAAAAATGAAAATTGATTGTTTTCTTACTGAGTTTAATCATACAATTATATTAAATCATATATTGAATGATTTGTTCAATTCGTGCAATCCTTTGCTGAAATCATGAATATCAAAAAAGTATGCCCAATAACTTATATTAGAGATGATCGGATATTTTTTTTACTCTAATTCCATAAATCAGCAGTCAAAGCAATACAAATTGAATATTTTATATTGTCAGCAATTAAATTGTTTCCACTATTGTTTATATAATTTTTGCGTAAACGAAGTTTCTTTATTGGTAATTCTTATAATATAAATTCCGCTGGAAAAGCCATTCATCTCAAGTCTGTATTCATTATCTACAACAAAATTCTTGCTTAGTATCATACCGAGTGTATTATAAATTTCAACCTCAGCCCCTATGCAATTGCTTAATGTGTGTGTAAATGAATTGATAAGCATTTGATTGATGCCTGAATGAACACCGCTTACAGAAAGTTCACAACTGGCAACACATCCTCCATCTTCACTCTTTATAGTTATACTGGCTGATCCTGATCCTGTTGCTGTAATCAAGCCACTTGAATCCACAATGGCTACAGAGGTGTCGCTGCTACTCCAGCCAATTCTTTGGTAACGTGCTCCGGATGGGCTGAGTGTCGCACTTAATTGAAGGGTATCTCCAACAATCAGAGATTCACTGGCTAAAGAAACACTAATCCCTGTACATGGGAAATGATTTACTGTTATGGGACTGCTGTCTGAATATCCACCATCTTCACATATCGCTGCAACACTGGACAAGCCTGCTTTTTTTGCGCTAACCACTCCATTTGTATCCACCGTTGCAACAGAAGTATCGCTACTGCTCCAACTTACACGCTTATTAAATGCATTTTCAGGATAAACAGTTGCACTAAGCTGTTGGATACCACCAACAAGCAAGGATAATCTATACGGGAAGACTATAACACCAGTGGTTGGTACATTGCCTACATTAATCGCGCAGGTATCTGTAAATCCTCCTTCTTCACTTGTTACGGTAATAGTGGCTGTACCTGCCATTTTTGCTCGTACAATTCCATTTGAATCTATGGTAGCAACAGTAGTATTGCTACTACTCCAGCTTAGATTTTTGTTACTTGCACGGAGTGGTATAAAGCTTGCACTGAGTTGATTGCTTTCTCCAACAACTAAGCTAACATTTCGCGTGGATAGACTAATTTCTTCAACCTGAACTGGACTCACAGTGATTATACAACTATCTGCCTTTCCCCCATCAATACTTGTAGCGGTAATAGTTGCAGAACCTGTACCTCTTGCAGTAATCACTCCATAAGAACTAACTGTAGCAACTAAAGAATCGCTGCTACTCCAGTTGAGCTCCTTATTGCTTGCATTATATGGACTAAAACTTGTAAGCAATAGTTTTGTGGCGCCATCAGGCAGATCCAGGCTGTTTTCAGAAAGACTTATCCCGGTAACAAGAACCGGATCACCTGTTTCAGCTGCCGGTTTTTCAATACTAAGATATTCTGAGCTTAGCATCAATCCCCTTGTATCTGTTACGGTAAAATATATAGTTGTGGAACTATCGGGTATGAGCGCAAAAATGGTTGTGTCAGTAATGTTGGCTGAAGCACTGACCCATTGCCTTTCTGTCCAGTTGCCCGCATCAAGGGTATAAAATAATTCTGCACTTTTGATACTCTTCTCAGAAGTGAAATTGACATAAACAATATTATTTGAGCGTTGTGGTTTTTTAATGACAGGAAGTGGGATTCCTCCACTGGTAACCTGATCGGCAAAGGCATACACTTCATTATATTTTAATATTGTTAAATTATCATGAGGCATTTCTAAGGTATACCTGAATGTTGCGGGACTTTGGACTCCCAGAGCAGATCTTTGTGTACATGTCAGAGCAAAGTGAAAGTCGTTGGTTCCATTGAACCAAAGGGTAGGATAATTTACATTATTAAAAAATGCAGAACCATCGTAGTTGGTATTTACAAAATTTGTTTTGTCACTTCCTAAGGGTAGCATTTCTCCCTGGTATCCATCGGACCCGGCAAGGTAACCAGAACCATAAACCGGGATCGCAAAACAGAATCTTGTATCCACTCCCATTACGGTACTTGTAAGCGTCCCTCCCCAGCTGGGACCACTAATCCCTATTTTATCCGGATTTACTTCGGGAAATGAGCGGAGCAGGGAATTGGCCTTCACAATTTGCGCCACGGCGTGATAGTACCATTGTTCATCAAGAGGCAAGGTCCAGTCATTAAAAACACCCACCCTGATTGGTCCCGGGTTTGGCGTTGGTAAAATATTTCCCAATTCATCTTTTTCTGGACAATGCCCTTCCAGGTCCATGCTGATGCATGCATAGCCATGTGCATTCCAAGCCTTAACCCATTCAGGAAACGCTGTTCCTCCCCCACCATGAACATGCACCAGGGCCGGCCAACCACCTTCTGGAATTTCACCGGCAGGAGCACTATAATATGCAAATACATCAGTCGGTTTTCCTTTATAAACGATGGATTTATAAAATATACTTGTCATCCCAGCTACTGCTGCTACATTTGTAGTCTCCCATTGAGGTACTTCAAACAGTGAATCCAGATTCCATGGGCCCACTTCCAAAGCATAGCCATTTAGAAGGGTAAAAAAGAGCAGGGTTATTAATGTAAATTTCTTCATAATAAATATAAAGGTAACGCTATTAGCTAAAATATGATCTTTTTGGACAATTGAAAGAGTCTTTTAATATGCGCTATTTTGTATAATAAATTGTTATTTTGTTGTTATTCTAAATCCAATTACCGGTTGATCAGGTATCGATTTTGGCAATTTAATTATTAGTTCCTCATTTGTTCTCTTCCATTTAATTCGTTCACTGCTTCCCAGCATGCTGATGTCTTTTATTTTCTTATCCAGAATTCCACCTGTATTTAAAGTTTTAATAGTAATATCCCGGGTAGGTGGAGCCAATACAAAAGCAAACAGGGCATCCCCTTTCGATGTAAATCGAATATCATTTTGAGAGAAGTCCTTAAGATTTTCTCCCTGACGACCGTCTTTCATCTCCAACGGGCCTTCGCCAAAAATCTTCCAGGGTCTGCTACCATAAATCCCCTCACCATTCACTTTAAGAAAATCACCAAAGGCAGTAAGATATGCGGCTTGATTCTCCGGCATAGTTCCATCGCCACGCAAAGCAACGTTGAGCATTACAATTCCATTTTTACTGATCGCATCAACGGCATTTCCTATCATCACCGGAATACTCATTCTGTTGACAGCACCTTTTCGATAAAACCAATTACCCGAAAGATCGGTCGCCCACATCCATGGTTCTGGTTTAATTTCTCCGGCACTACCTCTTTCCAGGTTGTAAGTAAAAGCAGCCTTGTTTATATTTCCATTTTTGAAGGACAGAACTGCAGTCTGCTCGCCTCCGTTTTCCTCGATATTCTTGTTGAGATAGTCAGAAAATAACTTAACCCCCAGGCTTTTTCCACTTTTTTCGTCAGGATAGGGAGCATCATTGTTAAACATGTCGGGATCGTATTTTTCGATAATATCCCAGCAACGTGCATACCAGTGCTCGTTCCAGCTGTCCTGACTGTCATAATTTTTAGAATCGTAATCCATGTTAAAGAACGCCCATTCAGGTGTACCTGGTTTTTGATATTGACGTGCTTCTTTATAAAATCTTGGTGACCAGTAGAGATGTGTTGATACACCAAATTTCAGGCCCTGTTTATGAGCAGCTTCTTTCCATTCTCCGAGAATATCCCGATGGGGTCCCATTTTCACTGAATTCCAAGGGAAGAATGAGTCGTACATATCGAAATTATCGTGATGGGTTGCAACTGGCATAATAAAACGTGCCCCGCAATCCTTGAAAAATGTCACCAATGCATCCGGATCCCAATTTTCAGCTTTAAACAAAGGGATAAGTTTCTCATAACCAAACTCCGAAGGAGGGCCATAGCGCTCAGTGTGCCAGGCACTCAGAACATCAGACATCTTATCGCTTGCACTAGCCTCAGAAGCAGGTACTCCGCTTCCATACATTCGACTGCCATACCAGGAACCATCAGGGGGCCGATTTTCATCCACTGCTGAGGATATGCCCCAGTGCATCCAGACTCCAATTTTGCCATCCTGAAACCAGTCGGGCACTTTGTAATTCTCGGCCATGGACTCCCAGGTGGGTTGAATTTTTTGGGCAGAAGCGTGAGAGATAAAGCATCCTAACCAGATAATTAAAATGCTGGCTATTAATCGGTAGTCACTTATATTATTTATGAAAAATAGTTTGGAAGTGGATGGAATTAAGCGCTTGATTTTCATCTTTAATAGAATTAAGAAAATGGAGTATAATCATACAAAGTTGTGATTTATATTCTTTTTCAGAATGCTTAAATCCATCATTTTCTTGCTCAGATAGCTCAAGTAAAGAAAAAGGAGGTATTCAAAATGTCAAATCTGCAATTGAGTTTTAAGGCTGATTTTCGTAATCCAAAGGCACGTCGTTGCAAATCTTCAGTTTAAACCCGCCGTTTGGTTGCTGTTCAACCATCCAAATATTTGCATGTTCTATAGCCGGAAAACCTGTCATCTCATCTTTTAGGAGCAATCTCAGTATGCCATTTCCACTGCTTCCGTGACCGGCCAGCAGGATTGTTTTATCAGTTCCATCAAAGCGCTCGAGGATCATGTCAACCGCCCTATGTAGAACTACCCTGGAGGCTGCTGTCTCATTCACATTATCAGAATGATCCTTTGGGAATTTGGGGAGCTTGAATTCGTTCAGGCAATCATCATGCAGGCTAAAATAGAGGGCTTCTTCGGCAGGCAATTCAATGGGTGCACCTTCGCCCAGGATCTTAACGTCCGGAATATGTAAATCGGGAGAAATGATTAGCGAACTTTGGTACAATTCGGCAAGCTCGGGCCAGACCTCACCTTTGGCTCCTACCTCTATCATGTAAGGCAGAATCGTATTCCGGGATCGCCAGGCTGAGCTGGAGGCAATAAAATCAAAATGGTATCTCCTGAGTTTTCCAGGCACTCTTTCCAGACGACCTTTGCCCGCTGGAGTGAATATATTGGGTTTGCCGACCCAGACAGGCCATTGATCCTCGGGTATTTCGCTATAAGTTTCCCAGTTTTTTTTAACATTGTGCCCGCCTTCAGCATGGCGGATGTAGACAATTTTCAAACCTTCTTTGGGTTCGGGTAAATCGGCTTTGGGTTTATATGCTCCCAACGACAAGCCTGCAAAAACCAGAAGGATACCGAAACGCATAAGATTGTGAAAAGTGACTGTTTTTAATTTTGATTGATATGCTTTCAAAGTTCTATTCTTTATAATTTTTGTATTCGAGAAGAGAAAACATACTGGTTTACTTAAGTTTATCAGTAGCGATAGCATTGACGGAATATTTAACCTTACTATAATCATTATCACTTCCCATTCTTGGGAAACTCACCATAAATTGGAATTCATCTACAAGATTAAAAATATAGTGGGTTGTTCCTTCAGGCAAGGTCGCTCTTGCAATCTGTTTCTGATCAACGGTTGCATCTGCGCGAAACCATTCTTCATAGCGTTCTCCACCATTTAAAGTGTAAATCAAATATGCTGAGTTTACCTTATTGCCATTTTCCTTGAATTTCACCCATACCTCATTGCCGGTTCTGCCATGATCTGTCACTTTACAGGCCCCTTCCTTGTGTGCAATATCGCTTTTGCAATAAGGATTTAAGAAAGGAAAGCTGGCATGCATATCATTCAGCCTTTGATATAAAATACTGTCCATCTCAGCTGCTTTTTCAGGCAGTTTGATGCTCAAATTATCCATTTCTTCAATATCCACCCTTTTTGTCCCATTTTCATAAAGTCTGTATAGCTCCAGGGACTTATCAGGATCATAATTGTGAATGAGTTTGTAATCGCCTATACGAATGGTAGAGTGTATTGCAGCGCCGTGAGGAAAGTGTTGCATCATCTCATTGCGTACCTCACCATATTTATCCAGGAGCAGCTTGCCATTATTGGGATTAGTAGCCAGCATTTTAGATAAATCTATACCATCCAGTTCTTGTTCATTGGGATGCTTAGAGCCGGTCCATGCTATTATGGTTGGGAAAAAGTCTGTTCCGTTTACCATCACATTGCTTTCCTGATGTGGCTTTATTCCCGGGCCACAAATGATAAGAGGAACGCGGACTCCTCCCTCCTTGGCGTTTATCTTGCCTTTGTCCAGGGGATAATTATCTGTGAATATTTCTCTCGAAAGGGTGCCTTCCATCCCTCCATTGTCTGAAGTAAAAATGATATAAGTGTTTTCTATTAATTTGTGCCCCTTCCATCTGGGATCGTCGGTATCTTTCAGGTAAGTGACAATTGTACCGAGGTAGTAGTCGAACATTTCTACCATGGATGCATAGTAGGGATTGTTCTGACCTGTCATTTTCCAGTCACCCGGATCAGTGGGATAAGGAGCATTGAGTTTTTTACAATATTTCTCGAGCAGCTGCTTAGACCTTGTATGAATAGGTGCATGTACAAGCCATGTTGCATAATACAGGAAAAAAGGCTTATCCTTTGCTTGTTCAAGAAAGGTCAGTGCATTTTCATTGTTTGGATCGCGCGGAAATCCGTTTTCGTCAAGTCGATATATGTCATCTTCATTTGTTGTGGCAAAATCCGACAGCCGATTTGGTTGTTGATTATTGGTTACCCCGCGTTCTGATAAAGTAAAGTCAAATCCATGATCCAAAGGCTGAGGAAATGCATTATGTTCTATCGCTATGTGCCATTTCCCTATGTGTCCGGAAATATATCCATTTTCTTTAAGCACTTCAGGAATGATGGTTTCTGAAATCGGTAACCGGCCACTGTACCATTCTGTGATTGTTTTACTTCCGCTTTCACTGATGGGAATTGGTGGTGCACCACCAACAACATGTGTTCGTTGCAGACGGGCAGGGTGTTTGCCGGCAAGTATGGCACCTCGTGACGGGGCACAGGTGGCAGCAGGGGAATAGGCCTGCCAGAATTTAACTCCCTCCAGAGATAAGCGATCAATATTGGGGGTTTCATAGGGGCAGGGGTCATCGATGTCATAGCAGCTAACATCCTGCCAACCCAGGTCATCTGCCAGGATCAAAACAACATTGGGTTTCTCCGGACGAGGACTGTCACAGCTGTCTAAGGCTGTAATTACAAGGGCTAAAATTCCAATTTTGAAGTATTTCATATTATTTATCAGATTTTATAACTTTTAAATTTAAGGTCCTTAGCCCATCCCTGTATACCCTGGCCAAATAAACACCATTTGGATAACCGCTCATATTAAATGTTGCCTTACTATCATTTACAAGAATGTATTTCAACAAGGCTCCACTCAGGTCGCAGATTTCAATCCGACTAAGTCTTTCCTCTGATTCAATAATGAAAAGAGAAAGGGACGGATTGGGATACAGTTTGAGGCTTTTTAAAACATGATCTTCAATAATAGTAGCAAGGGTCATGTTTATATTTAAAGTAGTGTCGCTATTAAGGCTTAAGGCTCCAACCATATCTTCATAACCCTCTTTCGATGCAGACCAGGTATACTCTTCGAACCTGGTCAGATCCTTAAAAAGAACAATTCCGGTCTGGTTTGTAGTAAGAGAATCACCATCTATTTTTAAAGAAACATTATATACAGGTTTGTCCTCCGCGTAGATTCTGAATTTGATATCAGCTTTTTTCTCCAGTAGAATCAGCTGTATTGCAGTGTCATTTTCTACTTCCAGAGAAGCACGGTTCGTGAAATAATCAGGGTGACTTATGGAATAATCATAATGTCCTTTATATACATCGAAGATGGCAGTGCCATTGATACCTGTGGTCCCTTCCAATACTCCCAGGGTAGCAGAAATATTTGAGAGCGGATTATTAATACTCTCGGAGATTATTTTGAATATGACGCGTTTTTTCTCCGGTGTAAGTGCTATTTGGACCACAGTATCTTTAGAAACTTCTAAAGACGATACAAATTCAAAATAGTCAGGATGAGTAATTCTGAAGCTTTGCATTCCTCCGGCAAGTGAAAATTGTACTTCTCCATTTGCATCCGTTTTCTTTTCTTTCTGTCCGGCAAAAACAGAGATATTCTTAAGCAACGAATCGGCCAGGGTATCCTTCACACGAAAAGTCAATAAATATGGTTTCTTTGGCCCTTGTAAAGCATCTATATAGTAAACATTTCCTTCTGCGGCATTATTTGCATCAGGCGAAGCGAAGAATAAACAAATATTATTATAACACTCTTCTTTTAAGGAATCCTCTGACAAATCGAAGCTATATTCCACCCACTTATCATAAGCCTCAATTTCTTTTGTTAAGCTTAACTGGGTAGCTTCAAGTTCATCTTTTCTTAAGACCAATTTTAGCGTATTATTGCTGGATGAGTCTTCTGAAGAAGCATATACCCTTATTTTAAATTTGGCTGTGCTTATATCAACAAGATCTCCTGGCAAATTGAGTATGATATAAGACAACCCTGATGCCCTGACGAATTTTGAAACCCGGGCACTTGGGTTCATTATAGTTGTTGGAGATGGCTCAGAGGTGCTTAAGCTTCCTGCAAAGCTGTTGATAGCTATTGCATTAGATTCAAGGGGATAATAATTATGATACCAGGCAGATCCCGGTTCTAATGTTGGCATTATTTGCGTCGCCGAGATCTTGTTCTTCCATATGAATGAAGTTTCTTTGGTACTCACATTTACTGTCAGATCCAGATTATCATATGATCGTTTATACACATATCCATTTTTAGTTGGTTCGCCCAGGGGCTCTCCCAGATAGTATCCGAATTCTTTAATAAAACTAGCATCCCAGACTTCCTGGGAATTTGATGCGGTATTTACCCCCATATTATAACTGAAGTAGGCATTTTTTTCAGCAATGATCAGAAAAACGGCAAGGGGAAAATGAACATATTCCTGCATAAAAACCATTTTTTCCGCTCGTGTAGTTGGTTCAGGCAGATCTGTAGTATAGCCCGGGTCCGATTGCAAATTGATGATCTTGCCTTTCATTAGTGCTTCGCGCATCAGCTGAATACTCGTTACAATGGCATCAGCTTCAGATTGTGTAAATGCCCTGTTAAAAAAAGCCCATCGCTCCAAATACGATCCGTCCTCAATTTCCATCATTGCTCTGTTGCCATTGTCCCGTTCATTTCGCAGGGTATTTCCAATGATGAGTTTATTTTCAGGTATGGAATCGTTTAACCTGATCAGCATGTCGGAATAGTTATCAATTGGGGTGCCATTACTATCATAAAGAAAAGGTGTATCTCCGTAAGATTTATCCAGAAATATACCATCAATTTCAGGTTGTCTTGCCATTCCAAGGGCTATATTAAACCACCAGTTACGCATTGCTTCAACTTCGTGGTTGTACCAGTAGATATAATTTTTATGGAGAAAAAGAATTTCATTGCCTGAAACATCGAAGGTATGCTGGGTCCATTCCCACTCATTAGCTTTATATTCAGTGTCTGCAGCATAGCCATCATATCCCAGGCGTGTATTCCAGTAGAACAAGGTCTTAATATCAGGATTTACAGCTTTGACGCGCTTTGAAGCATCTATTATACCTTCTTCAATTGTTGAAAATCCAGCCTTATTGGCTTTTTCAAACATGATTAATTGATAGTTGTGCGCCAGCGTATCGATTTGAGCCTGGGTATATGTATAGGCGTTTCTTACTGCTACCCATCTGGGAATTTTATCCCATGAAAACTTAGGGAAGTTGAGATTGGTATCTTGTTGAGGATATTCGCCTAAAAACCGAGCCTCAGAAGGGAAGTCTGAATAATCAGTAACATCCCATGTGGAATCAGTCTGAGCTTGCACCAGACCTGACAGAAGCAGGATGAGCGTGCAGCTGATGATTGAAATTGTCTTTTTAAGTTTGATAGCTATTACTCCATTAGATTAGATGGTATAAAGTTGAGAAAAAGAATCGTTTTTTGGCTGCTCAAATCGGTCCTTTTCTTGCTCGGAAAGTGCATCTTTTTTCAAAATGCTTATTAATTAAAAACACAATTGCTATATTTGCACATAGCTAATACTACTTTACTAAATGTTTAAATCATATTCCGGGAATATTATTCTTCTTTTATTCTTTTTGATCGTAGTACTTGGTCCAGTATTCGGACAAACCGAGTACTCCTATTCATTTGTTAATTATTCGAATAAAGATGGATTCAACCAGAATACCGTCTATTCCATTGAACAAGATAAATACGGCATTTTGTGGCTTGGTACATCGAATGGATTAATTAAGTATGATGGAAACACCTTTCAAAATATCAGTTGGGAATCAGAAGATCAATCCAACATTTACCATGGTCCCATACTGAATATTCTATCTGATAGCAAAGGTCAACTTTGGATCGTTTCAAGGGGAGGTTTAAATATCTATTACCCTGATAAAGAACGTTTTTTTAAGATTACGTCAGATTCGTTGGAAGTGCTCAACAAAACCATTGAGGACGACGATGGATCTATGTGGGTGATTGGAAACAAATTCTTATTCAAAACAACTTGCAAAATAGCCAATGACACAGTTATTGTTAAGTGGTCTCCAAATCTGCTGGTTGACGAATACGCTGAATTAAATATACTTGACTTATTAAAGATTAGTGAAAACCAATATCTACTCGCCACAACTACTGGATTGTATAAAATGTCTCTCGAAAACGGCGTTAACAAAGCTGTTTTTGAAGCTGAAGAACTCGCCAAATTAACATCTGTAAACTGTTTAGCCTTGCATAAGAATATAATATGGATCGGTTGTACGGCCGGTTTATATAAAACAGTTTTAGATGGTAGCAAACTACGCCTGTTAAACATATACATGCATGATGAATCAGATATGAATTCTCTTGCAAACGACAACATCAAGGATCTGATGATTGGAAAAGACAACAATTTATGGATAGGTACCTGGTTGGGAGGATTATCCTTGTATAATGAAGACAATGAAGATTTCACCAACTTTACATATGACTCCAAAAAGAAAGGCGGAATCAGCAGTAACATGATAAACTGTATATTTGAGGATCCATTCAATGTCATTTGGATTGGTACTGCTCAGGCCGGATTGAATAAGCTGGATCTGAACAACAAACAGTTTGCTAATATTGAGCATAATCCCTACGATGACAATACCATTCCTTCAAACCTCATAAATTGTGTATTAGAAGACAGAAATGGCTATCTTTGGATTGGCACTTATAACCATGCCCTTTGCCGGAGTACAACGCCCGTTAACGAT
Organism: uncultured Chitinophaga sp.; assembly: GCA_964349045.1. Classification (GTDB taxonomy): domain Bacteria; phylum Bacteroidota; class Bacteroidia; order Bacteroidales; genus JACJXF01. Next base: position 14,045 of record CAYGFI010000087.1, read on the forward strand.
TCCAATATTGAAAATCTGACTTTCAAGCGATTTGATAATTGGTTCAACACCTTTCCCAATAAGATGATGCTCTCCATTTATGAGGATAAAAAAGGTTATACCTGGTTAGGTTATGAAGATGGTGTCGCAGTTTATAACAGCACTACCAATACCTTTACCAAAATAAGTTTTGTTTCGAATGACCAGAAAATCACTATCCAGTACGTGCGAAACATTACATCCATCGATAATGAGAGTATTGTGTTAGCAGGATCTTCAATCATTGTTTTAAAGGATCCCTGGAAGATGATTAATTCACAGCAGGAAATAATTATACCTGTTCATACTTCATATACATTTGAGAATCCACATGATATAGCCGCTATTAAAATTGATAATCCCAAAAAATTATGGGTAGGTTTTCAAAATACGGGCTTATCTCTGTTTGGCTATGATAAAGATTCATTATTTCAAATGAACCACTTTGAATATTTTGAAAATGACCAAACAAGCATCAGTAACAATGCGGTTTTTTGTTTCTACAAAGACCCAAATCAAAGGCTTTGGATTGGTACATTTGGAGGTGGCTTAAACAGGTTGGAGAATATTCCTGGCAGCCAAAACAATAGATTTGAACGTCTCCGTGATACAATTGACTTGGTGAATAATGCCTTTTATGGCATCATCGAAGAAAATGATTCCATCATTTGGTGTGCGACTGACATGGGGATATTTAAACTGAATACAAAGTCATTTGAATCGCAGAATTACAATATGTATGACGGGCTTCTAAGCAACAACTTCAGAATGAATGCATACCATAAAGGTCGCTCCGGATTCTACTATTTTGGAGGACTAAACGGACTCACTGCATTCAAACCAGATCAAATAAAGCCAAATCTCATCCCGCCTGGTGTACGAATTACGGAGCTCAAAATCAATAATAGAAAAGTAACGGTTGGAGAACGTATAGACAATAGAGTCATTCTTAAAAAGCATATTTCGGAAGAAAGTGAGCTGGTCTTAAAAAGAGAAGACAAGACAATCTCATTAGGTTTAACGGTGTATCATACTTCCATCCCGGAAAAAAACCGCCTTTCATATATTTTGGAAGGTTTTGATAAGGAATGGATCGAAGTCAGGCAGGGATTTTATTCAGCAACATATACTAATCTAAAGCCGGGAGATTATACTTTCAGGGTCCGAGGATACAACTGTGACGGGCTCATGTCAGAAAATGAAGCCTCTATTGATATTAAAGTTTTGGCACCGTGGTTTGCCAGACTATTTAGCAAAGTTCTTTTTGCTCTGTTGGCCATTTCGATTATCTCAGCCATTTTCATCTATTTGACGGAAATGAAAAATCTGCAAAACAAACTCCAATTCGAAAAATTGGATAAGGAGAGAATCAAGGAAGTAAACCTGTCAAAACTCCGCTTTTTCACCAATATATCTCATGAATTCAAAACCCCGCTTTCACTGATTTCTATACCACTTCAAAAACTAAAAGAATTATCACAAAGTGATGAGGAAAAGGAATATGTGCAAATGATCGAAAAAAACAGCAACCGATTGATTCGCTTAATCGATCAATTACTCACCTTTAGAAGAATAGAGCATGGAGGACTTAAGCTAAAGATCACGGAAACAACATTGGAGGATTTTATCTATCCTGTTGCTGATGCATTTGAATCACTTTCCCTGAAGAAAGGAATAGTGTTTTATTACCAGGTAAAAGATCCCGCGTTTCTGATCTATATGGATCTTGAAAAGATGGAGCAGGTTTTGTTTAATCTTCTTTCCAACGCTTTTAAGTTTACACCTGCTAATGGAAAAGTCAGGTTGGAAGGCTACATTAGTGCAATCGAGAATAAAAAATATGCCTGCTTTGATGTAACCGACAACGGAATCGGTATTCCGGCAATTGATATGGATAAAATCTTTGATCGCTTCTACCAGTCTGCATCAGAACTGCAAAATTTGGGAACAGGTATTGGCTTATCTTACAGTAAATCAATCGTGGAGCTTCACAAGGGATCGATAAAGGTGAAAAGTATTCCCGGAAAAGGCACTTGTATTTCTGTAATGATTCCAACGGATGAATTACAGTCACCCGATACTTTGAAGAATGTAGTAAAGCGAATAGACGCTTATGAATTACTTGAATACGAAAAAATATCAAGCAATAGTGCAACTTATATAGATTCGGAAGATAAACAGAAACCTTGCATTTTAATCGCTGATGATGAGGTTGATTTCAGGAATATCATTAAAAGTGTCTTAAAAAAGGATTACAGGATTCTTGAAGCATCAAATGGATTAGAGGCAATGGAAATTGCCGTTTCAGGAGAGGCCGATTTAATCATTAGTGACGTGATGATGCCTGGCATGAATGGCTATGACTTTTGTAATAAGATTAAAACGGATATAAAATATTGTCACATCCCCTTTATTCTTCTTACGGCCCTGAAGGAAATCGATAGTCATATCCAGGGTGTTGAGCTTGGGGCCGATTCTTTTATTCCAAAACCCTTCAACCTGAAATACCTTGAAGTAACAGTTCGAAAACTGATCGAAAACAGGGAGAAATTAAAAGAGCATTTTTCGAAGTCACATATATTACCCTGCGATGTTCAAATCTCGGGGATTGATGCAGAGTTTATCAAAAAAGTGAATAACGCCATACAGAAAAACCTAGATAATTCCTCTTTCGGTGTTGTAGACCTTGCCAGCGAAACCAATCTGAGTACTTCCCAATTGTACCGTAAGCTGAAACTTTTAACCGGTCAGATTCCAAATGCCTACCTTAGAAATTATCGCTTACAGGTTGCTGCAGAACTGCTTTCAGCAAATCCCGGTATTAGTATGAAAAGCGTAATGTACGATGTTGGCATTGAATCCGCTTCCCATTTCAGCCATACCTTTAAAAAGAAATTTGGTTGCTCTCCATCAGAATACTCCTAAGTTATCAGTCTTAAATTTTATTTTTTAATAAAATAAGCAAGAGAATGCAAGATTTGAACAAGACAATGCTCTGTCATTAAAATACATTTATGCAATGTAAAATATGGAAGCGAACATATTATATTTTTATTAACTTAAACTAATTTTTATGAAAAAAATTAAACTATTTCTACTAGCATTTTTCTCGCTCGGGATCATACTAGGTGCGAATGCGCAAACGTATCCGGACACGATTAAACACCTGATCTTCTCCGAGCATCGGGGCAACGGTCCATATGACTGGTACTGTGAATTGGCCAATGTAGGAACAGAAACCATTGACCTTTCCAAAGTGACTCTTGCCTGGGTTGGAGGAAAAACATTCAGCCAGGATTTGAACGGTAGATGGCAGATAAATTCGCCTGTTGCTGTGGGTAACCAGGTTAGGTTAAAGGGAACACTCGCTCCGGGAGGAACCTGGGTGGTTATGAACGTCAGCGACAGATATCTTAGTACGACTGATCATTCGTTGGGGCCCGATCACAGGCTGGATCTAATGGCAAAAGCAGATTTGAAGGTTCACGCTCAGGCTGCCTGGGGATTCAGTAAAGATACCATCCCTGAGTGGGAAATGTGGGGCAAGGACTCATTAGATGTACCCTATGGCCAAATGTTTTGGACCTGGGGTAACCGTTCTTTTGTTCTTTTCAATCATCTCGCTAGTGGAGACTCCATTATGATAGACCAGGTGATGCTCAAACTCAGTGCTGCCGGGGTACCCACAGAGACCCTGGGAGAACCTGTAGCAGGAGTCGAAGGAGGCTCGCGCTATTATACAATGGTCAGAAAGGCAACTGTTAAAACTGGAAATATGGTTTGGCTAAACTCCTGTGGTATAAGCGCTGAGGATTCAGAATGGCAATTGTTTCCAAATCAATCGGGGAGAATAAGTTTTAATACAATAAAAAACCATGGTGCATTTCAACTGAACGTAAGCTCCTCTTTCGTTGATGTTGACATTCCTAATTCAAAAATGACAGTTCCGTGGGGTGTCTATAGAGGAGATTCTATTCTTTCCTTATTACAGATTGGACCAGGGCAGGGATGGGGATACGTTTGGGATTCAAGCTTTGTAGATTCCACGCATACAATTATTCAGGATGGTGATATTTTTACCATATATACCACGGGAAATTCACTTAAGCAGACTGATTTTAAACTGACCGTTGCAGCTCCTGCTGCTGATCAGGCAAAAGTATTCCCAATGAGGGATAAAAGATATAATACCAGCATCCCTCCCGTTGCTTACTGGGCACAACCATATTACGTTATGGGAGGACCAGTCATCGACACAATTGGTAATGTACCCTACGCAGCAAGGGTGGACTCCCTCTTCAAATACCTGGAGAAGGCACCAAAGGCCAACTGGGAGATAGTCTGGAAGGATAACGTGGTTAGGGCCGATCTTCAAAATGGCGACAAGTTAAAGGTAACTGCAGAAAATGGTACAACCGTAAAAGAATACTACATCGATGTTCATGATTATGCATTCAGTGACAATGTGACTCTTAATGCCATTACATGGCCCGATAAATCAGAGTTTCTGGAAAACTGGAAAAATGACACTATCCCTCAGTTTACTTCTAACAAAACTGTATACACGGTTACAGTGCCTTATGGAACAATAAATGTACCTGCACTGGTTGCTCATCCGGCAGATATCAATGCCAAGCTTACGACAAAAAGAGCAGTTTCACTTACTGGTAGTCTTGAAGACAGATCAACTGTATTTACAGTGACCTCCGAAAGTGATACACTTAGCCAGGATTATACAGTGATCTTTAAAATGGAAAAACAACCTTCCAAAGTGCAGTTGTACAATGGTGATCCTTTCTTTTCTGAAATATTATTTACTTTGGTAGACTTCAATAGCTTCCTGGAAATTGTTAATCCTCGTGGAGTTGCGATAGACTTGTCAGAATATCTGATAGTAAGAACCGAATCGGCAATTAACCCCGGAGATGCCATAACGTCAGTTCAGGTACCGACTCCTACAGAAGCTCTTTTCCAGAATCGATACCGTAGTTATGTACCAGGCTATAAGTTTTATGAAGATACAGCCAGCTGGTTGATTAACCCTGGAATTTTAACCATTGACTCAAATGTGGATCCTATAGTGGAACCAGGTGGCGTTTTTGTTATGGCTTTGTCTGGCCATGGTAGGCAACAGTATATCCAGCCTCAATACTTACCATTAATCAATAAGTATTGGATGGGTACTGTTGCTAATATTCGGACTGATAACGGTGTAAATGTACAAACGACACCACCTTTTTTAATAAGGAATGCTTCAGCCGTCTGGATGTTCCATATTGAAAATGATTCCGTTCTGGAAGGAAAAAAACCGGTTGGTGATCCAGCCGATTACAGACTGGTTGACGTTTTGGGTGATCCGGTTGACGACAACTTATGGAATATTGCTGGGAGGGAAGTTAAAAATAATGCCGCCGCAAGGATAAGAATGAAACCTTTTGTTTACAAAGGCACTCCTAGTTTGATTGACTGTGTGAATCGTTTTGGAACTGATAAAGACAATAGTGGTTGGATTTTAGAGTGGTATATCGTAGATTATACTTGGCAAAGAGGTCCGGAATATATTGGTAGTCATGTGATGGATGAAGTTACAGTGCATCTTTCAACTATAACTTCAAAAGTCTACCTTGCAAGTGATGGCTATGGTAAAGGACAAACAATACAGGGAAATATGACATCTGCAACAGTGGCAACATTTCTTGGAAACCTCACCAAAGCTGACCCGGGACAATCA
>CAYGFI010000088.1:0-19790 GCA_964349045.1 uncultured Chitinophaga sp.
ATGCAATATTATACATTAGAAATCATTTTGTCAAGGTTTCATGCGTAAATTATTCTCCAACAGAGAAAGTTTGGTTATTTAAACGGATTAATTCTAAAAGCTGAAAATACCGCAAAACTATGTTTGAAGAGAAAGTTAGTGCAATAACATTTTTTCCACATAAATATCCTGGAAGTTAGCATCCCCTTCAAGACTAATATGTTTTGTCTTTACAAGTATTTCTTCGGTATTTCCATTTTCATCAAACAGGAACATTTTTGCACCTATCAGTGCAGTATTTCCCATTTTATGAATTTTCTCAGCAGGGAGTTCAATCATACCGGTGAGGACTATATTTTCTAAATTGATGTAGCTTCCAAATCCCCCGGCAATATAAATTTCCCTGACATCAGCAACATGAATACCCAGGTTTTTTGCGAGTATGGCCAGACCTGCAGCGATGGCTGCTTTTGCCAGAAGAAATTCATTTATGTCTTTCTGACTCAGACCAACATCGCCTGCCAGTGGAATAAACTGTTCGCCGGAAATTATCTCGCCAAACATCCCAATCAGCTCTAGTTTCCTGAGAATGGCTATGGCATCAATCAGTGCGCTTCCGCAGATCCCTTTCGGATCTGTATTTCCGATCACGCTGGGCTCGATAATTCCGTTTTTAAGTTTAAGGGATGAAATTGCACCTGTTACCGCTCTCATTCCCATGGAAATGTTAGAACCTTCAAAGGCAGGACCGGCAGCAGTGGAGGCACATACAATTTTGTTTTTATTGCCCACAACAATTTCACCATTGGTTCCCAGATCGATCAGTGCGGTATAGTCTTCCTTTTTGTGCAAACCTGTGGCAACGATTCCCGCCAGGATATCGCTACCCACAAAACTTCCGATTGAAGGGAAAAACTGTATTTTCTCCTTTACTTCAAGCTTCCATCCCAGCTCTTCGGGTGTATAACTTTTCATTCCCAGATCATCTGTATGAAATGGATATGCCGAAAGCGGCGAAACATCACCTTTGCTTAAAATGAGTTGCATTACTGTATTCCCGACCAGCACAACTTTTTGAACTCTGGTTTTATGATTTTTTAGTAAGAGCTCAATCATGTTACCAATGGAGGATTGGATAATGCTGGTCATTTCAGTTAAATTTCCATCCATGCAGCTTTGAATACGGGAAATAAGGTCTGCGCCGAATTTTAACTGAGGATTCAGCATCGTCTCAACAGCCAGTACTCTGGCTGTGGATAAATCGATCAGTTGGGTAACTACAGTGGTAGTACCCAGATCAATGGCTATTCCAAACCCTTCCCGGGGGGAGAAATCAAATTCACTCTCATCGGCGAGGATCAGATTATTAAACTGTTCAATTTCAAGAATAATGTCACTTGTGCATCTGCTTAAACATGCCAGTCGCCATTCCGGCGAAAGTCCCAGGAGAGTTAAATGTTGCCGGTGGGTTTCCGTGATATGAATTTCGCCATTCAGGAGTCTTACTCTGCATTTTCCACAGGTTCCTTTTCCTCCACACGGAAATTCAATCCCGTATTCATGCAAAACATCAATCAAAGGAGTCTGGTCGTTCACCTGAAATTCTTTTCCCAGCGGGTGAAGCCGGATGGTATGCCTGTGCATGAGTGTTTTATAATTAAAAGAGAATCCTGTTAGATTTTATTGCCTGGAAAGTTTTTACTTATTCCGGGACATTGTAAAATTAAACAAGTTTCTTCATTATATCCGTTATGCAGATTTTTATAGTCCGTATTCCTTTAGAATAAATTTTTGCTGGTCCAAAAGAGGCAGCATCATCCCGATAAAATCACTTTCATTATCCGGGATGCTGGTTAAGTCCTCCCTTAAAACCGGCAGGTAAGCAGTTTCCATTTCAGGAAGTTTCATTTTACCTGATGCCAGCGTTTCTTCAATGATATCCAGTGCAGCCAGTGCCCCGTTTTTGGCATTTGCAACATATGATTCACCTTTGATAAGTTCTTTTGATATCCGGATTACATTTTCAGGGGATAGAATCAGAGCCTGCGGATCGGTATAGACATCCGAAGCAACCATCAAATGCTGTAATATATTACAATGCGTATGCCCTTCATGCAAGGCTACATTCATCATACGGGCATCATATTCCAGTTGTTCCAGGTAAGCTGTCGGAGCCATACCTGATAGTAATTTTATATTTTGTACGGATTCATTGCTCCACAAGTCGGCACAGGCTGAAGATATATTTCCGAGCGGGCTCAGATGGGCACAGGCGGCCGTTTTACCTTCCATCGATATGGGGATCCCTGTAATTGCTTTCAGGAACGGACCTTCGTACGCGCAATCTTTGTCAGGACCAGTGGCTCCTTCTTCCATGGCAACAATGGAGCGCACCACAGATATTACACGGACCATACTGGCAAACACTTTTGGAATATATTTTTTCTCTGCCAGGATCATGGCTGTATTGCCAAATCCGCAGGCTGAATCCCCTGCTGCAATTTTACCGTGTTTATTCGCAACTGAAACAATTTTTTGCCATAGAAATTGCATATCCCTGACACCTAAAACGGACAATGCAAACATAATGCCTTTCACATCGCACATCATCAATGCTTCATCCGAAACCTCTTTACCACCGGTACTTTCGATCGACAATAAGTCGCCCCCGGCTATCATTCCACGCTCAAAAAGTTCCATCATCGGTTCCAGGTGTTTTGAACTGCGCTGTTTAGCAGGTCTTTCAAATTCGCGTAAATCATTGGGTGTCAGCCGGATTTCAGATGCAAGACCATATTTCTGATAGTAGTTTTCACAAATATCATTCATGATTTTAACGATTTCCACTCCGATGGATGGCGTTTTCGTCATTTCAAGCAGCGTTTCGAATTCAAGGACTATCCCTTTGGAATTCAAATGCAATGCATGTTCCAGTGCACCCTCTGCAATTTCCCTGTAATGCGTATACACCTGGTTCAGGGTATTATTGTTTATACTCATGACAGGAAGAGTAAAATTCAGTTCAGCATAAACCTGTCCCCCTCCGATTACAAGTCCACGAGGGGTTTTTACCGGTTTAGGGGCGATTCCAAACATTAAGTCTTCGGGATTATTGATAATCAGGCTTTTGTATTTCATTTGTTTTAACTATTAAAATGCTTTGTTTTATAGAAAAATGATTTCTTATTTTTTTGTTTCTTAGGGATCATTATATCATTAATTATTAATGTTTTAGCAAACAAATATGTACCAGACAAAAGTGCATACATTTTAAATTTGCCTTGTATAAGGCAATCCTTCATTCATCAGAAAAGAGTGATGAACCGAAGTCCTTATGAAGCCAGTTTGTTCATATATTCTACGGCTTTTTGAGGATCGGGAGCATAAAAATCAGCGCCTATCTTCAGGCAAAAATCGGTATTAACCGGCGCCCCTCCAATAAGTATCTTTGTACCGGGTATTAGCTCTTTAATACTTGCTACAATTTCGCCCATATTAACCATTGTAGTGGTTAAAAGCGCCGAAAGTCCGACAACCGCTCCGGGATTATTTTTCAGGGCCTCAATAAACCGGTCTGACCCGACGTCAACACCCAGGTCAACGATTGACCAACCACTACCCTCAATCATCATGGATACCAGGTTTTTCCCAATATCATGCAGGTCACCTTTAACCGTACCAATGATAAAAGTCCCTTTGGTTTTTATTTCACCTGAAGTAAAAAACGGTTTTAACTGAAGCATGGAAGCACCCATGGCTTTTGCAGACATCAGCATTTGGGGGACAAATATTTTACAATCAGAGAATTTTTTTCCAACCCTTTCCATAGCCGGGATAAGAGCATTTTCAAGAATGTCTTTTGGATTTATACCGGCCTGAATAGCCTGAAAAGTCAGTTCAAACGAACCATCCTTATCTTTTAATTGAGGCGGATAGGGTGATTTTTTATCCACTTTGCCAAATTCCACTGCTTCAAGCAGTTTTTCAAGAAGTTCATCCATAAAGGTTCAGATTTACTGATTTTTAGTTAAGTCAAAAATAATTGTTACGAAAACAAAAGTCTACTCCAATTTTTACTAATATTGATGCAATATTCACATTTGTCGTGAAAATAGTGCAATAAATACCATTATGACTGCTTTTTTTGAAAAAACTAATTTAAAAGAGGACGAATCTTTTTTTATTGGGATATTCCAGGATAACCTGGAAAAGAGTACCTGGCATTATCATAATAATTATGAAATCAGTTTTATCACCGAAGGATCCGGTAAGAGGATTGTGGCCGATTCGATTGAAGAGTTTCAACCGGGCGACCTTGTTTTTATAGGTCGTAACCTCCCTCATGTATGGATAGCAGATAAAGAAACCAGGACTCCATCCAATAGAACGCTCGAGATGGTTTTCCTCCAGTTTACCTCGGAAGTGGTATTTCCCCAGATTTTATCGCTTCCCGAATTCAGGTATGTTAAAAATGCATTGGAATTATCAGAAAGAGGGATACACATTGTTGGGCAAACCCTCAACGAAGTAAGCGAAATTATGCTTCAACTCCCGTACATGAAAAGTTTTGAAAGGATGCTGCATTTTTTCAGATTAATGGATATCATTGGAAGAAGTGACAGCAACATTCAACTGGCAAGTAAGGAATATATTAAAAAGCGATTTACTACAGGAAGCAAGCGAATAGCTGCGATACATGAATATTTAATGAAAAATTACCGTGAAGATGTGGATTTAAAAAATCTGTCCGGACTGGTCCATATGGCTGAAGGTTCATTGTGCCGGTTTTTCAAAATGAAAATGGGGATGACAATCTTTGAATACCTGAACCAGATAAAAATTGAGTTTGCATGTAAATTATTGATGGACCAGGACCTTAGTATACTGGAAGTATGCTATGACAGTGGTTATAACAACCTGAGTCATTTCAACAAACAATTTAAGAAAACTACCGGTGTTGCTCCCTCAGAATACCGTAAACGGTTTAAAGAATTGTGACACTCCCCCTAAATTCCGCGGATTCTCCTGTATACGCAATTCTCACTTGAACAAAGCGTACACTGGTATTTCCGGTACTTCACTTCCCGGCCAATCCCGATCACTCCGCTGATGGATTTGACTGGCTGCATCAGGGCTGATGGGGTCAATGTTACGCCACATGGAGCTTCTTCAAACAAAGAAAAAAGTTTGTGCTGATCGGCAACGCTCCAGTGGCAATATCCCGGACTGTAGCGGTTGGTAATCGTTTTCCCGGTTTTTTCGACTTCCTTCTTCAGGAATGACTGCATTTTGTCGCCGGCAGCTTCTGCAATTGCGCTCCCCAGTAAATCGTAAACATAGCCCAAAACCGGATTTTCTCCCTTTAATAAACTCACTGACTTATCACTTATGGTTGCACCGGCAGTACAAACAAAAAAAGCCAGGTGTTCTGATCCATTGAGCTCATCACAAATTGTTTTGCCAACTTTAAAATCATTTCCCCCGGCAATAACAATTCTCTTCTTCTCATTAACCTCAACCTCATCAAAAATTTTATATGTAGCATTAATATCGTTAAAACTGGCGGCATCATTCAAAACTTCTTCCAGGAAGTGATTGAACGGATCGGGTAATGGATCATTTCCATAACCCATCACCTCCGCCATCATTTGATGGTCAATCACCAATTCATTAAAACTGAAATTAAATTCCTTTATCATGGGCTGCAAAAGCTTTCAAATTTTTCTGTAAAGTTTTCCTTCTCGCTGAATCTACCGATCCCGACCAATTCGGTTGCACCGGCAAACCAATCTACCCGGTCAAATGTGTAATCTTCAAAGCTTCCCTGGACAACGACCTTCTGGTGTTTGCCTGTATTGACAAATCCTTTGCACCGGATAAAACCGGCCCTTACAGAACCGATAAACTCTTTCAGATTATCCTCCGTGATCAGACGACTGCTTTTTATTACAACCGATTGTAAATCAGGCCTGGAAACCCCGTTACTCTTTTCTGCCGGAAAGAATCTGAATGCAATCTTTTTCCCTTCAAAATCAATCCTGCCAAATGTACAACATGCAATCGAAGCAGATGGATTAAGTTTTTTAACAGCATGGATTATTGATTCCCCCTTGTCTTCAGCAAGGTCGCATTTATTAATCACCACCGTATCGGCAATTCGTATCTGATGTTCCAGTCTTGAGCGGATTGATGTCAGCTTATCGAAGTTTTTTGCATCAACAAGGGTCCAGGAATATCCCAGGTAAGCTTTCCCTCTGAGATTTGGCGATTGAAAAATCTGGCCAATACTTACCGGGTCTGACATTCCGGATGCTTCCATAATGATTTCATCGGGGGAATTATCCTCTATGAAAGCAGCCAGGGAATTGATAAAACTGCCTAGCAGGCAGACACAAAACACTGATCCGTTATTTATTTCGAGCATCCGGTATGTTCCTTTGTGATGGCGGATGATCTCCCCGTCAACCCCCGAAGATGAAAACTCATTCTGAATAACAGCGATCTTTCTACCCTGTGAAAAGGTATCCAGGTAGTGCATCAGGAAGGTAGTTTTTCCGCTTCCCAGGAAACCGTTAATAAGGTGTACAGGAATTGCAGTCACTGTTTTTATAAAGATTTTACCACATGATGGATCTGGCAAATGTGGTCAGGGGTAGTTCCGCAACAACCGCCAATTATATTTGCCCCGGCTTCAATGATTTCCTTTACCCGTCCGGCCATATCCGTTGGAGAATCAGGAAATGTAGTTTCTCCTTCTGAATAATTCGGCCTTCCGGCATTGGCATGAATCAAAATGGGTATAGTTGTATTAACCTGCCTGATTTCTTCCACTATGCTGATCATATCTGCAATTCCGTTGCCGCAATTTGCCCCGATCACGGATGCGCCGGCCTCAATGAGTGTTTCAGTCATTTCGGTTGGCGATATTCCCATCATGGTCCGGTATTCGCCGTTCACAGTTTTGTCGAAGGTCATAGTACAAAACACTTCGCAGGCAGTATTTTCAACAGCAGCTCTGACAGCTATCCTGGCTTCGTCCAGATCAGTCATGGTTTCAATAACAATAGCATCTGCGCCACCAGCTTCGAGCGCCATAGATTGTTCTTTAAAAGCAACATACAGCTCATTTTCTGTAACTTCATCCATCATAAGCAATTTCCCGGTTGGCCCAACTGATCCTAAAACAAAGTGATCAGATCCGGCGGCTTTCCGGCTGATTTCTGCAGCAGTTTTATTCAATTCAAAAACTTTATCTTCAAAGCCATAGTTGGCAAGCTTATATCGACTGCCGCCGAAGCTGTTTGTCTCAATCATATCAGCCCCAGCCTCAATATAACTTTGGGCGATTTCGAAAACAGCAACAGGATGCTGAATGTTCCACATTTCAGGACATTCTCCCGGTTTCAAACCTTTTTTATGAAGAAAGGTCCCCCATGCTCCGTCGGAGACAAGAACGCGGCCTTTTTTTATTTCGTCAATTATTTTGCTCATGGTTATAGGGTTATGGAGTTACGAGTTCACCTCCCCTAGCGCCTCCGCAGAGTAGCTTCAGCGCTCACGGAAAGCTACGGTGACTAATAGGTTACGGAGTTACGAGGTTACGAGGTTACGAAGTTACGAGGTTACGATTATCTTTAAAAACTTTATTTCTAAATCTCTTTAATCCATTCTTTAATTACATCCAGTGAGGGAACTGTGACTTCTGATTTCAACTTATAATTGACCATAATAACTGCAGGCCCTTTCTTTACTCCGAATGAAGTCATTTGTTCTTTCTCCGTTATCATTGAAACCGTTGTGGATTTTCCCAGTTCAGCTATGGCTCGTTTTACTCTTTTGGTTATTTCCTTGCATTCCAATTCGCTTTCACCCAGAATAAGAATTTCGCTATGTTTTGATTTTATTTTGAGTTTAAGTTTTTCGTTTATCCGCTTTTGAATTGCTTCAATCAGCTTGCTTTGCGGAGGGATCTGCGATACAAATGCAATTTTCCCGTCGATACAGATTGTCGGGATATTCTTCACCATCAGAGAGGACATAAAAGAGACAGCTTCCATTTTTTTAATGGGATGTTCACGCCATTCAACCACTCCCTCGAAATGAGGAGCAACCCGTTTTACGGCTTCAACCATATACTGGCATGGTGCGCAGGATTCAGAATCGAGGGTGATAATGTCAACAATAACTTTGTCCGACTGTCCGTAATCCCTCATATTCATAATGTCCAGCTTGCTCTCTTTTTTATCAAGGTTCCGGGTAAAATCCTGGAGGTAACGGTCAAAAACAATTTCTGATACTGCCTGGATATTTTCAACCGGTGTTTGCATGGGCAAATCGCAGCCCGGGGCGAGGATGAAACCTGTGTCTCCCCCTAAATCGAGGCAGGCAATGGCATCCCGTTTAACATCGTCGGTATCTCCCATAAGCAGGACCACCGTAAGTTTCAGGTTTCCGCCAAAGCTGATTTTTTTGGAAAGGGCTATTTCTTTTACAAAATCGAGGGGGATATTTTCGTCGATCGAAATATTGTCTGGTCGGCAATCGCACATCACTTCGATATTTTGTTGGGCATGACCACAAACAAAGAAAGAGCTGTATTTTTTCCGTTTCCTTACTACGTCGAAAATGCTACGGACGTAAGGAGTCACAAAGGTTTCGAATGAAAGAGGATCAATCTGGCTGGTCATCGGGTCAACCACGGCAATCACATCGCAGCCTGCATCTATCAGCATCTCAGAATGTCTTACACCAACACGGGAGCAGAATTCCATTACTTCATATACATAGTCGGGATCCTCAAACATTTTCGTAAAAATCTCAGTTCCCATCAGGTGGAGGGCAAGGGTAAACGGACCGGTAATCAAACCGTACAGACCGAGGTTGGGATATTTTTTTCGAAGGGCAGTTGCAGCTTTAAGCACAACCGGGATGCGGCCATCGGTTATTTCGGGCAGGCGGAGAGAACCAAGTTCAACACCTTCAGAAAGCGGGTGAGACACCACTGCAGGAGGGTTCTCCTTGCTCCAGACGATTTTGCATCCCAGAATCTCAGCTTCAATCTGAAGATCGAATGCTACCGGGATGCCATCAGGTTTATACAGTTCTACTGCTTTACTGATTCCATCGATGATATTTTTGGAGGATTTCAGGTAAGTCTCAGCATCAACTCCGATCAGTTGTCCGCCATGCACACCAACAAATGGTACCCAGGGTGCACGTTCTGTCTTTTCGCATCTGAAAGCTTTTTCCAGTATTTGTAAACCGTTCATTTTAGGGGTTTTGGGGTTTAGGGATTTGGGTATTTAGGGGAATAGGGATTTAAGGATATGGGTTTTTAGGGTGTAAAGCTGATGCATGTCTAACATTTAAAGGCTTAAATTTCTATTCTGCCAATTTTCTAATTTGTTAAACATCGAAACTACTTAACCCCTAAACTGCTAAACCCCTATATCCCTGTCAGGCAATCTTCTTATTTAAAAACTCAACGACTCCCTGGGGATCCGGAGAATAGCTATCAGCGCCAATTTTTTTACAGAAATCTTCGTTAACAGGGGCGCCGCCTATTGCAACCAGGGTTCCGGGCATGGCGTCTTTGATTTCTTTAGTAATGAGTTGCATATTAACCATGGTTGTCGTCAGTAAAGCAGAAAGACCAACAACTGCTCCCGGGTGTTCTTTAAGAGCAGTAATAAATTTATCGGAACCCACGTCAGTGCCCAGGTCGATTACTTTATATCCGCTTCCTTCCACCATCATTGATACCAGGTTTTTACCTATATCATGAAGGTCGCCTAATACGGTTCCAATAATAAACGTGCCTTTTTGTTTTGCCGCTCCTGATAAAAAATGAGGTTTTAAATGAAGCATGGCAGTACTCATGGCTTTGGCGGACATCAGTACCTGGGGTACAAATACCTTGTTCTCACGAAATTTTAACCCGATTCTTTCCATTCCAGGCATCAAACCAAGGGTAAGTACATCCTGTGGATTGATCCCCTGTGCCAAAGCTTTTGCAGTAAGTTCGTCGGCTCCTTCCTGTCCTTTCATTTGAGGAGGGTAGGGGGATGAAATATTGATTTTGCCAAATTCAATACATTCAGAAAGTTTTATTAATAATTCATTCATTTTTATTGGTTTTAAGAAAAATTTAGTATTCAAATGTACTTGTAATGAAAAGTTTAAAAAATAGTATTTTCTTTGATAAAGATGTATTATATTACTTTTTTATTAATCAATCCTCCAACTATGATCATAAAGAAGCGTTTTTACAGACTTCCTCCCTATATAATTACAGAACAACAACAAAATCCGCTGACCAAAGATTTGTATTTATGTGAGCTGGCAGAATTTTTAATTAAGAGGGAAACGCTTTGGTCGGATAATATAAAACAGGATCACCATTTGCTGGTGTACTGCACAAAGGGTGGTGGAATTATTCAGATTTCCAATGATTTGATCCCGTTCAGCCAGAATCAGTACTGCATAATTCCCAAGGGATTTATATTTAAGATTCAAACGGGAAATGTCGATCCTTCTGTTTTTTTAACCTGCAAGTTTGATGGCGAAAAAACAAGGATCATGGAAAAAGATTTTACCGTAGTGCGCGACCTGATTCCCTCTGTGAATAATATGGTGGCCAACCGGATCATGCTTTTCGATGAGCTTTTCAATAACCTGACAAAAGGTTTTTATAATGCGAACTACCATTATATTAACTTCTGTTTTAGTCATTTGCTTGCAACGTTTATTTATGCCAGCAAAACGAGCGATGATTTGATGGTTGAACAGAATCCGGGAGTCAGCCGGGCAATCCAATTTATGGAGCAGAACCTGGGTGAGAAACTGGCTCTTGTCAAAATTGCTGAAGAAGCGGGTTATTCGCCTTCCTACTTTACGACAATGTTCAGTAAAAAGACTGGTTACAGCCCGTTAAGTTATTTTTCGCATTTAAAGATCAATAAAGCCTGTGAATACCTTGACTTCAGCAAACTGAAAATCAAAGAAATTTCTTATATCCTGGGATATTCTGATCCATATTATTTCTCCAAAGATTTTCAAAAAAAGATAGGCCTTTCGCCAAGGAATTACCGAAAGAGAGTTATTGGGAGAACCGAGTAAAATTGCCGGGATGGCTTTACCGGTATAACTACATCCTGATGTCGAATTCGCCCAGTTTCAACGGATAATTTCCATATTCACGCACGAGTTTAACGATATAATCATAGGTCTGGCCTGCTACAGCGCTTGAAACCGAATGGTCGGATTGGAAAATATATCCCCCGCCTTTTGCTGCATTTAATTTTTTCAGGGTCTCTCTTTTAATCAGATCCTTATCACCGGTTTCCCATACCTGGATATCATTATTTCCACAATAGCCGATTTTGTTGCCAAACTTTTGTTTTAACCTTACAGCATCCATATCAGCCTTTACTTCCAGAGGGTTGTAGGCATCGAGTCCTATTTCGATAAAATCTTCAAAAATCAGGTTCACATTACCACAACCATGATAAATCACAGGCAGGTTGTGCTTATGACATTCATCAATCATTGCCTTCACCCATGGTTTAAAATATTGTCGCCAGTATTCGGGATCGAAAAGCATAGTTTGTTTGAAGGCTACATCACCCCAGATAACAAAACCGTCAAGCAACCCGCCTGCAGCGTCAATTTGTGCTTTGGTACAGTCGAGATAAAACCGGCCTATTTTATTGATACAATCACCAAGCTGATCAGGGTACATACCCATCCAAAACAGGGTATTTTCCTGGCCAATCAACCGGGTTAAACATTCGGAACATTCTATAATGCTGCCGTAAACAGGGAAATCGGGATGTAAGGATTTAATTGTATCGGTCCAGGCGGGGGAATTCCGTTCAAATCCATCTCCCACGCCAGCAATCTGATTATCTCCGGCAGCATAATACCGCCGGCGGTCATAAGCATCGTCAAATTCGAAGATCTCCAGCTTTTCAATGGTATCCACATCAAATGAAATAAATTCAGGCATCTGGAAATCAAATCGTTTACGCATTGTGGCTCCAAAGCCGGTTTTGACCACAACCTCGATGTCGTTTTCACGGATTGTTTCGAAAGAACGGATCTTCGGATCCATGTTCGGGGTGGTTACGATAAAATCGAGGTTATAATAGGAATAGGGTTCAGCGTTGTCGGGCAGGTTCAGATCTTTTCTCCAACGTTTTACAAAACTTCCCCAAAAGAAGTCGCTTATCGGGACCCGGTCGGGCTCTTCATGATGCAGAGCCTTATTCATCCGGTTCAACTTTGCCTTGCAATTGGATGTTCTTTCCATTATTACAGGTTTTATATGTTTTTATTTTTCCGGTTAATCTAAATGAAAAACCTCATCCATATTGGCCCACCATTCGCCTTTCGCCCTGTCAGGCAAGGGCTTTTGCATTGGTTCCATCACCTGCCACCATTCCCGGGTTTTAGGGTCTGCGGCCATTTTTGCCATATCGTCAGCAAAATCATCTCCGGTATATTCCATATAGGCAAACAGTAAGCCGTCTTTATGAAATATCGAATAGTTACTGATATTGCATTTTTTGATCATTTCCAGTATTTCCGGCCACACAGCCGCGTGATATGCTTTGTATTTTTCAAACTGTTCCGGTTTTACCCCGATGATCTGTCCGAATCGTTTCATTTTCTGATAGAATTAATTATTGTAAAACAATCTCATAAAGTTGCGGTAATCCATCAAATTCCTTAATAACCAGGCGAAAAAGCTGAAACCTGGCTTCAGGAAATGTAATAACTGACTTTTCCCCGATATTTGTACCACGGTGGAGCGTTATCAATTCGCTTCCATTTGAATATTGAAGTTCATATTTCTTAATGTTTTGGCCTCTTTCATACAGGCTGGCACTTTTAACTTTTCTCAAGGTTTCAAGATCTATCTCAACCCACGGTTCCGGATCATTTTTTGCAGGTTGCCAGAAATTTATACCCAGATCGCCGTTGGTAACTGAATTAATGTCGATCGGTTTATATTCGATCCACAATGGTTTTTTATTAGATGAACTGCTCACAGGTTTCATAAACGAAAGGGAATTGGGTTTGACATCCATCGGGAGGATATCCATAACACTTCCTGCAAACTCAATTTCAATAATTGTATCGATAGGTCTGAATGGTTGACTTCCAAATTTAATAACAATTTCATCATTCACTTTTCTGAATTTCAATGATTTTCCATCCCGAATGGAACATTTAATTATTTCCAGTCCTATGTCGGGGAGGTAAATTTCTGAAGAGTTACCAGACCAGTTAAGAACATGAAGGTATATTTTATTTCCTTTACGGGTACTGACTCCCCAATCGGTAGGTTTAAACGGGCCACCCCTGGTGCCATAGATGGAGAAACCATTGACTTTTAACCATGCACCCATCTCTTTTAACCGTTCCACCTGCAGTGGTTCAATTCGCCCATCGGGCATAGGACCAACGTTGAAAAGCAGGTTACCGTTGCCACCTGCTGAACGAATCAGGCTGTGAAGACACTGTTCCAGGGATTTTACTTCATCGTTTGGCTTCCATGCCCATTGTTGGGCAATTGTCATGCAGGTTTCCCAGGGACGGTCGTTTTGGAAGCTACCTACCCTTTGTTCGGGAGTATCATAATCTCCTTTTGCACCGGTACGGTTGTTGATAATAATGTCAGGTTGTAAAACATGTGCAAAATCAATAATCTTCTGCCCGCTGACGCTATCAAATTTCTGCGGTACATCAAACCAGAGTGTCAAAAGGGGACCATAATTCAACAAAAGTTCTCCAACCTGTCTTTTAAGGTAAGTAGTATATGCCTCAAGATCGCTTTTCTCCCGGGTAACTCTGCCACCCGGGCTGGTAAGCGGAAAATCGGGATGATGCCAGTCGCAGGTCGAATAGTAAGTGCCGAATGCGATACCTTGTTTTTTGCAAGCTTCGGATAGTTCTTTAACTACATCGCGGTTTAACGGCGAATTCATAATATTGAAATCTGTCTGGCGGGTATTCCATAAACAAAAGCCATCATGGTGTTTGGTAGTCAGAATGATATATTTCATTCCTGCGGCGCTGGCAATGCTAACCCATTCATCTGCATTAAAATTTGCAGGATTGAACTGTTTGTAAAGTGCGTCATATTCCTCAATGGGAATCTCCTGTCCCCTTGACCATCCTATTTCAGTGCCCTTAAGGCTTACGGGTCCCCAGTGGATAAACATTCCAAAGCGGGCATCCTGCCACCAATCCAGTTTCTTTTGATTTGCCGGGTTGTACTGGCCGGATACTGATGTCAGAAGGAGCAGGCAGGTAAGGGTGAGGATTGGGTTTTTCATGGTTTTTGATTTATTACAGTGCTTTACCCTGTGTTGAAATATGTCGGGTTTTTAGCCTTGTTAATTTGATTATTACTTTTAAGTAACTTGTATTTGTCCAATTTTGAACTTTACAGTTTGCATTTTTCATTAAATTCCTTCACCGCATCAAACATCGCAATTATATTCTGTGGTGGCACATCAGGAAGGATATTGTGAACTGTATTAAACACATATCCTCCTCCATCGGAAAAGATTTCGAGTCTTTCGAAAACCTGATCACGGATTTGCCCGGGGTCCCCATTATTCAGGGTTCCGACGTTTTCTATTCCTCCTCCCCAGAAAGTACAATCCCTGCCGAACTCATTTTTTAAAAAGCGGGGCGACATATTGTATGCGTTAGTCTGAATGGGATTGAATATCTCGATACCTGCTTCTATAAGATGTGGCATTAACAGGGATATTGAACCACACGAATGGATAAAGGTGTGCATTTTACTATGCGTTTTCACATAATCGCACAGCATTTTATGCCTCGGTTTGAAAAGTGTTTTATAGGTTTCCGCATCCATAAACGGACCGGAAGACATCCCCAGATCATCCCCAAACCGAACGATATCAACGATGTCGCCAACAGCATTGCAAACTTTTTCAAGTGTAGCAAGATGTCTTTTCATCAGCTCATCCAGTAGTTTCTCAACATTATAAGGATCGCACATCAGGTCCATAAGGAAGTTGTCCATCCTTCTGAGAAATGTTCCCCATTCGAAAAGGTTGCATCCGCATACCACCAGCAATGCTTTGTCGGTACTTTGCCTAAGTTCTATTGTATTTTCACGCAGTTTTTGCCAGAAGTCCGGCTCAGCCGCATGATCCCAGGGACTGTGAACATCCCGGGCCCACATGATGCGGCCCATTTCCTGGTCGAGATTGTCGTAATTATCAGGATAACCATCCACATAGGGGAAATAGGTCTGATCAAAAAAGGTTGCACCAACAGGCATTTTAGAGAGGATCGTTTTCCTGTTGTCGTCATAGGTCTGAAAAGATCCATCAGGCATCAGGCTCGGGTTAAACCAATTTGGATAGAAAGCCGCAGCGCCGTTGGCCATTGTTACCGGACTCCAGTCGGAAGAGTTTGTGTTGAAGGTGCGTCCAATATCCAATACATCAACGCCGAACCGGTCAAGAACAGACATATCAGGCTGTGCAAGTTGCTGGACAACATCATAAATCCTGACTGGCAAATCATTCCGTTCGATATGCTTAACCAGGTTACTGTATGCTATTGCCGAAATTCCGGAACTGGGAGTTGCGCTCATATCGACAGGTACGCGATCGGGTGTTTTATGATTAATTGCTGCAAGAATGCGTTCTCGTGAAGTCACCATAATGTAAAATCGTTAATGTATTTTCTTAAATCATTCATTTTAATCCTTTTTTACAAATACATGCATTTTTTAAATGGATCCACTAATCCCAATCATAAACGAAGAAACAATAATGATTAAAAGGGACACTATCATCAGAACATAAACCGTTCGGGAAACACCTTTCCACTCCCTGCGTAAAAGTCCCCATACAGTGGCAAAAACAATTGTCAGGGCCATAAGTATTCCCCATGAGGTGAATGTAAACGGGCCCATTTTACTTTTTCCCATGCCGTAAACAATAAACTGTGAGAACCATAGCAATCCGGCCAGCAATCCAAAAAGATAATTCTTTACTAGTATGGTACGGGATTCTGCAGATACGTAATCGGGGACAGATTTATTTTTCAGACCCAGGAAGATGCACCAGATCATCGTTGTCACAAATGTACCTCCCAGGATGACCATCATAACAGGAAGTATCGTAAACAATGGACTAACTCCCTGCTGAACAGATATTTCATCGATAGGTATTGCCTTTTCAATGCCCAGGGCCAACGCGGAACCTGTAAATCCTACCAGTACTGCAGCAAGAATTCCTTTGATCAGGTTAAATTCACCGATACTCAACTTTTTATTCACGTCAGAGATGGCTTTATCTTTTAAAATTCCTGCCCAGGCTGATAATGTAATGCCGATGCAAGCTACAACTACACCTGACAACAAAAGCGACCCACCCGATGTTTCCATCATTACCTGAAGCCTTCCGGTTATCATCGGGGGAATAAGAGTACCAATTGCAAGCATTAGTCCCAGGGAAAGCGCATAGCCTAATGACAATCCCAGGTAGCGGAGTGCAAGGCCAAAAGACAGGTTCCCGATCCCATAGACAGCCCCGAGCAGAAAAGCACTTATTAAAGCTGAAGCCGGTGATGCCTGTAAAATGGATTTAAATCCGGGAACAAATATCAGGCAGGCGATCAATGGGAAAAGTATATAGGCTCCCATGCTAAAGACCATCCAATACGTTTCCCACTTCCATCCCTTTATTTTGCCAAAAGGGACAGCAAAACTTCCTGCAGAAAATGCACCGGTTGCAATTAAAAGAATTCCCAGAAAAATGCTAAAATTCATAGTTTCGCAGTTTTATAGAAGGTCAGAAGAAATCAGGCTACTCAAAATTAAGGTATTAAAATGCAGTTTATTAGAACATTTCTGATTGTTTATTGCACAAATCCGATATTCTTGTTATTTTTTTTCAACTATCTTTGAAAGATCGGGTTTAAATAAACGCTTTATAATTAGCATTATGTATTTAGATGAAATTGGACAATCAATTTCAGTTCAGTTGAAGAATGTTGCATATCTGCGATTTGATCAGCCTGCAAAGTATCCGAATATCAATAGTCCGTTTTCGAGAATGTATTTAATTAAAGAGGGGGAAGGACAACTGGTAATTGGCAAGGAAACGATTAAACTCGAACCCGGTTTCCTTTACCTGATCCCCAGTTTTACAACCTGCACCTATAATTTTAACGAGCTACTGGCTCACATTTATATCCATTTCAACATGGTAACCGGTAATGGTATCAATATCTTTAATCTCTATTCCATATTTAATAAAGTACCCGCAAAGGACCTGGATTTGTTTTTATTTAACAGGTTGTTGGAAGTCAATCCCCACATGGAGCTTCCCCACCTTGATCCGAATGTTTACCAGACCAAACCATGGATTAATAAAAAAACCAATTATCAATCCCTGGGTCAACATCTCGAGACAACGGGCATTATTCGCCAGCTTTTTTCACGTTTTCTAAGCACGGGAAGTGAAAAAATCATGAGCAGCTTTCTTGGGTATAAAATACAGCCCATTCTTGCTTATATCGGGAATAATCTCCACAACAATATTACAGTTGAAGAGCTTGCTGCATTAGCCTGCTATTCCAAGGATCATTTCACACGCTTTTTTAAATCAATCAATGGGATCACTCCCTGCGAGTTCATTATCCGGAAACGGATTGAGAAAGCCCAGTACCTGCTGCTGACAACCGATATGACACAATCGCAGATTATAGAAGAAACAAATTTTAAAACGGTTTCTTATTTTTGCCGGATGTTTAAGAAGTATACCAGTTACACACCTGTGGAATACAGGAAACAGCGTATTCATACTATATAAATACCTGCTAAAAAATATGTAAAATGCTTGATTATTAACCAACTGTGCAGGTAATAGCAGGTATTATTTTAAGGGTTGCCTTACGACGGGCTTTCATATTATGTCAGGTTTGTTGTTAATTTTAACTTTTCACATGTTTGATGAATATATTTGGACAGGAATCACCAGTATGGCATTTTTATTATCTTTAACATCTGGCTTCACCTTGATTATACGATAAATTTATGTATCCAACGGATAAAAACTTTGCAGTTGTTGTAACCGGAATAGGGGTATTTTCTTCTATTGGCAGCACACGGACCGAATTTTGGAATTCCATTGTTGCAGGCAGGTCGGGAATAAAAAGAATTCAGTCTTTCGATCCTCAGGCTCACAAGAGTCAGGTTGCTTCAGAAGTAATGACATATAAGCCGGAGGATTATTTTGACCGTAAAGAATCGCGAAAAATGGCCCGGGGATCTCAACTTGCCACGAGTGCAGCAATTGAAGCCGTAAAGGATGCCGGGCTGGATCTGAATAATGAGGACCGAAGCAGGATAGGATGTGTTATCGGATCTGCAGCAGGAGATTTCACCCATCTTGAAGACCAACATATCCGGTTCTTAAAAATGGGTCCCGGATCAGTAAATCCATTAACAGTACCGAGGGTTATACCGAATATGCCGGTTTGTTCTGCAGCCATGAACCTGGGAATTCATGGGCCAACACTGGGAGTCTCAGCTGCATGTACAACTGGTACTCATTCAATAGGAATCGCACTTGGGATTCTCAGGGGAGGAATGGCAGATGTTATCCTGGCCGGTGGAGCAGAAGCCTGCCTGACACCCCTGGTCCTTGATGCCTACGCGAGTATGGGAGTCCTGTCCACTTCCAATGAGATACCTGAAAAGTCAAGCCGTCCTTTCGATCTTAACAGGGATGGATTTGTTATTGCTGAAGGTGCATGTGTCCTGGTGTTGGAAACCCTGGAACATGCTGAAAAAAGGGGAGCAAGGCCGCTTGCTGTGTTAAGCGGATTCGGGATGACAGCAGATGCCTATGGTATTGCAGCGCCTGAGCCTAACGGCACATGGGCAGCTAAAGCAATGCAGCTCGCTGTAAAGGATGCGGGTCTTAACCCGGAGGATATAGGTTATATTAATGCACATGGTACATCCACTAAAATGAACGATAAAACAGAAACCCTGGCTATAAAATTGGCTTTTGATAACAGGAATATACCGGTGAGTTCAACCAAATCAATGATAGGCCATGCCCTTGGAGCTGCCGGCGCCATTGAAGCAGCGGCTACTTTGCTGGCGGTGCATCATGGGATTTTACCACCGACGATTAATTATGAAACAAAAGATCCGGAATGCGATCTGGATGTAGTGCCCAATATAGCCAGGGCCGTGAAAATTGAAGCCGCGATTTCAAATTCTTTTGGTTTTGGCGGGCAGAATGGAGTTCTTGTATTTTCAAAAGCATGATGGTAATAGTGCGCAGCCAAAGATTTGTTGATAATTTTTAAAACTGAAATCTTAAAATACCGATTGGCAAAAATGAGAATTGATAGGAATATTCAACTTCACCCGTTTCTGAATTAAAATACTCCATGAAGATATCTTTATGGTTAGTCATATTCATAAAATCAATAGCAATCTCGAAATTAAACTTCTCCCTGATTAGCTTATATCCCAGCCTGCCGTTTAGTCTGAAATAATCATTTCTACGGTTTTGGTATGCCTTATTCCAGTTATAATTCTGTATAAAAAGATCCGGAGCGACATGGACAATCTCGTAGGGCACAATTCTTAAACTTCCGGCATAAGTGATCTTAAAATTTAAACTTAAGAAATTATTTTTACCTATTTTATATTCCTTTCCGGCAAGAATATTTACAATAAAATTCCCATTAAAGGCAGTATTTCTTTCAATTCCGTCAAAGCCTTTGTATTTCGA
>CAYGFI010000089.1:0-19705 GCA_964349045.1 uncultured Chitinophaga sp.
CTATAATATCCACCTAAGATAAAAAAATAAATGGTATATGTCTATTTTTCCGTCAAAAAAGTCTGAAACAGTTTAAAATTTAATGTATAAACAGTGACCGATTTTACATTATAATTTGCATTTCGCTCATATACAGAAAGTTTTTCGAAGCAAAGTGGAGATTTGCATATAACTTTTCCCGCAAAGGACAAAAGGAGCGAAAACTATTTTTCCACAGCCTTGCATGATTATTCAGAAGTATTATTTTCACCTGCTATTATATATGGCCTCAATCTATTAAACTCCTGCATGGTAATAATCCGGTTTTCAAGCAGTTCATCGATATTTCTTATTGATCCTGCAAATTCTTTATATTTTACAAGACTTTCTGCAAGTCGAGGTGAAATATAAGGATGGCTTTTAAAATCATTGATTGTGGCGGTATTCAGATTAATTTTTACCAGGAACAAGGTATCAATTATCACCTGATTCCTAAGGTTCTGTAGCTTTTCAGGGTCCATTCCCCGTATTTCAAGCAACTGATCAAGATTTATAAATCCACCTAACCGGTTACGGTACCTGATTATTTTACCGGCAAAATAGGGCCCTATACCGTTTACCAATAGCAATTGTACAGAATCAGCCGAGTTTATTTCAACCAGTGTAACCGGGAATGAAAAAGGACCAAGAGTATCAATATCCTCTGAAACAGGAATTATAATATTAGCTTCCCAAAGATTGTAAATTGAATCAGAAAAACCGTAAAGTTTTTTCATGTCTTCTTTCTTTCTGAATTTACCTCCTGCCCCGCGATAGCGAACCAGATTTTTACTTAAAAATTCCGGAAATCCCATTTCTTCAAGTTCATCCGTGGTAACTATATTGGGATCAAAATCTCTGTATTCCGGCAAAAACCCTGTTTCTTCCGGAAAAGTAAATGCTTCTTTCTTTTCATAGCTGATTTTTTCAAGGGATTTGATAAAACTATCAATTTCAGCCTGGTCCTCAGCTGTTAGCTTAAATTTTTGAAATTCAGGTACAGGCATAAGAATCCTGAGAAAAAACGAAAAAATTATAAGTGCCGAAAGAATCACAATGATTCGTAATTCGGATCGGGAAAAGCTGAAGTATTCTCTTAAAAACCTTTTCATAATACTTTATGTTCCGGGTTTTAAAAAATCAGCGTTTTAGTTTAGGTTTTTTATGGTGACGGGGTGATGACGTGATGACGTGACGGGGTGACGACGTGATGTCGTGATGTCGTGATGTAGATGATAACGGGCAAAAAAAAACTTTCCGGATGCTTTTAGACTCCCGGAAAGTTCTTAGTATGGAAGGTATGTAAGAATTTTATTTCTGAACTTTAACTTCAAATGTAATTGAACCTGTATTCTCAGCTGTTAATGCCGTAATTTTTATAAGACCTTTTTTTGATGCGAAAGCTGAAGTAGGTGCAGTTTCGAAAGCAATAACATTATTTATTGCAATGTCATTAACTTTAGATGCGGTTAAACCGGTGGCCACTGCTGAAATTTCAGTATCGCTCGAAATTGCATCAAATTCTGCTGGTGTTAGGGTGGTTGCTCCTAAAACAGTAGCATTTTTGGTATTCCAGGTGGCTATTCCAGAAGTTCCACTGGAAAAAACCGATTGTGCATCAGCATCAGAAGGAGCAGCAATAGTAGCTTTATTCGTTGCACCATAGAAATATACAAAATCAACTTTGTTTGAGTTTGTTTTTGCATCGGCTAAAACATAGACTGAGCCATCAATCGATGCAAATGAACTGCCAATATCATTATTCTGGCTGGCGCCTAAAACTTTATCTGTATAGGAAGTTATAGTCGGAGCGGGTTCATTAACTGTAACAGTAATGGTTTTAGTATCACTCAATCCTTCCTTATCGGTCAGGATGAATGTGTATTGATAGGTACCTGCTTCTTCCTGATAAGTAGAATAACTATCCTGATCACCGGTATTAATATTAGTTTTCGGATAACCAGTCAGATCAACATTAGCCAGCCTGATTGTAAAACTTGTTAATTTGGCATCTCCCTGGGTAAGAAGACATTTAAATGAAAAGTCTTGATCTGTTTCAACGGTAGCATTGGCGGTAATAAGATCAGTTCCTGCAATAAAATCGATAGTTGGACCTATTGGTTCAGTTTCTTCTGTGCAGGAGGTAATAAAACCAAAAAAGAATAATGTTAAAGCAATAAAAAATAATTTGATTGTTTTCATAATTTATAAAATTAGGTAAGACAAATTTTGGATATTTAAAATACTAAACGAAATTTTTCAGTTTAATTGTATTAAACAACTTTTTTTTAGTTGGGTTCAATAAATAACCCGGTTATTAAAATTTTACTTTTTTGCAGAAGTTATAATTAAAGTCGGTTAATATTATTCAGATCGTTAAAAGCAATTTTAAGTCTTTCAATGATTGCCACTTCACCTTCCCTTAACCAAACGCGGGGATCGTATTTTTTCTTATTGGGTTTGTCTTCTCCTTCGGGATTACCGATCTGGCCCTGAAGATAGCCATGGTTTTTTGCTTCATAATTCCTGATCCCATCCCAGAATGCCCACTGTGTGTCGGTATCGATATTCATTTTTATAACTCCATAGCCGATAGCTTCACGGATCTCCTCATGGGTAGATCCTGATCCGCCATGGAATACAAAGTTCACGGGTTTTTCAGCAGTTTTGTATTTCTTTTGAATATACACCTGTGAATTATGAAGGATTTTCGGGGTTAGTTTCACGTTTCCGGGTTTGTAAACTCCATGGACGTTACCGAAAGATGCAGCAATGGTAAAGTTTGGAGATATTTTTCCCAGTTCTTCATAAGCAAAGGCCACATCTTCAGGCTGTGTGTATAACATTGCATTATCCAATCCTGAATTATCGACTCCGTCTTCTTCACCGCCGGTAACTCCCAGTTCAATTTCGAGAGTCATTCCAATTTTACTCATACGGGTAAGATACTTTTTACAGATCTCAATGTTTTCTTTCAGTGGTTCTTCGGAAAGATCAAGCATGTGAGAGGAATACAAGGGTTTCCCGTATTTTGCAAAATGCTTTTCACCATAATCAAGCAATCCATCGATCCAGGGAAGCAGTTTTTTTGCACAATGGTCTGTATGCAGTACAATCGGGACTCCATATAATTCGGACATCATATGCACATGTTTTGCTCCGGATATACATCCGGCAATAGCTGCCTGTTGATTTTCATTTGATAATGATTTTCCGGCATAAAAAATACCGCCTCCATTTGAGAACTGAATAATAACAGGAGAGTTAACCACTTTAGAAGCTTCAATTACCGCGTTAACCGAGTTAGTGCTGACTACATTCACGGCAGGAAGTGCAAAGCCATTTGCTTTGGCAATACTGAATACTTTTTGAAGATCGTTACCCGTTACAACGCCAGGTTTTACAACATCGAGAATTTTTTGAGACATGATAGAATATTTAAGTGTTAAAAGTTCCAGAATAGATTTCGGCAAATTTATAAATAAAAAAGGAATTGAGAACAGAATTTTGAAGGTAGAATTTAGAATTTAGAATGTAGAATGTAGAATGTAGAATTTAGAATTTAGAATTTAGAATCTGGAATTATTCCCATGACTTATTAATTCCACCGTCTGAATTTATCCTTCTAAATTCTGAATTCTACCTTTAAAAAGGGTATCCAATACCGAGGTTCAGCACAAAATCCCCTTTACCCGGTTTTCGGTTTCCAAAAACCCACTTCTGACCATTGGGGAATATGGGATCCCGGGTTTTAATTCCCAGGTCGAAGCGGAAAATGAAAAATGAAAAATCAAAACGGGTACCAAAACCTGTTCCGACTGCTATATCTTTGTAGAACTTATCCAGAAAAAACTGTGCGCCTTCCCTATCGTCGTTTTTATTTATGGCCCATATATTCCCCGCGTCCACAAACAAAGCTCCTTCAAGAACCCAGATAAGTTTAAAACGGTATTCAAAGTTTGCTTCCAGCTTAATATCAGCTGTCTGGTTGTTATAGGTGCCCTGCACCAGTTCCTTATAAGAGCCCGGACCCAGGCCCCTTACCTGCCAGGCACGAATACTATTGGCTCCACCCGAAAAATACTTTTTCTCAAAGGGTAATGCAGTGGAATTTTTATAGGGAAGTCCGGCCCCGGCAAATACCCGGTAAACAATACTGTTATCCGGATTCAGAATGTTATAAAATCTGAAATCCACATCTCCTCTTATGTATTGGGCAAAATCGGTATTAAATAATTTATAAACGCCATCTGATTTTTCAGCTCCGCTGACCTTATACGCGGAGTAGAGCATATTCCCGGCCGATTCGGCATTAAACCTGAGATAAATGAAATCCTGACTCCTTTTCAGATTCTGGTTGGTGAAAATCAGACTGTAATTGGTAACTGTAACCAGGTGTGGCTGATAGGAATAATAAATGTAACGACCTTCAAGCCAGGCGATAAATTCAGGCGATTTATAAGGGATTTGGACCAGGTTGATCTCAATGGGATTAATAATATGTGTAAAAAACGCGTTTCCTTTCCAGACATATCCAAATGATGCGTTGGCCACTGTGCGCGCATAATCGGGTCTTGACTGATAGTTATATGCCAGTTTCAGCGTTGTTTTGGGATTGTATTTTTTGATAAACTGCTCTGTGCGAAACGGAAGGAGGAATTTCGGAATGTTCAATGTCGCTTCAGTACCCAGCTCAATCATGTTTCCAAAATTGCTGGAACTGCTTTCTTTCAGGGTTTCAATAGCCCCTTTAAAACGTAAATCAAAATTTTCCGCTCCTCTGAAAAGATTTCTGTGCTGGTATATCAGATTTCCTCCTCCCCCGATGTTACCAGAGGAGTTGGTCCCCTCAAGTTCAATCGCATAACTTTGCAGGATAAAGGGAGTAAGTTGAATATTGCAATGCAACCGTCGCATAGCCAGTTCTTCCTGTCCCGGTTCTTCTTCAAAATCAATTGTAACCAGCCTGAAAAGCTGCAGGGATGATAGATTCCGGTAAGTTTGATTTACATTATCCAGGTTATAGATCTCGCCCGGAATAACATAATCTGAGCTAAGTACCACTCCGGGTTTCACATTTTGTTTTTCATTGAAAAGAATGTTGATGTTATCAACGATTATTGTATCGAGTCCGGCAAAGTAGTTGCTTCTATCTGTAAGAGCTTCCCGGGGATTAAAATTTGTAAGTATGGAAACATCACCGATCTGGTACCTGGGATGCGACATCTCTTCAAAGCTTCCGTCAGCATAATATTGCCGGTATTTTTTTATTACGAGCGTCACATCTATCTTATGACTATGCCTTATGCTATCAGCCTGATAAAATATATATTCTTTTGAAAAGTTAAAGAACCCATTATTTTTCAACAGTTTTTCAAGTCTTTCCCGCTCTGACGAAAGTATATCCACATCGAAATTATTATCGCGTTTCAGAAGACACATTGCTGAATCCGGAAGTATGTATTGAGCCAGATTATCATCTTCAAACTTATATGTAATATCATGGATGAGATAAGGATCGTGAAGTTCAAGATAATAAATAACTTTTGCCCTTTTCTTCTTGTAAAGAATGGTGTCGTTTACTACAGCATTATAATAGCCCTTATTTACCAGATAAAGTTGCAACTGGCCGGTAGTTTTTGCTGTCTGAAATGCGTCGAGTATTACCGGCTCTTCACCTATGGTACGCAGCCACCGGTTCCACCAATTGGTTTTATTTTCGCGGGAGAGGTTGTAAACAGATAAATGAAACTTAAGCCCAAGAATTTTTTTATTGGGCTTTTGCTTGATATAAGTTCTCAGTTCATCCTGGTTTATCTTTTTTGTTTCCGATTTAACCTGGTACTTATCAAGCAGGTACTTGTCTTTTGGGACATACTTGGTACTTCCGCAGGAATATATAATTCCGGACAAAAGAATTATCACCGGCAGTATCGGACGGACAGTAATACCAATTTTCCGTTTCTGTACCAACAAGACTATGGATTTATTAAATTCACCGTAAATATACTTAACTTGAGCCAAGGATTGCATATTTTTACAAATCCCATGAAATAAATTCAGCATGTTATCCAATAATCAAATTAAAATCTATTCTTCCCTCAGAATTAAAAAATACAGGGATACGCACCACAAATTTCTTGCCGAGGGAGAAAAAATTGCGCTCGATATAATCAATTCACCCTCCTGTATTTTCAAAATTCAAAAACTGATTGCTTCTCCGGAATTTCTTAAAGAGAATATATTTCCGACTTTAAAGGGAATACCTGAGGTTGTGGAGGCAAGTGATGAAATGCTCAGAAAAATTTCTTCACTCAGCACTCCCAATAAAGCGATCCTTGTTTGCGAATTACCGGAATATACTCCTGACTTTAAAGAGGTATCTGGAGAATTGAGTCTATTTCTCGACGACATCCGCGATCCGGGGAACCTGGGAACCATCATACGAACGGCCGACTGGTTTGGAATTCATCATATTTTCTGCAGCCAGGAAAGTGTTGATGTTTATAATCCCAAAGTCGTACAAGCCACGATGGGCGCATTGTGCAGGGTAAAAGTCTATTATATGGAAACTTCTTTACTTTTAACAGAACTGGGAAAAATTGATTCTTTTCCATTCATTGGCACACTTCTGGAAGGTGATAATATTTATACTTCCGAACTTCCGTTCAGGGGGATTATTATTCTGGGTAATGAATCGAGAGGAATCTCTGAAAAGTTACAGGCAGCGCTAAATTACCGGCTTACTATCCCATCGCAGGCTAACCGTTCTGAACGTTCTGAGTCATTAAATGTAGCCACAGCGGCGGCGGTCGTGATGGCCGAGTTCAGAAGAAGGCAGTTTTCCTACTCGAAATGAAAAGATAAGCCGACAATGTAGGCATTAATTTTATCGATAGATGCCATATAATTCTGATTACTTTTTGCATCACGAACCAAAAGATCGAATAACCCGACCCCTAATTTAATTTCTGTGGAAAACTTGAAAAACGGAAGGTACCAATCAACTCCCACTCCTATTTCATAATAAATATCACCGGGTTTAAACCTGAGTTCATCCTGTTTACGTGCCGCCATATCGTAACGGTAATTAACTCCCCCGAGAATATAGGGCCGATAATTATTAAGCCTGTTAGAGCGGTACTTCAGATCGAGCGGGAAATCAAGATAACTTGATTCAATATCAACTGTTCCAACTAATGACTGGTTGTCATCTTTATAAAAACTAATGGTTCTGGATCCAAAACTGATACCCGGCAAAAACCTCAGATCAAGATTATCGCCCAGTTTGAGGTTCGATACAATCTGCACCTGAAAACCCGGATTGATTTTGGTGACATCAGGTATTAATAAAGGACTTGTTATAGTATCTGCTTTCAGGCTGCGTTTAATCGCAAGATCCATTGTGTTTACCCCAACGGAAAAACCAAAATGCACCAGCTTATTATCATATCCGGGATCGTTCCATGGTTTTTTTACCTGGGCGGAAACCAGGATAGGAAAAGAAAGCAATATGATTACCTGGAAAAAGTGTCTCAAACGATTGGGATTTGGTTTATTAAACGAATCCGGTGTAAAAATAGTATAAATGAACAACTTTACTAACTACTCAATTAACAAATTCGTGTTTTGTTAAGCGCGATGACGCAAAGTCGCGAGGGAAACGCAATTTTTTTACAAATTTATTAAATGGCACAGGAGTGTTAAAGAAATTATTTTTTATTTGAGTTTTAAAACTTCGCCTTTGTGCTTAATTATTATTTCCCGGAAACATATAAACTCGCTATACCTCCGCTTAGTTTTTTAAATTCAGAGATTCGAAATCCCGCTTGCAGCAATGTATCCCTCATTTTTTCACCATGCGGAAATGAATAAATCGATTCGGGCAGGTACTGGTATGCCTGTGGATCGGCAGAAAAAATCCTTGCAAGCAAGGACAGAATCCTCTTTGAATAGAAGTTATACAGGAAGGCCATGATGCCTGTGGGTTGAGAAAATTCAAGGACAAGCAGGTACCCTCCATCTTTAAGCACCCGGTGCATCTCAGAAATTCCTTTTTCCGGGTTTTCATAATTCCTTACGCCAAAAGCTACCGTTACAAAATCAAATTGTTTATCCGGAAAATCCAATTCTTCTGAATCGCCTGACTGGAAACAGAGGGATGATAATCCTCTTTGTTCTGCTTTTATCCTGGCTATCTTCAGCATTTCCTCTGAAATATCAACTCCTGTGATTGCCCCGGGTCTCAACTTTGAAAGTTCTATGGCCATGTCGCCGGTTCCGGTAGCGACATCAAGGATATTCAGTTCATTCAGAGGGATCTGAGATATTGCACTAAGTCTTTTTAATGATTTGACAACTTTCCTTCTCCAACGTACATCAGCGTTCATAGAAAGAAAGTGATTCAGAAAATCATATTTACCCGCTATGACATTAAACATCTGAGTAACCTGTTGTTTGTGGGTTCCGGGCCTGTCTTTGTAGGGTTTGGTCAATTCGTGGTATTTTTTTAGGAGGGGTAAAAATAAGGATTATATTTGTATTTTTGGGTGCTTGATGGGCGTGATGGGCGTGACGGGCGTGACGGCGTGACGGACGTGAGGGCGTGAAGGCGTGAAGGCGTGAGGGCATGACGAGTCAGCGAGTTGTGGAGAATAGGAACGTGTGATTATTATTTAACTTTCTTCCCTCGTTACCTCGTTACCCCGTTACCCCGTTACCTCGTTACCTCGTCACCTCGTCACGCATCACGTCAAAACCACATTCTGAAAAAAACTCCCATCAAAGCACAAACACTGTTATACCAAAGGAATGAACAAAACAGCCCTCATAACCGGCGCCACGGCCGGAATCGGTGAAGCAACCGCCCTGCTTCTTGCCAAAAATGGTTACAATATCATTATTACAGGAAGGCGTGGATCACGTCTGGAGCAGCTAAAGAAAAAGATAGAATCGGAAACCAAAGCAGAAGTCCTTTCGCTTACATTTGATGTAAGAAAACTACCTGAAGTGAAGCAGGCGATATCCTCCCTCGATAAAAAATGGAAGCAGATTGATGTCCTGGTAAATAATGCCGGCTTGTCGGTTGGACTAAGCCATATTGATAAAGGTGAAATTGACGACTGGGAGCGTATGATTGACACCAATATCAAAGGCTTGCTGTATGTTACCAGGGAGGTGAGTCCGCTGATGGTTGAAAGAAAAAGCGGACACATTATTAACATCGCATCGATTGCCGGAAAGGAAGTTTACGATGGAGGAAATGTGTATTGTGCAACAAAACATGCCGTAGATGCGCTGAGCAAGAGCATGAGGATTGATCTTTTGCATGATAATATCAAAGTTACCAATATTGCACCGGGTATGGTGGAAACGGAGTTTTCCATCGTAAGGTTCAAGGGGGATAAAGAACGCGCCGATAAAGTTTACCAGGGACTCACACCACTTTTCGCACAGGATATTGCCGAAGCGATTCTGTTTGTCGTAACCCGGCCGGAGCACGTTTGCATTAATGATATGTTGATTATGCCGATGGCGCAGGCGGCGGTGGCACATGTTTTGAGGACGTGAGGGATGACGTGATGACGTGACGACGTGACGGAGTGACGACGTGAGGGCGTGACGGCGTGAAGACGTAAAGGTGGGTGGAATCGGTTTTTATAATTTCATTTTTTATCTGAAAATAAAATCTACACAATTAAAAAATTTGCAAAATGAGGCTGATTTTTATTTTCTTATGCCATTAAGGGGTAAAACACAATATGGGAGCAACAATTCATTCTCATAAAGATCTTGATGTCTGGAAAAGATCAATCGCTATGGTTAAGGATGTGTACCTCATAACCAGGGAATTTCCGGTGGATGAAAAATATGGGATAGTCCAACAAATGAGAAGAGCAGCCGTTTCTGTGCCTTCTAATATTGCTGAAGGATCGGGAAGGAATTCAGACAAGGAATTTATTCATTTCCTGTCATTTGCCCAAGGTTCATTAGCTGAATTAGAAACACAGATAATTATTTCAAAGGAATTAAAGTATTTTTCTGAGATTGATGTATTCGAATCTCACATAAAATCGATTAGACTAATGATCAAAGGGCTTATAAAGATGTTAATGGAAAGAAGTACTTAACGAAATCCAAATACCCTTGCGTCGTCACCCCGTCACGTCCTCACGCCGTCACTCCGTCACGCCCTCACGAGTTTACCTGACATCAAACTCTATCCCGAGCTCCCCGGCAATTTCCTTCATCTCCTTAGCTATCGCCGGAATTACATTAATACCTTCCTTGGAGATTTTTTCTTCTTTCAGGCGCTCAGGTTCACCGGGAACCAATACTTCATCATGTCCGGCAGAAGGAGTAGCACTTTTGAATGTGTGGATCCACTCATCCATTTTGGCTTTGAATTCCGATGCAGGCTGAAATGCATCGATCCTCATGGATCCGAAGAAATGGCCCGTCCCCTCTCCAACTTTTTTATCAAGAACGGGAAGATAGGCAACTGAAGGCGGCACAAAAGGTCCGAAGTTAGCCCCGGAAAGTACTGCCGAAAATATATCGACCACCGAGCTCATACAATAACCTTTATGACTTCCATGCACGTAATCTCCCCCGAGAGTAAGCATGGAGCCACCTCGTGTAAGTATATCCGGGTCGTCGGAAGGCTGACCGTCTTTATCCTGAACAAAACCCAGGGGGACCTTTTCGCCTTTTTTGGCAGAAACCGCCAGTTTACCTCTTGCAATGGGCGTTGTAGAAAAATCTGCCACGAAGGGAGGGTATTTTCCTGCAGGGATGGCAACTGCTATCGGGTTTGTCCCCAGCAATTTGCTTAAAGAAAAAGTGGGCGCTACAAGTGGATTGGCATTTGTCATGGCGATCCCGATCATATCGTGTTCAAGAGCTTTCATGGCATAATAACCGGCAATACCGAAGTGATTTGATCCCCGGGTTGATACCCATCCCGATCCGCACTGACGTGCTTTTTCGATGGCAACTTTCATGGACCAGGCCGAGGCAATCATTCCAATTGCACCGTCCCCGTCAACAACGGCCGTACTGGGCGTTTCATGTACAATACGAATATTGGGTTTTATGTTAATACGATTTGCTTTCCAGAGCTGGTAATAGTCTTTAATACGAATCATTCCGTGGGAGGAAAGTCCTCGTAATTCGGCAGCAATAAACACATCGGCGGTTATCTCTGCATCTGCCGGGGTGCAACCCATTTTGATAAAAACCTGTTCGGTGAAATTGCGGAGGTATTGGGGAGTGTACATTCTAAGCGGTATTTAATTTATTATTCAGAAGCAAATATAGTATTTATTGCAAACGATAAGATTCTAAGGCAAAAACCCCTGCTTCCTTATCACCTCCAGGAACTTCTCTGAAAAAAAAACGTTATCTTTTTTGGTATATCTTTTATCTGTAAAGATTTGTGCAAGGTTATCTAGCTGGTTTATTTCGAGCAATTCAAGGGTTTGAGCTGAATTTTCCCGCTCACTGTAAATTGCATTTATATGTTCTGGTGTAAACTCCCTGTAAGTTTCATAATGAACCACCGAATCCATTGGTAAGCGTTCGGTAAGTCCGGGAACATCTTCAGGGTAGCCCATTACAATTGCGGCAACCGGAACCACCCTAAGGGGCAGTTTAAGGATTTCGATGATTTTATCGGCGTTGTATGTGGCTGTACCCAGGTAACAGATTCCAAGCCCTTGAGCTTCGGCTTCCAGGCAAACATTTTGTGAAGCCAGCAAGGCATCGATAGCTCCCGTGAAAAAAGAAAGAAAATTGTCATATCCCGGCGCCGCGTTTCTCTGAAGACACCAGGAGTTAAAGCGGTTAAAATCTGCACAGAAGGTAATATGTACCGGTGCAGTCTTAACCATGTCCTGTTTAAAATGCGCATCCCAGAGTTTTTCTTTTAAAGGGGGGTCAGTTGTTACAATCATTGAATACACCTGCATGTTCCCTGTGGTTGATGCACGGGAGCCGGCATGAAGCACCCCGGCAAGTATTTCAGGGGAAATTGGGTCTGGTTTGTAGTTACGGATTGAGCGATGATTTTGAATTTCTTTGATCATGGGTTTTGATTTAAACTGCAAGTATAGCAAAAGCCTGATGAAAAAGAAATTGGCCCTAATACTTTTTCTGCATTTTGTGACCATTGTTAACTTTATATGGTTTGTGGTTAAAAAATTTATATTCAATCAATTAAATATAATTTATTAATGGATAAAAGGACCAGTATGTTCATATCGAAAATAAAAAACGTTAAAAAACATGGTTCAGAATACCCTATTTTACTAAACATTCCATAATTTAGGCCGTCAAAGAAAAACTCATTTTATCATGAAAAAGAACAAACTAATTTTCTCATGTTTATATGTTATCGTATTCTTACTTTCTTTTTTAACATATGATCTTCAGGCAAAGGAAAAGCCGGCTCCGCCTGCAGACAGTTTGAAAAGCAGCGCTTTCAGCGGGCTTAAACTCCGAAGCATTGGTCCGGCATTCACCTCAGGACGTATTTCATGTCTTGCGGTTAATCCTGCAAATCATTCCGAATATTTCGTGGGAGTTGCTTCGGGGAATGTCTGGAAAACCACGAATTCAGGAACAACCTTCGAACCCGTTTTTGATAGTTACGGTTCTTACGCCATTGGAACTATCGCCATGGATCCAACCAACCACAATGTAATATGGGTTGGTACCGGTGAGAATAACCATCAGCGTGCATTGGGATTTGGCGATGGTGTTTACAAATCCGTAAACGGCGGAAAATCCTGGGAGAATGTGGGTCTCAAAGAATCCCGCCAGATAGGAGGAATTGTAGTTGATCCTGAAAACCCCGATATCGTTTTTGTTGCCGCGGAAGGCTCAGCATGGGGTCCGGGTGGTGATCGCGGACTTTACAAAACCACCGATGGTGGAAAAACCTGGAAAAAAACTCTTTCCATTTCTGAAGAAACAGGTGTGAATAACATCCTTATGGATCCCTTTGATAACAATGTGTTATTTGCCACGAGTGAGCAAAGAAGAAGGCATATTTACACCAAAATCGGGGGAGGTCCGGAAACGGCTCTCTATAAATCGACTGATAAAGGTGAAACATGGCGTAAAATTACAAAAGGATTACCCTCTGCCGACATGGGTGGAACAGGCCTGGCCATATCCCCTGTTGACAATAACCTGATGTACATTATCATTGAAGCCGCTGATGGAGAGAGTGGTTTTTTCCGCTCCACCGACCGGGGCGAATCATGGGAAAAAATGAGTGACCATGCTTCAAGTGGTCAGTACTACGGGGTGATTTTCTGTGATCCAAAGGATCCCGATAAGGTATACTCCCTCGATACCTATAGTAAGTTTACTGAAGACGGAGGAAAAACATGGAAGAATATAGGAAATGAAAACCGCCATGTTGATGATCACGGTTTCTGGATCGATCCTTCAGACACACAGCATTTTATGATTGGAGGAGATGGGGGATTGTATGAGACTTTTGATGCCGGTAAAAAATGGCTGTTCAAAAGCAACCTGCCGGTAACCCAGTTTTACCGCGTGGGGGTTGATAACAATTACCCCTTTTACAATGTTTACGGGGGAACGCAGGATAATAATACATTTGGCGGGCCATCGGCAAATATAAGTTCAGATGGAGTAAGCAGTGAAGAATGGTATCCTGTTCTCGGGGGAGATGGTTTCTGGGTGCAGATTGATCCCACCGATCCGAATATCGTTTATTGCGAGTACCAGTATGGAAATGTTTACCGCTTTGATAAAAAGTCGGGCGAGTTGCTTTACATCAAACCACAGCCTTCAGAAACTGAATTAACCTACAAATGGAACTGGAATGCGCCTCTTATTATGAGTTCCCATTCGAATAAAAGACTTTACATAGCTGCTGATAAGATTTTCCGTTCTGATGACCAGGGCAATAGCTGGAATGTAATTTCAGGAGATATCACCACTCAAACCGACCGAAACACCTGGCCGGTTATGGGTCATTACTGGAGTTCCGATGCAGTAGCCAGGGATGTATCAACCTCACAATGGGGAACAGCAGTATCACTTTGTGAATCCCCTTTAAATGAGAATCTTATCTTTGCCGGAACCGATGACGGTGTACTCTCCATTACTGAAGATGCAGGGAAAACCTGGAGAACGGTTAAGAATTTCGCCGGGATACCTGAGTACACCTACATCAGTGATATTCTTGCTTCAAAACATGATGAGAATATTGTATTTGTATCTTTCGACAATCATCAGAGAGATGATTTCAATCCTTATATTCTGATGAGCCCGGACAAGGGGAAAACATGGAAAAACATAACATCTGATCTGCCGGTTCGCGGCATGGTTCATAGTCTCGGGCAGGATTTTGTTAACCCGAACCTACTGTTTGCAGGCACTGAGTTTGGTTTCTTTTTCTCCATTGATGGAGGAATTGAATGGATTCAGTTAAGTGCAGGGATTCCGACAATTTCTGTAAGAGATATGGCCATTCAGAAAAGAGAAAACGACCTTGTACTTGCCACATTTGGGAGAGGGTTCTACATTCTGGATGATTATACACCACTCCGCAAGCTTGCTGAAGAAAAAGACATTTTAAAATCGGAATCGAATATCTTCCCTGTTTCTGATGCACTGATGTATGTGCAGACGAGAGGCAAATACGGGCAGGGTGCGACACTTTTTACAACTGCCAATCCCGAATTCGGAGCGACGATCACTTATTTTCTGAAAGATACTCCAAAAACACTGCGTGACATCCGCAAGGAGAAGGAGAAAGAGCTTTTTAAGA
Source organism: uncultured Chitinophaga sp. (assembly GCA_964349045.1). GTDB lineage: Bacteria > Bacteroidota > Bacteroidia > Bacteroidales > JACJXF01. The sequence goes on from CAYGFI010000089.1 coordinate 14,828, forward strand.
ATAAAAAACCTATTCCACAGCTCAGTCCTGAAGCCCAGATGGCAGAGACGTCAGAAGAAGCGCCTTATCTCCTTTTCACAATTTTTGATTCCCAGGGAAACCCGGTAAGGAAAATTACCAGCAGTCCAAAAAAAGGCATTAACCGCGTTACCTGGGACCTTCGTTATAGCAGTTCATTCCCTGCCAGAACAAAAGACAACAAATTTGATCCCTTTGCAAAAGACAGAGGCGGGATATCAGCGATGCCGGGAGTGTATAAAGTATCGGCAGACATGATCGTGCGCGGAGAGACAGTTCCTGTTGGAAATCCGGTAACTTTTAACACCATTGCTCTTAATAACAGCACAATTCCACCGGCAAACAGAGCAGAGTTATTAAGTTTTCAGAAGGAAACAGCAGATTTAGCAGGAGTATTAACAGGGATAACCAGAGAAATCCAGTCAAGTCTGAGCGAGATGGTCCAGATCAGGCAAACCCTTAACCAGTCGGCCTCTGCAGATATGGAAATAATAAAAACAGCCCGTAAAGTTGAAGAAGGTCTGAGAGATTTGCTTTACAGCATTACCGGGCCGGAGGCAAAAGCCAGTCAGGAGGAAGTTCCGCCAATGCTGATGCCAGCCGAGCAGCGATTAGGTTTCCTTACCGAATCCTCCTGGTCATCGACCTCAGAAGTGACGAAAACACAGCGTGATGCATTAGCGATTCTGAAGAAACAAGTTCCTCGATTCAGAGACACGCTCACAGAATTAAAGTCAGGCATGGAGAAACTCAGAAAAGAAATGAATGCAAAAGGGATGTCGTGGACGCCGGGGAGGGTTATGTAAACTAAATATTCTCAGTAAATACTCCATTTAAATCCGCGGAGCATGCTGTGCAATTTTCCACAGCAAGTTTCGCGGATTTTCTTTAAAAAAATCCAGAAAGAATTGCTTTGATTTAGATTTTTTGTAAATTGTACCAGCTTTCCCAAGAAATAAAAGAATACCCCACTTTTTACTATTTTCCGTTTGCAATTAATAGTTTCTATTTCTTGCAGAGAATCTATATGAAAAAAAGAACTAATTGATTGGGTATTAAACAAAATCCAATCATATGGGCGCTTGTTTAAATTGCTGATTACCTGCGAGTTAAAGATAAATGAAATCTTCAACAAGATAAAATATTATAAAAGTTTTTTTGCGTCTATCACCACTATTAGTAATATATATACAATAAAACCATGATTAAAGCATCGAAAATATTTCATCGTGATGAGTACAGGATACTGCTCGAATTTCCTTATAACCAAGATATTATTGATATAATAAAGAAAATCGGTCAGGCGAAATGGAGTAAAACATATAATGCCTGGCATTTGCCATATTCAAAAGAAGTGTTTGCGAACCTTATAGAATTGTTTCCTGATATGGACTATCCGAAAAAGGATATTCAAAAATCAGTTAAAGAAAAAAGTAATGAAAAAGATGTTGATGTAAAAAATACACCAGTAAAACCGAAGTGTGTTAAAACGGTGTTGATTGAGGTTATGGGCAGAAAGATTCTAGTTCAAATACCTAAAGATGAGACTGATATTGCATTTTTAAGAAGCATCAGATACAGTCGCTGGAACAATAAGATTTTTCGCTGGGAAGTTCCCAATTACCCTGGTAATTTAGATATTATTACAAAATATTTTGAAAACCGGATAACTGAAATAATTGTTCATGAACAGCAGGAAGTTATAATAGAAGGGAAAATACAATCATTTAAGAACAATGAAGTACTGATTATTAAGACAAAAAATAACCGATTGAAGCTACTGTTTGGATTCAATTTTGATTTAACAAATAAGTTGAAAAAAATTCCATACCACAGTTGGGATAAAAAAAACAAATGGTGGACCATCCCTTACACAGAGAAATATCTGAAGGAGGTTTCCGATTATGCAACAAACATTGGATTTAGCATTGTGTATGAGGAGGAGCCTGCAGGTGATAAAGGTGTAAAGCGGATTAATTCCAGCAATGTTCCCAATTATAGAGGATGCCCGGAAGAGTATATACTTAAACTTCGTGAACTGCGTTACAGTGAAAAAACGTTAAAAAGTTATACCATGTTATTTGAAGAATTTATTAATTATTTTTTTAAACTGGATATTAAAACTATTGATGAGACTCAAATAATAAAATTCCTGCGATATCTGATTATGGAGCGGAAAGTATCATCATCGTACCAAAATCAATCAATAAATGCAATAAAATTTTACTATGAGAAAGTATTAGGAGGTCAGCGCAAATTTTATTTTATTGAAAGACCTCGCAGGGAAAAGACCCTTCCTGTAGTATTAAATATTGAAGAAACAATAAAGCTCATTAAAAGCGCTAATAATTTAAAGCACAAAGCGATAATTATGCTTGCATATTCGAGTGGATTAAGACTAGGTGAACTTGTACGACTAAAGCTGAATGATATAGACCGGGAGCGAATGCAAATAAGAGTTGAACAATCGAAAGGTAAGAAAGACAGATATACCAAACTATCCGAAAAATTTCTTATAGTATTCGATCAATATTTAGAAAAATATAAACCAAAGGAATGGGTATTCGAGGGAGCAGGTTTAGGAATTTATTCTGCGCGAAGTATTCAGAATATTGTAAAAGCGGCAGCCAAAAAAGCTGGAATTAAAAAAGATATTTCAGTACATACATTAAGGCACACCTTTGCCACCCATTCGCTGGAAGATGGAGCAGATCTTCGTTACATACAGGAAATGTTAGGCCATGAAAGCAGTAAAACCACAGAAATATATACACATGTAACAACCAAAGGATTTGATCAATTTAAGAGTCCGTTGGATAATTTAGATATTTAAAGTTGAGTCTACTCCGAAAAGTCGGTGCAGCCATATTTGTTAATTATATTTTTAAAAGTATTCAAATATTTTCGTTGTTAAAAATAGTTATAAACAATTGAATGTCAATAATATAATTTGATTTATTCGTTTATTTTGCTATATTTGTTTCGATCAGAAAAGCATAATCCATGTTTAAGAAATCCAACAAAGAAACGCAATTAGATGCTTTCACCAGTGTTCCAACAATGCTCGAGAGTTTAGCGCTCAAACAGTATAGTGATCAAGGACATTGGCATAACCAATTCCGGAAAGAGGTTCTCATGCGTATTGATGAATCCATATTCAGTAAACTTTTCAATGATACCACAGGTGCTCCCAATGCACCAGTTCGAACGCTGGTTGGAATGATGATTTTAAAAGAATCCTTTGTATGGAGTGACTCGCAGCTATTTGAACATTGTCGTTTCAACTTATTGGTACGTAGTTCATTAGGGCTATTCAACATGAACGATTCTTTACCGGTAGAATCCACCTATTACCTTTTACGCAAACGTATATATGATCATCAAAAGCAAAGTGGTGAAGACTTGATGGGAAAGGCCTTTGCACAAATTACAAGTGGGCAGATCAAAGATTTTGATGTAAATGGCCGAAGCATTCGAATGGACAGCAAGTTGATTGGCAGTAACATTGCATTATTTAGTCGCTACGAGATCATCCATCAGACACTTTGCATATTTTATAAATCATTGGATAAGGTTGCAAAATCAAGAATCTTTGCAGCAGAACTGGAACAACTGAAAAAACTTGCTGAAGAAGAATCTTCCAAAACTGTTTACCGTAGTACCAGAGAAGAACTCAAGGGTCGTTTGCAACCTATCGGTATTCTGATCTACAAAATGCTCAAGTTATTTAGCGAACTCCAAACAGAGTCCTTTCAACTGCTTGATCGTGTATTTAATGAACAATACAGAGTATCTGAAGAACATCAGATTGAACTTCGCCCGAAAGAAGAAATTTCCTCATCGAGCGTTCAGTCACCTCATGATCCCGACAGTGCTTATCGTAACAAACGAGACCAGCAGGTAAAGGGATACAGCGTGAATATTACGGAAACTTGTTCCGATGACAATCTTAACCTGATTACCAACGTGCTTGTTGAAAAAGCAAACACACCCGACACAGCATTTGTTGAACCAGCCATTCTGTCTACCATTGAAGTTACCGGCCAGCCGGTTAAAAAAGTTTACGCTGATGGAGCATTCCAAAGCCCTTCCAATGATGATTGCTGTCAAAATATCGACATGGTTTATACCGGAATCCAGGGTGCCGAATCAAAGTATGATTTAGAAATGACCCCAGAAGGGTTATTGGTCACCGACACTCAAACAGGCGAGCACATGAAAGCCGTATTGGTTAAAAAACTGAAAAACAGCAAAGAAGACAGATGGAGAATAACTACTCCCACGGGTCACTATTATTTTAGTCAACAAGCCATCCGGGCTTCTCATTTGCGACGCAAAATGAAAAGACGCCCAGTAGAAGAGTTGCACAAACGAAATAATGTGGAAGCAACCATCTTTCAACTTGGGCTCCCGTTAAGAAATAATAAATCAAAATACCGGGGGCTTATCAAACAAAAAAGTTGGGCTTACTGTAGATGCCTGTGGATCAACCTTGTGCGAATACTCAACTTTACGAAACAAATATGTCAAAGAACGTTTAAAACAATGGAAATACCTGCCCTTAGACCCTTATTCATATATTATTTTAACTTACAGAACAGGGTACAACCAATTTTGAGCAGAACTTTTTCCATTGCACTATTTTTATCTATTGTAACTAATTTTTACATCTTATTTTAAAAACCCCTTTTCGGAGGGGACTCAAAGTTGGAATTTATTAAAACTTACAATACCTTTAATATTGAATTTATTTAAACAAAAAAACATGCATACGTCCAAGGCGCATATACACGCAATATTGCGTCTACACAATCGTTGAACTAAACCGCCCCCTTTCGGAGGCGGTAATTTGATGGTACT
>CAYGFI010000090.1:0-19681 GCA_964349045.1 uncultured Chitinophaga sp.
TCAATATCGGTATAAAAAAACTGAAGCATGGATGCGAAAATTTCTTTATCTACTGATTGATTAAAGTTTTTGAAAAATCCATTAACTGTAATCTTAAACTTAGTAACTGCATCTATTTTTTCCTCCCGGCTCAAGTCCATTGATGATGAAATAAAAGAACTGAAATCGAGAGCAAAATCAGTTAATTCTGCAGCCATAACGCTTTCTCCTGAATATTCGTAAACCAGGCTATATTTGGAAATTTCTGCGTTCAGGTCTCTTATATGTGCTAAGACATCACCGTATTTTGAATTCCTTTCCGGGCTTGAGAGGGTCCATTCCTGAAACCTGTCTTCCACCATTTTCTTTTTTGCTAATCCGTTTGTTCGTTCAAGTCCGATAATAACTCCCTGCCATTTTTTCCATGCATTACTTATCGAACGATACTTAGAGGCGTACATAATACGTGTAGTATCATTTTGTCGCATGTATTTATCAATTATTTTCAGACGGGCATCACGGATTGCGATTTTTCGTGGCAGAAGAGAATTCAGCATCAAACTGATTTCATCGGCAATAATGTATTCATTAGTAGTTCCCGGGTAACCCATTATCATAGTAAAGTCTCCTTCTTTAACACCTGAGGTGGAAATCGTAAGATGTTTTTTACTTTTGTAAGGAGTATTTTCGGGGGAGTAGCTTGCCGGCTCATTATCCTTACCGGCATAAATCCGGAACAGGCTGAAATCGCCAGTATGCCTGGGCCATATCCAGTTATCCAAATCCTCCCCGTAATTTCCTATTGCGCTGGGAGGAGCGCCGACCAAACGGATATCATTGTATTCCTGATAGATAAACATATAATATTCATTGCCATAATAAAAAGGTTTTATAACCGATTTAAATGCTGTATTTGAACCAGATTCCCTTTTAAGCCGACCCGCACGAGCCTGAACGATACTATCCCGCAATGCTTCAGGAGTATCTGATGTAACTGAATCCAGAATTTTCGCAGTTACATCCTCAATCCGGATCAGAAATGTAACTTTTAATCCTGAATTTGGCAGTTCCTGATCCCGGCTCATTGCCCAGAATCCATCTGTAAGATAATCGTTACCAACTGAGCTATGCGATTGAATAGCGCTATATCCACAATGGTGATTGGTCAATATTAATCCATCTTCAGATATCAGCTCGCCAGTGCAACCTCCCCCGAAAATAACAATTGCATCTTTAAGTGAAGCCTGATTTATGCTGTAAATATCTTCGGCCGTCAGTTTAAGTCCCTGTTTTTGCATAATATCTATGTTATAATGTTGCAATAACATGGGGATCCACAGACCTTCCTCTCCCTGAGCAGGTGTGATTAAAACTGAAAAATATAAGGCAGTAATTAATTTCGCGATTCGCATACTTACAAATTATAAACTTAGATAAAAACTTCCAACTCCCGATATAATTTTTGTACCGGTAATCCCATCACATTAAAATATGATCCATTTATTTTTTCTATTCCGATATAACCAATCCATTCCTGAATTCCATAACCACCAGCTTTATCGAAGGGTTTGCAGGTTTCTATATAATACCTGATCTCTTCAGGGGCCAATTTTGTAAAATACACTTCGCTATGCGAATAAAACGTGCTTGTTTTAAAATTTTTTCTAACGCAGACGCCGGTAATTACTTCATGCATGGTGCCAGACAGGGAGGTGAGGATTTCAAATGCCTCCGTTGCATTTGCAGGTTTTTTTACAATATGATTGTTATGCCAGACAATGGTATCTGCTGTAACAAGAATTTCGCTATCTGGAATTTCACCGTATGCCTTAGATTTCATTTCGGCCAGGTAAACAGGGATTTGAAATTTATCAAGTCCTTCCGGATATCTTTCTTCAACATCAAGGGGGATAGCCAGTCTGAAAGGGATTCCTGTTTCCTGGAGCAGCTTCATTCGGCGAGGCGATCTGGATGCAAGAACCAGCGTGTATTTCCTGAGTTTTTCCTTAAGCATTTTAATTAGATTATTTGATTTAAAACGATATACTGAACTACGAAAGAATAAAGTATTCCGGCCAGCATGATGAGCTTTGTAATCTGGCTGGCAACATGAAAATCATTTCTGGTCTGAGCGATTATTATCTTATAAAGTAAAAGAAAAAAAGGGATAACAAGAAACAACAGGAAATACCCTCCCGTGATATAATCCAATGAAATCCCCCTATATAACAGAAACCTGATGAATATTCCTGTTAATAAGCTTAAACATACCAATATGACAGATACAATTACAATTTTGGTATTTTTCCGGCCGATAATGATCGGAAGAGTATTCATACCAAAAGCGCTATCGCCTTCAAAATCTTCTGCATCCTTAATAATTTCACGAAGCAGAGTGGTGAGAAATGCGAAAAAAGAAAATGCCATGATCCAGAAAAAAATGTAATTGAAATTTGCCTGATGGCTAATCATTATCAGTCCATATTTCTTATTAAGCAATGGCATTTCGAAAAGAATTACCATCAGAGGAACGATCCCTGTCATAACACTGACAACCAGATTGCCCACTAAAAATTGTCGCTTGTAGTTTGTTGAGTAGAACCAAAGAAGACCGGAAGCCAGCACAAATATCAGGGCTAACTGAGATACACCGATATAAAATGAAAGGTATATTCCGAGGACAATGCCGGTAAAATTAAGTATGAAATGCAGAAGCATTGCCTGTCGTCGTTGAATGCCGCGATCGATAACTACTTCACCCGGGCGGTTTACACGATCAGTTCCGGTATCGAAATAATCGTTAATGACATATCCTGCAGCTGCAATAAGAACAGTAGAAATCACCAACAATAAAAAATGAAATCCATTAAGCTGGAGTTCAAAATTATTTATTTTCAGAAAGGGATAGATAATACAATAGCGCATGATATATTGCGTGGCAGCAATAATCAGGAGGTTTTGGAAGCGTATTAATCGTAAAACAGCTAGCACCTTAATTATATTGATGGTATTTTAAGTAATATATTTTTTTGCATAACTCTGTGTTATGGATCAGAAGTTACACAAAATTTTAAGTATAACCATAATTAAAAACCCTACCAGCTAAAAGCATCACCGTCCATCCATTTTCCCTGCAAGCGTAGCACCTGTTCCAGCACATCTCTCACACAACCCTCCCCTCCTGCTTTATCTGAAATGTAATATGAAATTGCTTTAATTTCTTCAACCGCATCAGACGGGCAAGTTGGAACTCCAACCATTTGCATAACTTCATAATCCGGCAGGTCATCTCCCATATAGAGGATGCTTTCAGGTTTCAGATCGTTCTTAAGGAGAAAGTCTTTAAAATCCTTCATTTTATTATGTGACCCCAGATAGATGTCAGATATACCCAGTTTTTCAAATCTGTTTCTCACCGATTCTGAAATTCCGCCTGATATTATCCCGATTATATATTTTTTTCTGACAGCATAGAAGACTGCATATCCATCTTTAATATTCATAGTTCGCATCATATCGCCGGAAGGATGCAAAATGACTTTGGAACTTGCGAAAACACCATCAATATCAAAAACAAAAGCCTTGACTTTTAACAGATCCCCCTTAAAATTACTCATTTACCTGATTTATTTTACCTGGTTGATTTTGTGTTCTGTATACTACGACTTGTAAAAGTATATATTTTTTGCAATAGCGCCTGGTTTTCGAGCATTTTAATATGCTTGTTAATTGTATTGGTATCATTCCTTACAGCAGGACCAGTTTGAGCTTCAGCAGGGTTCATCGTCAGAGATTTCCTGAAAGTTTCTTCAATTAAAGGTTTAAGAATCTCGGGGTCAAGATTTTTATACTGAAGTATTTCTGAAGAGGCTACAAGCATGTGATTGGTGAAATTACAGGCGAATACTGCAGCGAGGTGAATCCATTTCCTGGTTTCGGAATCAGTTATATAAACCTTTTTTGAGATTATTCGGGCAATCCTTTTAATATTCAATAGTGTTTTTTTATCACCTGCTTCAATGAGAAAAGGAACTTCAACCAGATCCAGTTCAATATTCCTGGTGAAGGTCTGAAGAGGATACATGACTCCGGGATACCGGAATTTTTCTCCGAACACTTCTAATCCAATACTTCCTGCAGTATGAACAATAAGTTTATCGCAGGTTTTAAACTCCTTAAAAAAACCGGGTAAGATCAGATCCGGCAATGCAACAAGGTAAAAATCTGCATTTGTCAATATTTTACTGATGGTTGTAGTGTAGCCAGCTTTATAAGTATCGGCCAGCAAGCGGGCGGATTTACCAGTTCGGCTATAAACCTGCATAAGATCGAAACCTTCGCTGCAAAGCTTTCTCACCAGGTGTGTAGCAACATTTCCTGCGCCAATACATACAAAGCAAGTTGATTGATTCATACCCATAAAATCGGAAAACCATAAAAGTAAGAAGGAATTCAGGAAAAGCAAAAAAATAAAAACCGGATCAGAACTTGCGAAGTCTCAGGAGTTTATCACACATTTCATAGTTCTCATTGCTCTCGTAGTATTTTAAAAGCTCCTGAAAAAAATGAGGATTGTTGTATTGAGGATGTTTAATATCATATTTAACCTTACCGCTGACTGTTTGCATAAACAGTTTCTGAGAATCGTTTTCGGCTGTACTATTCATTTGTGATTCAACTGAATTTTCAGGGAAAAGATGCTTGTATTTTTCAATAAATTCTGACAGATCCAGCTGAATTTTTACAAAATCAGAATTTTCATTGAGTAATTGCCGGTTTTGTGAATATTTGCCATCGAGATCTTTTTTTCGGGTATTCAAAGAAATACCGGATAACAGTTTATCAATTTCTTCCTGATTAAACTGTATTTCTCTGTTATTCTGATTCACGTGCTCCTTCAGAATGTTTAAGAGTTTATGTATTAGATTATTCATTTGGAACTCTTTTCTTTTTCCTTTGCAAATTCTGTACCAGAAAACAAGTGCCAAAGTATGGAGTAACTAAAGCAGGAAATACTTAAAGTAAGGAGAAGCTCTGTTTTTTACTATTTTAATGAACTTTACGAACTTTATAAACTTTCCTTAGTACTTAAAAATCCCCAAATCTTTTAACTCAGAATTCCGGATATATTCCATCTTTTCGGAATTATCTGATTTGGCTTTTTTGATAAAGATTTCGGCGGAATTTCTGAATTCTTCATTCTTTAGTGCATCAAACATGAGGAGGTATCCCATTATTATATTACCTGACATTTCAACCAGGCGTCGTGCATGAAAATCAAGGAATTCGTCATCTCCGGCCGCATTCACAAGTCTTAGTGTTTCCTCAAACTGCACGGTAAGATCCAGGAGCATTTTTTTAAGAAACTGCAGCTCAGGTTTAATTTTCACTTCTTCAAATTCTTTAATACGACTGAGAAAAACCCCTGTTGTAACTCCCCTGATAGCAGCAACAACCTGAAGCTGCGATGTACCTTCATAAATTGAAGTTATTCGGGCATCTCTGAAGATTCTTTCGATCGGGAAATCCTTCATAAAACCAGCCCCCCCATGTACCTGTAATGCATCATAGGCGATCTGATTACTATATTCGCTTGAAAATAATTTTAAAAGGGGAGTAAAAACATCTGCCAGTTTCTGATACTTTTTCATTTCAGTTCTCTCATCAGCTTCAAGTTTACGTTCTTCAGCAATGAAAATGTAAGCTTTATACATATCACAGTAACGAGCTGTCTCATACAATAACGTCCTCATTGCCTGCGTTTTGACCTTCATGTTTCTGAGAAGTTCATAAACAGCGGGAAAGGTGATAATGGCTTTCCCAAACTGGACTCTTTCATGAGCATATTTAAGGGCTTCGCGGTATGCAGCTTCAGCAAGACCTGCCGATTGTGCACCTATTCCCAGCCTGGCAGAGTTCATCAGCGACATCACATATTTGATCAGTCCCATCTTCCTGTCGCCAATAAGTTTTGCCGGGGCATTTGTGAATACCATTTCGCAGGTTGGCGATCCTTTAATGCCTAACTTGTTTTCAATACGACGGATTTTCACGGCACGGTCTTTCCTGTCGTACAGAAAAAGCGACAGACCTCTCGCATCGGACGTACCCTCTTCACTACGTGCCAGTACCAAAGCGATATCGGCATCTCCGTTGGTAATAAACCGTTTAACTCCGTTCAAATAATATGTGTCCTGGGATGGATTATAAGTCGCGGTGATTGATTGGCCTTTTAACTGAACTGCCTGAAGGTCAGATCCTGCATCAGGTTCGGTAAGTACCATTGCCGCTGTTGCTCCTTCATTAAACAATGGAAGGTATTGTGCTTTAAGTTCTTCGGATCCAAATTCATGGATAGTTTCTGCACAATCCTGTAATCCCCAGATATTGGCAAAACCAGCATCAGCTCTGGAAACAATCTCAGCAGCCATTACATAGGGTACGATAGGAAAGTTTAGTCCATTATATTTTCGCGGAAGTGACATGCCAATTAGTCCGGCTTTTGTCAGAACTTCATGATTCTGAGTAGTTCCTTGTGCATAAACCACTTCATTATTGATAAGTTGAGGACCGTCATGATCAACGGATTCTGCGTTGGGGGCAACTATATCTGCGGAAATTTCACCGATAATTTCCAGCACTTTTTCATAACTGTCCATTGCATCTTCGAAATCTACCGGGGCATAGTCGAATTTATCCTTATCTTCAAAATCCTTTTCCTTTAAGGAAACAATTTTTTTCATCAGTTGATGATGAAGGTGAAATTTCAGATCTTGATTATCATTGAAGAAATTTGCCATTTTCTTTATGTTTTACTTTTACAAAGTCGGGATTATTTGGAATTTTTCTTATAATATTTAATCAATTTTGGAAGGACTTCAGCTGCATCACCAATTATAACATAATCGGCAATCTGGTTAATGGGCGCCTGCCTATCGATATTGATTGAAATAACCATTGCTGAGTCGGCCATACCGGCTCTGTGTTGGATTTGCCCTGATATCCCAACCGCGATATACAATTTAGGACGAACGGTAACACCAGTTTGTCCAATCTGCCGGGCATGTTCGACATATCCGGCATCAACTGCAGCTCTTGATCCTCCCACTTCAGCCCCAAGTACATCAGCCAGGTCAAAGAGCAGTTTAAAATTAGCTTTGGATCCGACGCCATAACCACCGGCAACAATAATTCCTGCATTTTTGATATTTACCTTTTTGTTTTCCATGTGACGCTCAATGATTTTAACAACAAAATCAGCATCGTTAAGGTATTTATCCGTATCAATGTTTTTAACGACTCCCTTATAGTTCTCCCTGAAGATTTCTTTCTTCATCACACCTTCTCTCACAGTGGCGAGCTGGGGACGGGTTTCAGGATTAACGATGGTTGCAACAATATTTCCGCCAAAAGCAGGTCGTATCTGATAAAGTAGATTCTCATACTCAATGTTGGCTTTCTTGTCGCTATGTCCCCCGATTTCCAGGCCAGTACAATCGGCAGTAAGTCCAACCTTCAAAGCAGAAGCAATACGCGGAGCCAGATCACGTCCAACTGATGTGGCGCCAAACAGGGCTATTTGAGGTTTTTCCTGTTCTAATACATGCCTGAGCAGGGCGCTATGAGGTAAGGTAAGGTAGGGGGCAAGACGCTTATCATCGCCAATGTGAATTACATCCGCGCCATACGGGAACAATTGCTTTTCAATACCTTTAAGCTCAGATCCCAGTATAACAGCTTCAACTTTACAGGATAACTGATCTGCAAGATTTCTGGCTTTAGTAAGTAATTCAAGACTCACATCAGCAATCAGGCCATCTTCGATCTCACAATAAACGAATATATTATTCACAGGCAAAATTTTTTAATTCGACATGAAGATTATTAACCAATAGTATGGTTTTCGATAAGTTCTTTCATAAGTTCATCTATTTCTATATCAGATGGAGAAAGAACTTTAGATTCTTTGGCTTTGAAAACCACATTTTCAATTTTTTTAACTTTGGTAGGTGATCCGGTGAGACCAAGCGCCAAATCATCTACAACAATATCCGCGGTGCTCCATTCATCAATATTCAGATAAGGACGAGACTGATACAGGTTGAGGTAATCTTCAGTTGCGTCCTGTCTTTCTGTAATTGTGCGGGCGTGTTTATATTTCATAAGAAGTTTTGCATTCCTCGGTCTGCAATCTGCTGCTGAGCTATGAACAGTAATTAATACCGGTATGGTTACCGATACGACTTCAACTCCCCTTTCAAGTCTCCTTTTTACAATAATCTCATTCCCTTTAATATCCAAAATCTCTTCCGCGTAGGTTATCTGGGGGATTCCCAATTTTTCAGCAACCTGTGGACCAACCTGGGCTGTATCGCCATCGATAGCCTGACGGCCGGCAAATACAATGTCAAAATCCTTAATTTTCCGGATAGCCTGTGAAAGCGCGTAGGAAGTTGCCAATGTATCGGAACCGGCAAACTTACGGTCGGTAAGCAGATAACCATTATCTGCACCACGGTATAAACCTTCGCGAATAACTTCAGCAGCGCGTCCGGGGCCCATGGTAAGGATTGTTATGGTTGAACCTTTAACTTTATCCTTTACCCGAAGCGCCTGCTCGAGTGCATTAAGATCTTCCGGGTTGAAAATAGCTTCAAGTGCAGCGCGGTTTACGGTACCATCTGCTTTCATGGCATCTTTTCCGACATTCCTTGTATCAGGAACCTGCTTGGCTAAAACAATGATTTTTAAGCCCTTCATAAAATAAAGATTAAAATTTCTTTCAATGGCGACAAATATAGTAATTATTAGTAAAGTCAAACCGGCCGGTAAAGTATATTCGAAAAAAAACCCCGTTTTTATACGGGGTTTAAATAAGCGATATAATTAATATATCAAGCCTGCGCTGTTGGCCCTCCAAAATTCATCGGAAGCACTGTACCCCCTATATTTTCAACTTTTTTAATAGGGCCATGGACAGATTCATACTTAGCAACATTATCCTTTAGAGCAAGCATTAAACGTTTTGCATGTTCCGGTGTAAGAATAATCCTCGATTTAACCTGTGCTTTTGGAACTCCAGGCATGATTCTTACAAAGTCGAGAATAAATTCGGCAGAAGAGTGCGTAATGATGACAAGATTTGAATAAACACCCTGCGCAATCTCTTCATTTAGCTCAATGCTAATCTGATTCTTATTTATTTTATCTTCTTCCATAACCGTAAAAGTTTATGATTCTGGTTCAGTCTTAAGTATTCCGGATGTCGCTCCTGCTCTCATTTTTTCATAATCCTCACGTGAACCTACAACAAGGTTCTGGCACGAGCGGATTCCTGTTCCAGCGGGAATGAGATGTCCAACAATTACGTTTTCTTTCAATCCTTCAAGAAAGTCGATTTTACCATGAATAGCAGCCTCATTAAGTACCTTGGTAGTTTCCTGAAATGAAGCAGCCGAGAACCAACTTTTGGTTTGAAGTGAAGCCCTTGTTATTCCCTGTAATATCTGGCTGGATGTTGCTGGTATGGCATCGCGTGCATCGATCAACTTCATGTCTTTCCGACGAAGCATTGAATTTTCATCCCGAAGTTTTCTGGCAGTTATGATCTGACCGGGATAAAGATTTTGTGATTCACCCGGATCGATAACCACTTTTTTACCGAAAATCCAATCGTTCTCATCCATAAACTCCCACTTATCGACAATTTGTTTTTCGAGGAATTTGGTATCACCCTGGTCAACGATTTCGACTTTACGCATCATCTGGCGTACGATAATTTCAAAATGTTTATCGTTAATTTTTACTCCCTGCAGGCGGTAAACTTCCTGAACTTCATTCACGATATACTCCTGAACCTTTGTGGGGCCTTTAATTGCCAGAATATCAGAAGGAGTTATTGCTCCGTCGGATAAAGGCATTCCGGCACGAACATAATCGTTTTCCTGAACAAGTATTTGTTTAGAAAGTGGAACAAGGTATTTCATTAATTCTCCGGCTTTGGACTGGATTATTATTTCACGGTTTCCCCGTTTCACTTTTCCGAAGGTTACTTCACCATCAATTTCAGATACAACAGCAGGATTCGATGGGTTCCTGGCTTCGAAAAGTTCAGTTACCCTTGGAAGACCACCTGTGATATCACCTGATTTTCCAACAGCTCTTGGTATTTTTACAAGAATGTCGCCCGCAAGAACTTTATCATTTTCATTTACGGAAATATGTGCTCCAACAGGCAGGTTGTATGATTTCATAACTTCATTGTCTTTGCTCATAATTCTGATTCCCGGATTTTTGGTCTTATCCCTGGTCTCAATAATTACTTTTTCACGATACCCGGTTTGTTCATCGGATTCTTCGCGATAGGTAATTCCATCAATTACATTTTCGAATGATATTTTACCATCTACTTCCGTGATGATCACGGCATTATATGGATCCCATTCGCAGATCAAATCTTTCTTTTTAACCTCCGTACCGGGTTTAATAAAAAGCTTTGATCCGTAAGGAATATTATGGGTTGTAAGAGCAATTCCGGTATTTTTGTCTGTTATTCTAAGTTCTGCGAGACGACCGATCACGATGTCAACTTTTTCTCTGGTAGAGGGATCGGTTTTGGAAACCGTTCTGCATTCGTCGATGTTGGCAATTCCATCGTATTTTGAAACGATATTTGATTCGAAAGTTACGCTTGAAGCTGTACCTCCCACGTGGAATGTACGAAGAGTAAGCTGTGTACCAGGTTCACCAATCGACTGAGCTGCAATTACACCGGCAGCCTCTCCAATCTGAACCATATTGCCGGTTGCAAGACTCCGTCCGTAACACTTTCCGCAAACTCCTTTTTTTGATTCACAGGTAAGTACTGAACGTATCTCAACCTGCTCGATGGGTGATTCTTCAATTAATTTTGCGATATCTTCGGAGATTTCCTCACCAGCTTCTATAACCAGTTGACCTGTAAGAGGATGATAAACATCATGAACTGTAGTTCTGCCCAGGATACGCTCGAAAAGTGTTTCAACCACCTCCTCGCTTTTCTTGATCGCTGTAGCGACCAATCCGCGAAGGGTACCGCAATCGTGTTCAGTTATGATCACATCCTGTGAAACGTCAACAAGACGACGAGTCAGATATCCGGCATCAGCTGTTTTCAGAGCGGTATCGGCAAGACCTTTTCTGGCACCGTGGGTTGAAATAAAGTATTCGAGAACGGATAATCCTTCCTTAAAATTGGAAAGAATCGGATTTTCGATAATTTCAGAGCCTGTCGAACCTGATTTCTGAGGTTTAGCCATAAGACCGCGCATACCAGAAAGCTGGCGGATCTGTTCTTTAGAACCACGGGCGCCTGAATCAAGCATCATATAAACAGGGTTGAATCCCTGGTTATCAGAGCTTAACTGTTTCATTAAGGTCTGTGTAAGTTTGGCATTGGTATGTGTCCAGATGTCGATAATCTGGTTATACCTCTCATTATTAGTAATGAAACCGGCATTATAGTTAGCGAGGACCTCGTCAACCTGCTCATAACCCTCATTAACAAGAACTTCTTTTTCAAGGGGAACGATAACATCATCAAGGTTAAAAGAAAGGCCTCCGCGGAATGCCATCTGGAATCCAAGATTTTTGATATCATCGAGGAATTTGGCAGTGGCTGCAGTTCCTGCATTTTTCAAAACATTACCAATGATATCCCTAAGTGATTTCTTGGTGAGGATTTCATTTATGAATCCGATATTTTTAGGAACATACTCATTAAAAATCACACGTCCTACTGTGGTTTCAACTATTTCATAGCCGGGTTTTTCATCCGTTTGGTTGTTAATTCTGACCTTTATAATTGCATGCAGGTGAACTTTCTTTTCGTTATATGCAATAATTACTTCTTCGGATGAATAGAAAGTAAGACCTTCGCCTAAAACCGGATGTTCTTTGGTATTTTTACGCGCTTTGGTGATATAATAAAGGCCAAGCACCATGTCCTGGGAAGGTACTGTTATTGGAGCGCCATTCGCAGGGTTCAGAATATTATGAGATGCAAGCATCAGAATCTGAGCCTCGAGAATTGCAGGGTTTCCAAGAGGGAGGTGAACTGCCATCTGGTCTCCATCGAAGTCGGCATTGAATGCGGTACAAACGAGGGGGTGTAACTGAATAGCTTTACCTTCAATAAGTTTTGGCTGGAAGGCTTGAATACCCAGACGGTGGAGGGTGGGAGCGCGGTTCAGAAGAACCGGATGTCCTTTAAGTACATTTTCGAGAATATCCCAAACAACCGGATCTTTACGATCGACAATTTTCTTAGCTGATTTTACTGTTTTTACAATACCTCTTTCAATGAGTTTCCTGATAATAAAAGGTTTATACAGTTCAGCAGCCATGTCTTTAGGAAGTCCGCATTCGTGTAACTGCAATTCAGGACCTACGACTATAACCGAACGGGCCGAATAGTCTACCCTTTTTCCAAGTAAATTCTGACGGAACCTACCCTGTTTTCCTTTCAGACTATCAGATAGAGACTTCAGTGGACGATTGGCATCAGTTTTTACTGCATTAGCTTTGCGTGAGTTGTCGAAAAGAGAATCTACTGATTCCTGAAGCATGCGTTTCTCATTTCTGAGTATAACTTCAGGAGCTTTTATTTCAATAAGTCTCTTTAGCCGGTTATTTCTTATGATAACCCTGCGGTATAAGTCATTCAGGTCGGAGGTGGCGAAACGTCCGCCATCCAGAGGAACAAGCGGGCGTAATTCAGGAGGAATTACCGGAACAACTTTTACAATCATCCACTCAGGACGGTTGATTCCTTTTGATTCGCGGAAAGCTTCAACAACCTGAAGGCGTTTCAGCGCTTCGTTTTTTCTTTGCTGGGACGTTTCGTTACTGGCCTTATGACGCAAATCATATGATAATTTATCAAGGTCGAGTCTTCTGAGCAAATCATATAAAGCCTCAGCGCCCATACCTGCAATGAATTTATCAGGATGCTCATCTTCGAGATACTGGTTTTCTTTGGGAAGAGAATCAAGAATATCCAGATATTCTTCTTCTGTAAGGAAATCGAGATAATTAACACCATCTACCAGTTTGATGCCCGGGTTAATTACAACATATCGCTCGTAATAAATAATTGCATCCAGCTTTTTAGTAGGGAGGCCAAGCAAATAACCAATTTTATTAGGCAAAGACCTGAAATACCAGATATGAGCAACAGGTACAACGAGAGAGATATGTCCCATTCTTTCCCGTCTGACTTTCTTTTCTGTAACTTCAACGCCGCAACGATCGCAAACGATACCTTTATACCGGATTCTTTTATATTTGCCGCAATGGCATTCAAAATCCTTTACTGGTCCGAAAATTCTCTCACAAAATAATCCGTCGCGTTCCGGTTTGTAAGTACGGTAATTAATAGTCTCCGGTTTTAATACTTCACCGCTGGAACGTTCAAGAATTTCCTCAGGAGAAGCCAGTCCGATTGAGATCTTATTAAAGTTTGATTTTACTTTAGTGTCCCTTCTGAATGACATATGTTGAAAATTAATAGTTGTATATAAAAAAACAAGTACCATTTTCCGGCAGAACCGGAGAATGTAAAATTAGATAAGGTTTACGCTCAGGCCAAGACCTCTGAGTTCGTGAAGGAGAACGTTAAGAGATTCAGGAATTCCGGCAGGAGGCATAGGCTCACCTTTAACAATCGCCTCGTAAGCTTTTGCACGTCCTGAAACGTCATCAGATTTAATAGTAAGGATTTCCTGAAGGATATTGGAAGCGCCGAATGCTTCAAGAGCCCAGACTTCCATTTCACCAAATCTCTGTCCACCGAACTGAGCTTTACCTCCAAGGGGTTGCTGAGTTATAAGTGAATAGGGTCCAATAGAACGGGCATGCATCTTATCATCAACCATGTGTCCCAGTTTAAGCATATAAATAATACCCACAGTTGCAGGCTGATCGAAACGATCGCCGGTGCCTCCATCAAATAAAAAGGTTTTTCCAAATCTGGGTAATCCTGCTTTAGTTGTATAATCTGTTATTTCTGAAATTTTAGCGCCATCGAAAATAGGAGTTGCAAATTTCAGGTCAAGCTTAAGCCCTGCCCACGCCAGTACTGTTTCATAAATCTGTCCAAGATTCATACGTGATGGCACTCCAAGCGGGTTAAGAACAATATCAACAGGAGTTCCATCTTCCAGGAAAGGCATATCCTCATCGCGAACGATTTTGGCAACAATTCCTTTATTACCATGCCGACCGGCCATTTTATCTCCCACGGTAATTTTCCTTTTTTTGGCAACATATACTTTCGCCAAACGCACAATTCCGGTAGGTAGCTCATCACCGATGGTGATATTGTATTTCTTTCTTTTATAATTTCCGTCAACCTCCTTGTATTTAATCAGGTAGTTATGCAGGAGGTTTTTAATAATATCATTCTTATCCTTATCAGTTGTCCATTTATTAGGATTGATATTATTAAAATCAATTTCCTGAAGTGTTTTCTGAGTAAACTTAACACCTTTGGCAATGATATCAACTCCATAATAATCTTTAACACCCTGAGAAGTTTTACCATTAACCAGGATAAAGAGTTTATCAATCAGTTTATTTCTGAGTTCTTCAATGTTTCTGGTAAACTCTTCATCGATTTTATCGATAATCGGTTTGGTTGTAACTTTTGATTTCCTGTCTTTCATTGAACGGGAGAACAGTTTTTTATCAATTACAACACCAAACAGAGAAGGGCCTGCTTTCAGTGAAGCATCTTTCACGTCGCCAGCTTTATCACCAAAAATTGCTCTCAGGAGTTTTTCTTCAGGAGAAGGATCTGATTCACCTTTTGGAGTGATTTTTCCGATGAGGATATCACCTGGTTTAACTTCAGCGCCAATGCGGATCAGACCATTTTCATCGAGGTTTTTTGTTGCCTCTTCAGAAACATTTGGGATATCGGAAGTAAGTTCTTCAAGTCCCCTTTTGGTATCTCTAACTTCGAGGAGGTATTCATCAACATGTATTGAAGTGAAAACATCTTCACGAACAAGACGTTCAGAAAGAACGATAGCATCCTCAAAGTTATATCCCTTCCAGGGCATGAATGCCACCATCAGGTTACGGCCGAGAGCGAGTTCTCCGTTTTCAGTTGCATAACCTTCAGTAAGAATTTCACCGTTTTTGACCTTTTGACCTTTAGATACGATGGGTGAAAGGTTCACGCAGGTACTCTGATTGGTTTTCTTGAATTTAGGCAATTTATACCGTTTGATATCGTCGTCGAAGCTAACAAATTTTTCTTCTTCTGATCTTGAATACCGTATGACAATTTCATTGGCATCAACAAATTCCACAACTCCATCTCCTTCTGAAAGTAACTGCAAGCGGGAGTCGCGTACCACAACATTTTCAATCCCGGTACCCACAATCGGGGCTTCAGGAGAGATGAGGGGTACAGCCTGCCGCATCATGTTTGATCCCATAAGAGCCCTGTTGGCATCATCGTGTTCAAGAAAAGGGATGAGGGATGCAGCGATAGAAGCGATCTGGTTTGGAGCAACATCCATGAGAGCCACTCCGTCCTTGTCTGAAAGTGGAAAGTCGCCGTTAAATCGGGTTTTCACCTTAAGATTTGTAAAGTTACCTTCTTCATCAAAGGGAGCGTTTGCCTGAGCAATGACTTGTTCTTCTTCCTCTTCAGCGCTCAGATAGATAATACCTTCTTTAGTGAGGTCAATTTTCCCTGTTTCCACTCTGCGGTAAGGAGTTTCAATAAATCCAAGGTTATTAATCTTTGCAAAAACGCAAAGTGAAGAAATTAGTCCGATATTAGGGCCTTCAGGAGTTTCAATGGGGCACAGTCTGCCATAATGCGTATAATGAACATCACGAACCTCGAAACCCGCTCTTTCTCTTGAAAGGCCACCAGGACCGAGTGCGGAAAGACGACGTTTGTGAGTCATTTCCGACAGGGGATTAGTCTGGTCCATGAACTGCGACAGCTGGTTGGTACCAAAGAAAGAATTAATAACAGAAGAGAGGGTTTTTGAATTGATCAGGTCGATAGGTGTAAAGACCTCATTATCCCTGACATTCATTCTTTCACGGATAGTTCTTGCCATTCTGGCCAGACCCACGCTGAACTGGTTCATCAGCTGTTCTCCAACGGTTCTTACCCTTCTGTTACTTAAGTGGTCGATATCATCAACATCACTTTTAGAGTTGATAAGTTCGATGAGGTATTTAATAATCGCTATAATATCCTGCTTGGTTAATACCTTGGTGTCACTGGCAATATCGAGGTTAAGTTTTTTGTTGATCCTGTAGCGGCCAACTTCACCCAAATCGTATCGTTTGTCTGAGAAAAAGAGTTTATCGATTACGTCTCTGGCAGTAGCTTCATCCGGTGGTTCGGAGTTTCTGAGCTGCCTGTAGATATGCAAAACTGCTTCTTTCTCGGAGTTACAGGGATCTTTTTGCAGGGTATTGTAAATAATGGCAAAATCGACCATATTTGCCGTTTCCTTGTGCAGCAGGATGGTTTTAGCGCCGGAGTCGACGATCAGGTCAATATGTTCGTTTTCCAGAACCGTTTCACGATCTATAATTACTTCATTTCTTTCGATTGAGACCACTTCACCGGTATCTTCATCCACAAAATCCTCGGTCCATGTTTTGAGTACCCTAGCTGCAAGGCGGTGACCCACAAGCTTTTTCAAAGCAGTTTTAGAAACTTTGATTTCATCAGCAAGATCAAAAATTTCAAGTATATCCTTATCACTTTCGTAGCCAATTGCACGAAGTAACGTAGTCACGGGTAATTTTTTCTTACGGTCGATATAGGCATACATGACATTATTAATGTCCGTAGCAAATTCGATCCAGGATCCTTTAAAAGGAATAATTCTCGCAGAATAAAGTTTAGTCCCGTTTGCATGGAGACTTTGTCCGAAGAATACACCGGGGGAACGGTGTAGCTGTGAAACGACCACCCTTTCGGCTCCGTTAACGACAAACACGCCCCTGGCAGTCATGTATGGAACAGTTCCAAGGTAAACATCCTGAATTACTGTATCAAAATCTTCATGTTCAGGATCTGTACAATACAATTTTAATTTAGCCTTGAGAGGTACGCTGTAAGTTAATCCGCGTTCGATACATTCGTCGATAGAATACCTCGGGGGATCAACGTAGTAGTCAAGGAATTCAAGAACGAAATTATTCCGGGTATCAGAAATAGGGAAGTTTTCCTGGAAAACCTGGAAAAGGCCTTCTCGTTTTCTGTTTTCAGGGGTGGTTTCGAGTTGAAAGAAATCCCTGAATGATTTTAATTGCACTTCCAGAAAATCAGGATAATCGAGCTGATTTTTATTGGAAGAAAAGCTAATCCTCTGATTTGTTTTATCGATTGACATGTATGATTTGAGATTATATTGAACTTAATCTGATAAAATAGCAAAAAGGCTTAGAATCCCGCCCGTCTGATTTCGGTCTGAGATTCTAAACCCTGATAGTGTTATAAGCCTTTGCCTTATTTAAGTTCAACTTCTGCTCCTGCTTCTATCAATTGTGCTTTAAGAGATTCTGCTTCGTCTTTTGATACTCCTTCTTTTACAGGTGAAGGTGCAGCATCAACAACAGCTTTTGCTTCTTTAAGACCGAGGCCTGTTAAATCTTTAACAAGTTTAACGATCTGGAGTTTTGCCGGGCCAGCACTTTTAAGGATAACATCGAAAGTCGTTTTTTCAACAGCTGCAGCGGCTTCGCCACCACCAGCCGTACTTGCAACAGCAACAGCTGCAGCAGCAGGTTCGATTCCGTATTGGTCTTTTAATACTGTCAGTAACTCATTTACTTCTTTAACTGTCAGTTCAACTAACTGACCTGCGAGTGCATTAATATCTGCCATCTTATTTAATTTTAGAAATGTTATTAAAAATTATTCTTTTTCTGATAATGTTTTTAGAACTCCCGCGAGATTTCGTCCGGGTGAAGAGATTGCAGAAAGCAAACCCTTCATTGGAGACTGCAGCAGCATCAATACATCACCGATAAGTTCTTCCTTAGATTTTATACCTGAAAGGGCATCGAGTTGTTCATCTCCGATATATATTGATTCTTCCACCCAGGCAGCCTTAAGTATGGGTTTGTCATTCTTTTTGCGAAACTCTTTAATAAGTTTTGCAGGCAGGCTGTTTGTTTCAGTGAACATTATGGATGTAGAATCTTTCAATACATCAAAAAGAGGTGTATAATCGATTTCTGATCTTTCGAGCGCTTTTCTAAGGAGATTATTTTTGACAACCAGCAACTGAACCTGTTTCTCAAAACATTTTCTTCTGAGTTTAGATGTCTCTTCTGCATTCAGATTAGAGATATCTGTCAGATAAAAATGTTTGGTTTTAGCGATCCGTTGCGAGAGATCGTCAATTATTACGTCCTTTTCTTCTCTTCTCATAATATAGAGATCTTTGCGCGTTTAAATTATTCTTCAATAGCCTTAGCATCGATTTTGATACCTGGGCTCATAGTACTGGACATGTAGATACTTTTAATATAAGTACCTTTTGCAGATGAGGGTTTAAGCTTGACGATGGTTTGAATAAATTCTTTTGCATTGTCGGCTATTTGTTCGGGGTTAAAAGAGGTTTTGCCAATCGAGGAGTGAATTATTCCGAATTTATCGACTTTAAAGTCAATTTTTCCCATTTTCACTTCTTTTACGGCTTTTCCAACTTCCATTGTAACGGTACCACTTTTGGGGTTAGGCATAAGTCCTCTGGGACCCAGCACCCTTCCAAGTTTTCCTATTTTACCCATTACAGAAGGCATAGTAATAATAACATCAATGTCGGTCCAACCTTTTTCGATCTTCTCAACAAAGTCATCCAGCCCTACATAATCAGCGCCGGCTTCTTTAGCTTCCTCTACTTTTTCGGGAGTGCAAAGAACCAGAACCCTGACCTGTTTACCTGTACCATGCGGAAGGGTAACAACGCCACGCACCATCTGATTCGCTTTCCTGGGGTCAACACCTAAGCGCACATCGATATCCACTGAGGAGTCAAATTTTGCTTTGGTGATTTCCTTAACCAGTGTGGCTGCTTCATTAAGTTTGTAGGCTCTTTCAACCTCAATTTTCTCTAAAGCTAACTTCCTATTTTTAGTAAGTCTGGTCATTTTGAATTTTTGTTAAATGTTTGATGGGAAATTTCCGCTAACTGATATTCCCATGCTCCTTGCTGTTCCGGCAACCATTTTCATGGCAGATTTGATTGTAAAAGCATTAAGATCGGGCATTTTGCCTTCGGCAATAGTTTTAACCTGATCCCATGTCACAGTAGCAACCTTATCACGGTTGGGTTCCTGCGAGCCTTTTTTTATTTTCGACAATTCCAACAATTGCACAGCTACCGGTGGAGTCTTAACAATAAAATCAAACGACTTATCGGAATAAACCGTTATGATCACAGGCAGCAACTTTCCTGCCTGATCCTGAGTTTTAGCATTGAATTGTTTACAAAATTCCATGATGTTCACTCCTTTGGAACCCAACGCGGGTCCTACGGGAGGTGAGGGATTTGCGGCCCCACCACGAATCTGCAACTTTATCATGCCGTCTACTTCTTTTGCCATGATCTGATTAAATTTATTTAATTACCGGTTTTTCATCTTTTCGATTCCGCACAGGAAGCATTAATTG
>CAYGFI010000091.1:0-1470 GCA_964349045.1 uncultured Chitinophaga sp.
ATATTGAATTACTTGATAATGATTACAAAAAGTCAATTGCATTGTCTGCTCTTTCTCGAGCTTGCATGAAAAAAAGACCACGGGGTATATTTACCTTTATTGGTGATAGATATGATGATGGTCGGCAGGATTTGAGAGATACTTTAAAAGAGCATTTTGTTAACAACGTATTACTTTTTAATAATGCAGTATTTGATAACTTCCAACAAAATGAATCATTTAATTCTCTTACACAAAATCTCCAAGTAAAAGCAGATTTAGTATATTTAGATCCACCATATTACAGTCCAAAATCGGATAATGATTATGTCAGGAGATATCATTTTATTGAGGGCTTAGTGAAAAATTGGGAAGGACTTGAAATACAAGAGAATACAATAACAAAAAAATTCAAGAGCTACAAATCCCCCTTTTCGAATAAATTAGCAGCCTATAGTGAATTTGAAAAGCTTTTTGAACGTTTCAAAGATTCAATTATAGCTGTGTCATATTCATCAAATTCTTTACCAACAAAAGATGAATTGACTGAAATTTTAAAAGTTCATAAAAGTCAAGTTTCTGTTTATGAAATTGACCATACTTATTCATTTGGGACGCAATCGCACAAAATCGGAAATGAGAATAATAGAGTAAAGGAATATTTATTTATTGCAATATAATTATGCCAAAAGTTTGGAACATAGGTAATACAACTGTTAGAAATCCCAAGAGAATTGAGAATGCCTTGAAAGTGTTTTTAGAAGAAGGTTTTTCAGGTAATGCTAAAGGCTCGGAAATTGAAGCAAGGCTTCATGCCAAATTAAAAGAAAGGGAAGTGCTTGAATTTGAAGGGGAACCATCAGATTGGAATGGTCGTAAATGGAGAGCAGCTTTTTATCAATTAGGATTCATTAGTTTTGAACGATATAATATCAATAATAATCTATACTCTACATCAGAACTATTTACCTCTATTGGTATTCTTTTAGTAACACAGGATTTTGAAATTACCCCAGCAGGCCGAAATCTGATAGAAGCAAAATCAATTCCTGAAATTGAAGAAATTTATACAAGGCAGTTTGCTTGTTATGAATTGCCAAATTCACTTGAAAGTGGTTTTCCTGAAGGTTCATTGAAACCATTTATATTATTGTTGCAAGTTTTAAGGAAATTACAGCAGAACGGACATGCTGGCTTGAATAAATTTGAAACAGGATTATTTCTTCAAAAATTTAGAAATCATACGGACGAATTACCCAACCTAATTGTTGCTGAAATATTACTCTATAGGCGAAAATTATCGGAATGTAAAAATCCACAAGAAGTTAGAACCTTAAAGAACAATTATAAAGCAGAACTCGGTAAAGAAATTGGAATAGATCCCAATTCTGTAGTTAGTGATTATTCTGATACAACTTTTAGATATTTTTCACTCTCTGGACTTTTTTCAAGAATCGGACAAACCATTGTGATTAGAGCAAATAAAATAAA
>CAYGFI010000091.1:1480-19429 GCA_964349045.1 uncultured Chitinophaga sp.
AATTAAAGGATGGTATTCGTGACAAAAACAATCCTTTACTGGGAGAGGCAAATTTATTGACATTAGATTCAGACAGTTCCGAAATAAAGAAAATCAGATTTGCACTTATTGAATATAATAATTGGGAAAGAGAAGAAAATTTTGCAAATGAACAACAATCAGAAGAAGCCATAAAAGAAATCATCGAGTATTTAAAAGTATTGAATGGAGAAACTGTTCCTAATGGACCAGAAATTGATGATCGTCCAGCATATTTAGAATGGGCTATATGGAGGAGTTTTCTTGCAATTGATGATTTGGTAAGTCCAATACACACAACTAGACGATTTCCAATAGACCAAGATTTCCATCCAAGAAATACTGCTCCGGGCGGAGGAGCTGATCTTCTATTTGAATTTGAAACATACGTATTAGTTGTTGAAGTAACTTTAACTAGTTCGCACAGACAAATGGCTGTTGAAAGCGAACCTGTTAGAAGGCATACAGTTCAATATAAAGAACAGTATCCAAACAAAGACGTATATTGTCTATTTATTGCGCCAACTGTTGATAATAATGTTGCAGAGACTTTTAGAATTGGAGTTTGGTATAAAGGTGATGAAGAAGAATTTGTAAATATTGTTCCTATGAATTTATCCGATTTCATCGTAGCTATTGATACATTGACTAGTAAAAAATATCATAATTCTGATTTCAAAACATTAATTGACAGATGTTTGGTTTTTAGAAATGTAAGAGCACCACAGTGGAAAACATCAATTGGAAAAGAAGTAAATGTATGGAGGCAAAGAGTTTTAGCGATATAACAAATAGCCAACCCACAGTCGTAAGCACATTTGTAGGCCCGCACTAGCAACGAACAAACTAAAGGCTCGCAAAGAGTTTACTTTCCCTATTACTCTTTTAGTCTTAAATATGCTAAATAAGTAAGGGGAAACCACCCCCTTAGGTAGTGTGAAGAATTTTTTGTAAAGGTAAAAGCTGCGTCAAGGTTTAAAAAATCTTGAGTCAAAAAAACTCAAAGATTTTTTCAACCAGATTGAAAACATATAATTTTACAACTTAAGACGCAGCATTATTTGTAATCTTTGAAGTAAACCCGTTCTGTGCTGATATAAACGCTGAAAAGAACTCAGCTACCAGTTCCTCAAAGGCATAGTCCTGTGAGCCAAATGAATTCCTGATATCCCTGTTCATCCGTTTCTCATGGTCGGTCCAATGGCCCAGCTCATGAAACAGTACAGAATAATAAGCTTCCAGGCCATTAAACTATTCTGGTTTACACAGTACGATCTTATCTGATGCAGGAATATAGTAGCATTCATTTCCAGCTTTGTACTCAATTACTGCACCGGTACAGTTAACAAATTCCTCAGCTTTACTATCCTTTTCTTGTTCAGTAAATGAGGGAGCTATTTCAGTCACCAGGTATTGTTGTAAGTGGTAATTACAACTGCACAGTTTTTCGTAATCGGGAATGCACAAAAAATGGCAACAAGAGTGCACACTTTTTATATTTCTACAAGTATAAAAAAAATCATTGCTTAAAAATTGTTTTTCTATTCTCCATTTTATAACTATTTCCGTTATGGTTTACTACTTCACACCGGAACAATAATCGATCTAAAAGCGCCGTTGCCAGGACTTCTGTAAGCATTTTTGCAGTTGTTATCCTTGATCGGCTTGTTCATACCTCCCATTTAGAATAGAATTATCCGGGGAATCCATCAGAAAAAAGAAAAAAGAGTAAATTTGATTTTTTAAATCGTTCATTGCATACCGTTATACGATTGCCCTGCGGGGTGGTTGACTTCATGAGGGGGGTCAGTTTGTCCGGAATAAACAGACCACCTGTCCTTGTACTTTAGTAGAAGATTTCTTTAGGCCGGAAAAGGAGGGTATGGCGCACTTTTTGCCGTCCAGATACAAATTTTATTGAGCATAACAAGTATCGCGGTACAAGGTTGGTTTGAGCCGCTGATTTATCCCCGTGTACAAAATTAGTGCCGGATACTGGCGCGGTCGCGGTATAAGTCATTACAAATCTGTCTTGGGTGCAGAAGCAAAAAGTGTGACCAACAACTTACCGTTATTGTCCGTGTTATGGGCCAGACCTTATTTTTTACCGGGTTAATACCTGTCATATTTACCGTCAATGATCACCTCCTTCACTGCTTCCAGATAGCCGAACCCGTTGAGCATGTCGGGCAACAGGTAACTTCCTTCCACCCATTCATTCCAAGCGTTGATGGTGATCAGTTTGGGCTGTTCCGGGTGGTTGTCGGCATATTTTTTCGCTATAGCGAGCAGGGTTGCAAAACCTTGGGGAGTGTTGTGGTAGTGTACCACATCGTGGATACCTTTTGCGGGAAAACGCGGCGTATCGTCCCATCCGATGGACACGCAGGGAAAGACCGGTACATCCAGGATAGCGTCCATTTGTTCACGTATCCTGATAGAATTAGTGCCGTAAGTAATATAATCTTCAACTCGTCCTCCCATATTATACATGGCAATACTGTTGAAACCCATCGCTTTCACATTGTTGATAAACTGACCGGCTGCCGCATCCGACATCAGGGAACCGCCGCCCTGGTTCCATTGGATATGCAACCCGGGGAAACCGGCCTTTTTCACTTCATCGCGGAAATAATTTAGCGCTTTTTGGGCTTCTTCAACACTGCTACCGAAGCTTTCCAGCAGTTTGTTCACGCTGAAGATGGAAAATACGGGCTCACCGTTGATTTTAAAATAATTCGGTCGCTTGAAATATTGGTTGATGACTCTGCTCACTATAATTTGATAGTTTTTCCAGTCCACTTTGGCGTCCCAAAGGGTATCAGTATTGTCCTTGTAGAGGTGAACATTCCAATAATTGTACTTTACATCGTGGTTGGCCCACATGATGTAGAACTGCATTTTTTCGTTGTTCCTTGCTTTCAGGAAACCGTCGTTAAGGGCGCTTTCCAAAAACGGACCCTCATCATACCAGTACCAGTCATATACAAATACATTGACACCGTGGTCAGTGGCTACATCAATCCATTTTTCCACCACTTTTGGATCGTTGTCCAATTCGTAACCCCAAAGCGGCTGACGGGGCTGGTAATGTCCGTCAAAACGTGGATTGCCCTTTTTAATCACTTCCCATTCGCCGGTGCCATCCGGCCACAGCATATGCCTGCCCAAGGAATCGTCGTGGCACGACGGCCAGATATACGCAGCCACATAATAATCACTTTTTGCTGGTTCCTTTTCCTGCTGAGGAGTTTGAACACCTGATGAACATCCGAAAAGAATAACCTGCACTATCAGAGCGCTGAATTTGATAATTGCATTTTTCATTAGTGTATATTTTTATTCAATTTTTAAGATTTTTGTTGTTTTCATTTCATTTTAACTTCAAATAAAATTCACTGTCGCAATTATTGTTAATAATTGATTTTATTGTAAACGCAGCATTAATAAATAACTTTTCATTAATGTCCGGTAAACAAATTTAAGTAAATCTTAGTATAAAGATTCCGTCAGGCTGAAATTGAACTCATCATTATTTTATTCTGAAGCATGAATATTTTTTAACCACTTCAGCTCCTCCAGTACCTCTTCTTCCACCAATGACCAGTGAAAGGGAATGTCGCCATTTCTCTCGTAATGCTGCAAGGGCATTGGATCATATATGGGGGTTGTTATTTCAACCACATCCTGCCAATGCTGTGTCGCCCGTTCGAGCCAATGAACAGAACCTTGCAATGCATCCTTGTTTCCATCGTTAAGAAAGCGTTGATATTCAATAGCTGCCCTGAGTTTGTTGGAAAGGTACATCCCTAAATGAGCCCAGGTTTTTATGTCTGAGACTTCATACAGAAGGTCGTTGTTGTTTGCTGTAATAATGTTTTCAACTTCTTCGAGCGCTTTCATACAAAATGAGTCAAGTGAATCAGCAAGCTCTATGGGTGTTATTTTTCCCGGTACGCGCTTTTCACCACTTGCCAGAAATTTCTTAATACTTATATATGCCGGGTTCATGGGTTGTTTACTGGTAAATTGCGACAACGACATCAGTTTCATATTCTCATGCTCCATAATACTTAGCATTCCTTCTGAATACAGGGTATTGTCCCATGTGGCATTCCAGTATGAGCCAATGATAAGCGGCACACGACTCACCTTTTGTTGTGCCCTGAATAATCTCTCACCATTGCCCGGAAAACGCAATTCAAATGCATCTGAGAACACCTTGTCAGGGGTGTTGGGTTTGTAAAGCAACCGGCCCCATACTTTATAAAACATCCATTGGCGTTCGAAGGCATAAGTACAGGAAGTGTTTGGCAGTGAAGTAATATAATCCGTAGCAGGAATGTACGTTTCAGAGCCAATGAAATAACCATTGACCCAGGGCTTTACGTTTTCGGCAATATGATCCCTTATGAAATCCGGTTGTCCCCAGCGAAGCACAAAGAAATCTTCATTACGCATCATCCAGTCGAGATTATAGTTTTGTGGTGGCGGATTCCAGTATGCGTCGGTGAGTTCTCCACCATGAACCTTAATCAGTTCAACGCAGGAATGCGCATGAGACCAGTTGAATTTTAATTCAATAGTAATTGGGCCATCCACACAGGTCAGCGAATCGAGTGTAATCCTGGTCATCCGCTCCACATAGGGATCGGTGCTTCCCCCGCTTCCGGTGCCGGCAGAAAGGGGTGCGCGATATATGAATTTTATTTCTCTGCCGGCCATGCGCATTCCTTCAATAAAGCTTTCCAGTAGCCATTCGTTGCGTTCATCAGCCGTCATTCCCCCCATTCCTTCACCCAGGGTAATGCCTAATCCGGTAAGGTCGGGGTACTTGTTAATGACCTCTTTTACCACTTCGCGGGTATAATCTTTTACAATTTCCGATGTGTCGCCCTGATCAATATAATAACTCCCATCAATGGAATATTGAGCTACATTGTGGGCTTTTGCAAATTCGGGTGACACAAAAATGTTCCAGTTTAGTACATAAGTTTCTATGCCTCTCTCTCTGGCCATTCGGAAAATGGAATTCCAGAACGTCTCCCATACCACCATTTCATCATCGGTAAATCCGCATGCTTCGGGATATTTCTCCGTTTTTACCATGTAATTGAAAGGGTGAAGGTTCCATAAGGTTAGCTTGTTAAACCTGTTTTCAGCCATCATGTCGAGAAAGGAACGCCAAAACAGCGTGTCGCGGCAGGTCACTTCGTGCAGTTGCAATGCCTTTCCTCTTCGGTATGAGTCCCAGGGCAGATTAAACTTTATTGCCCGGAATGATAACGCTGGCGATTCCTCTATATTAGCAATAGTCTTTCTGCCCATTGCCAGCTGTTCCCGGATGTGTAGCAATCCATACATGACTCCTGTTGCATCTCCACCGGTCACTGTAATATCATTTCCGGTGGTTTCAATTTTGAAGGCTTCTGCATCCAGATTTTCGTTCATTGCTGTGAGAATTTTCAAATCGGCATCCTTTGTTACCGTTTTTGTAAGGCCATTCTCTGCCAGATTTTCAAGTTGGCTCAATGCATACAGTACCGTTTCATCCTTTAATTCATTTTGGATTTGGAGGGAAACTTTTCGTGAGCTACAGGAAGAAAGAAGAATAACAAATGCCGCTAACCAGAAATAATTTTGTTTCATGACTGTATGTATTAAGATCTTATTCTTTCCAAACAGCAACTCCCGCGGGTTTTAGTTCATTGCCACCAATTAGAAAGTGCTTTTTAGCTTTATCGATGATGTAAGTTTTATCCGAATAATTCACCCCGATCCATAATCCATTGTGCCGGTCGATGATCACTCCTTCGGGATACTCTGCAACAGGAATGGAAGCACGTTTGAACACATCTCTCACAACGTCCCTTTCCAGTTGATAGTCGTTGGTTACCACTCCCAGGAAGGTAACACTTCCCTTCCCATACTCCTTGCGTGTGGCAGCAGTCTTCCCTTTGTAAAACTGATCGTTGAAAGTAACAATGGTTTTGGCCGCGTTTACGGTAAGCCCCTCCGCCCAGGTATTCCACTGGTAGGGTTGGTTGTTGAAGAGTACCGTGCCAGTCTGGTTGGGCGGCATGTTGTCGAAAAATTCAACCTGAGCGCCAATTAATCCGGCGATAATCTCTGCCCGCTTTGCCTCGGGGTAGTGGCCGGTTTTGGTTTTGGTAGCGGTACGGGCGGTGAGTATAAGCTGTCCACCCTGCTCAGCATAAGTTTGCCATTTTGCCACCAGTGCTTCATCGGCAAGCTCATAAGCCGGGGCCAGCAATACGGCATACTTCCTGAAATCGTCATCCTCAGAAATAAAATCCACCATGCATCCCATTGACTTTAATATCTGGTAATATCCCCGGATAATGCCCATAAAATCCCACTGATCGGTTTGCCTGCGGTGGGTAGTTGACCAGAACTGGTCGTTGCTCCAGAGTATGGCAACCCGCCGGGATTTGTAGTCGGGAGGCATTTCCATGTTCAGATTATTGAGTTGCCCGCGCAATTCTTTGATCTCCTTCATAAATTCCACGATCTCTTCACCACCATCGGTAAGGGTTACCCCGTCGGTGCCCACAATACCCAGTATATCCTGCTCAAAGCCAAAGGTGGGCTGCCGGTACCGGTAAAAACAGGCAAATGAATTGCCCCCTGACAATGTGTGATAAAGGAAAACCTTTCTCATACCCGGGTAAAGACGGGGATTGTATGGCCCCCAGCTAACCTGACTGATCTGAATTTCCATAACACCTGTATTTCCGTTACAATAAGGTCTGAAGCGGTCGCTGGCAAATCCCACCTCGAAGGGAGTTCCCCTCCTGAAGCCTTCACTTCCGATGCCGTTGCCATAACCTGAAGTGGGATAGGCCGTCCAGGAAATAAAATCCAGATAATCGCTTCTCCACGGATCAACAGCCATATAACCGGCCATGTAATTGGTGGTGATCCATTGGCCGGTAGTATATTCATGGAGTATGCCGGTCTGAAATTTTAAAAAATCAGCCGCCTCATCGGCGTTGAACCGCTTCCAGTCGAGTATGGCATGAGGGTTAATGAAGTCGATGGGCGAACGGGCTTCGTTGGGAATGGCTACCTGTTCAAAGGTGTTGTACACCTGGCTCCAGAATACGGTTCCCCACTCTTTGTTCAGGGTTTCGATGTTTTTGTATTTTGCCACAAGCCACTGTTGAAAGCGCGCGTGGGCGGCCTCACTGCAATCCTCGGTCCAGTCATAGTGCGAGGGCTCATTGTCCAACTGCCAGCCAATAATGCGTGGGTCTTTGCCATAACGTTTTCCCAGCTGGTGGGTAATCTTTCCTACATAGTCCCTGTATATTTCACTGGACCATGATGCTTGTTGTCGCGTACCATGCACGGCACTTACTCCTGATGGATTTTTTATCATCACTTCGGGATGTTTGTGTGTGAGCCAGGCCGGTGGAGTGGGAGTGGGGGTACACATGATCACCTTGAGCCCGTATTTTGCTGCCAGCTCCACGGCCTTGTCGAGCCATTCAAAATCATACTTTCCCTCCTCCGGTTCCATAAAGGCCCAGGCAAATTCACCGAAATGGGTAAACTCAAAACCCAGGTCGGCAATGTTCTTTAGGTCGCGTTCCCACTGTTCCTGTGGCCAATGCTCCGGGTAATAGTACACGCCGGTGGCAAAGATCTCACTCTCGGGGAAAATGGTGTTTTGTGCGTATGTTGCCGGATACAAGCAAATGCATACTATAGCTGAAATAAGTTTATTCACTCTTTTCATAATTGATCAGTATGATTATTTATATTATTTTATTTGCTTTTTGTTCCTGTTACGTCCAATACTGCAGATGCATGTGGTCTCAGGGTTATAGATATTTTATTTGATTCGATATTATTAATGTTACATTTGTGGTTTACTTATTACAGTTGCAGCAAAACCTTTTCGATGATTGCAAACCCATCCCCATCAATCAGTTCTTCCTGCAGGCCTACCTGTACTTCACGCTGCGCATCAGCGGTTATATCAACCAGCTTAAATCTGATACAGTATTCACCTTTTGGCAATGCTGAAGGCAGTTCGAAAATGTAACTCTCTTGTTTACTTTTGCCAGGCAACCAGTTCTTGTTTCCCGAATCCTCAATAACCACATCGTAAGTCTGACCTTCGGATTCAGATTCAAAACGGAATATCAGCGCAAATGTATGGTAAGCTGGTGCAACCCCTTTGTTAAGCCATTCTATTTTAATGGTGTTGAAACCGGTTTTTAACTTTTCCCGGGAGGAAATAGTTACCGGGAAATACCAATACCCGCAAAGGTTGGCCAGTTCTTTTGTCAGTTCAGGGTTATCGGCCAGCCACTCTTCGGCGTAACCGTGGTAACCTAAATAGGTAGCCCGCATGGTTTCTATAGCCTTTTTCATGATTTCAGCGCCTGAAAAGCCTAAGGTGGGGATAACTTCAGCGCCATTCCGGCCTTTCCAGTTGCCATCGCGTTTTACCATATGGTAGTGCTGCAATTCAAAAATGATGGGCTTTGTCAGGTAGAGTGGATCGTAAAAGTGGGGATGGCTTACCGACCATGTATCCGGATTTTGCTGAAGGTACCAGTCAACCATGGGACTGTCGTCACGCAGGGTGATACCCTTTGAAATTACATATTCAAGCAATTTCTCAGAATCTTTTTTCGGTTTCCCGTAATAGAGCAAATCGTCGGTTACCACCAATTGGCTATTTTTGTAATGTTTCAGGTGAAGGTCAATATTGGCAATCACTTCATCAACTGTTGGTGGTACTTTTGTAGAAAAGCTGGTATGCCCTTCGCCCCATTCACCAATACTCCCAATGTCGATATAGCGCACCCATGACTGATGATCGTATCGTGCTGCAAACTGCTGGTGAAAGTTGTCAAGTTTTGCCTGGAAAACAGGATCATCCCACACGGGGGTCCACGATTTTATGCCCCATGCTTCGGTTATTGTTCCATTTGCCCCGGCTTTTTCGACCCAAACAGGAGTTGCATACATTACCCCGTTTTGTTGCTGCCCGACCGATCCCGGATATGATCCGGTTTCCTTGCAGGTTATCCTGAAAGAAATGCCATAGCCCAATGGTACATACTTCTCCACAACTTCGTCAATCCGGGTCCAGTCGAAAACACCTTCTTCGGGTTCAAGATAACTCCAGGCCAGCCTCAGGTACAGGTGGTCCATCCCCGGAAAAGAAAAAACCAGGGAATCGTCTGTTATGGGATAGCTGGCAATACCATTGTCCAGCAGATGGTGATACCACCCTTTATGGGGGCTATTTAAAACCCGTAAGGTGTCCCAATGTTGTGTCAGATTAATAGTAATGTCCTTATTGAGGTTATCTGATTGCTTACATGAGATTATAGTCAATGTCAATAATAACGATATTATAACACTGTTCATCCTTTTTTTCATGGTTTTTATTTGATTATTCACCGGATTGGTTTTACCCCATCCCGGGTAGGTATTATTTTTTGAATCGTTCCATCGGGGTTATAATGCATGTTGTCCACGCAAACCGAACGCCGCCATTGTATAAATTCCCTGTCGGGCGAACCTTCAGGGATGTTTTGCAACGCCAGATCGGCAGTATGGTAAAAGAAGTACCATTGCCCTTTATACTCCACGATCGAATGATGATTGGTGCCACTGTTTACCGGATCGAATATTACACCTTTGAATTCATAGGGCCCTAATATGTTGTCTGACATGGCATACAATATTTTGTCGCCCCCTTCTCCATATTTTCCGGCATACGACAGGTAATATTTTCTTTTGTACTTGTGCATCCAGATGGCTTCAAAAAAATAATCCACCCCTTCAATGATATGAACATCGCCTGAGTAAGATATCATATCTTAATTGAGTTTAATAGCGTTCAGATCGATCTGGCCTACAAACATGTATGCCTGCCCGTCGTCATCAATGAATACGGCGGGGTCAATAAAGTCGCGGTTGTTTACCACTCCGGGCGAGTGCCTGGTGATCAATGGTTTGCCCAGCGGGTCTGTAAAAGGGCCATAAGGCTTGTCACTCACCGCCACCCCGATATTGTCCTGGTCGGTAGGGAAATAAAAATAATACTTACTATTTCTTTCTATGGCATCGGGAGCCCAGGCATATTTATCCGCCCATGTGATATTTCTAAGATGGAGCGCCATACCATGATCGGTATAATTGACCATATCAGTTGTGCTGAAAACATGATAGTCTTCCATGTCCCACCACCGGGCCGTGTCGCGGTCATGACTTGGGTAAATCCAAAGGGTATCGTTAAACACCCTGGCCGAAGGGTCGGCTGTGTACATGTGCCTGATGATCGGGTTTCCGGCCAGGCTGTCCGGGGCAGTCTTTTCCGTACCTGCCTGTCTGATTGGACCTTTGCAGCAGCATAAAAGAGAGAACAACAGGATTAAAACCGGGATTTTGTTCATAAAAGTTACTTATAAAGGTTTTTGGACTTGACATTTCTCATGTTTATTTTTAAAATCATTGCGCCATCTTTATAGGTTTAATGGCGCCATCGGGATTGTATTCCAATAACTCCATACACACCCTTCGTTCGTATGGGCTTGGCCCCTGCACATGATAAAACAAATACCATTTATTCTTAAACTCAACAATAGATTGATGAACATTTCGCGAACGGTTGTCCAATATAATCCCCTTGTATTCAAATGGACCGTAGGGGGATTTCCCGATACTGTATTCCAATAAATTGGCAGTCATATCCCCTTTGTCCGAAGGATAAGAAAGATAATACAGGTTTTCCCGTTTATGCATCCATATACCCTCGTGGAAGTTTTCGAGGGGAATTTCTATTATGGGTCCATCCCGGGTAATCATATCGCTGTTGAGTTTTACAACTTTAAGACTGTTTTGACCAAAATAGAGATAGGCTTGTCCATCATCGTCAATAAATACACAGGGGTCAATTACTCTTGTACCACCTTCACCGGCAGCTATCAATGGCCTTCCTAAGGCATCTTTAAATGGTCCGGAAGGAGATTTACCAACAGCTACACCAATTTGATCATCAGCAGGAAAATAAAAATAGTAATTCCCGTTTCTTTCAATGCAATCTGGCGCCCAGGCATTTTTTGATGCCCATGTAAGGTTATCTACGCCGAAAATAACACCGTGATCGGTCCAGTTCACCAAATTAGTTGATGAAAAGCAATGCCAATCAACCATAACCCAATCGGTACTACCGGCAATATCATGCGAGGGATAGATCCACAAGGTGTCGTCAAATACCCGCGCCGAAGGATCGGCATGAAAATCAGGTAAAACAGGTTTCTGAGCAGCCAATTTCAAGACTGCTAATAACAAATAGAAGAATAATAGATTTTTCATTTTAATTTGATAAAATAGAGTATTTCAAAAATAAAATAATTGTGTGCAAGATCAAATCCTCTGGTCATTGATTTATACATGAAAAAAACAGCCCTCATATTATTCACCGGCATATTCAAATTTAACAGCATCAGCAATAACATATTTCCCTGGTTCTCCAATGATTGCCACAGTTCTGTTCTGACCCGGGGAGAAATTCCATGTTCCAAGTTTAAACCACGTGCCACCGTTTCTCTGCTGGTTTAAAATGATTTTTTCAACGCCTGCTGAATGATAAATCTCTACAGGTACCTGTGCATCATACTCTTTTGAGGCGGGTCCCCGGTAGTAAACATTGTATTTACCTTTTTTAAAAAGAAAAGGGTTATATTCAAATATTCCTTCCTGCCCTTTAGGTTTATATCTGAAGTTCATTTCGTACCTCCCGGTATGAACTGTTTCCTCTTCAAACCAGTTGCCGGTGAACGAAGTAAAACCTTTCATATTGTTATCGATAATAATTTCATTTTCAGTGTTCCAGATTCCATACGGGTTCTCTTTCAGTGAAAGTACCTGTTTCCTGTTTTTGAGTTTCTCCTGAAGTAAATAAACATCAACCTTCTGGACGGGCCTCTCTGATAGGGCTGCCATGGCTGCTGCAACTCCGGCTGATTCCCCCATAATCATATATTGTGGTTCCATTCTGATAGAAGCAATTGCCAGATGACTGGCAGATATACAAACCGGCACAATCAGGTTTTGGCATTCTTCATATTTGGGCAAAAGTGAACGGTAAGGAATTTCATATTGGGCAACCGGTATAGAAAGATAACCTTCGTTATAAACTTCGTATTTCATATCGGGGAAACGACTGATTTCAATAATATTACGTTGCATTTCCCTGACATCGATATTATAAGATCCCATTCCGATAGCATCGAATTTAACGGTATCTGTCATTAGGTCGTGTTGTGTCATAAAGTATTCCCCTCTCATACGCCTTGCCTCCCTTACGTAAAGCTGATGAGGGAAATGCCCGTTGTCAACATACTCATCCTTGCACAGGCCAAAAGTTTTCATTGCATCCCGAACCTTCACTGGAACCGCCTCATCAGTTGAAAGAAACCATGCAAGGCCGAGAGTATAATCTTTATGCCATTGCCATATACTGTCACGTTTTTCGTATCCGGCATCAGGGTATTCCCAGCTTGAACCATCGGGCAGGTTGGTTGATATCCCAACCGAGGAATTGATGTCTGATTTTCCGTTTGGCAGAGTTGGCCAAAAGCCGATAAGCGGGCCGGCTTCAGGGCGGGCACGGTAATATCTCCTGGCAAGCTCATATACTTCCGGTTTATAGTTTTCAGGTTTTTGCCAGGGAACCATATTTTCCTTCTTGTTGGTACCAATCAGCCTGAAGCAGTATGACTGAATACCTTTATCACCCTCTCCGATACCAACCATGGGTTTTTTTTGGATGAGGGGCAATAAAATTCGTTCCTTTTCATCAATAAATGGGCTGATACGGGTATCTATCTGATGACTGGTGAATGTAACCGGCTGCCGTCCCGCCCATGATTCATTGTAGTCTTTAATACCCTCCCTGCCCCAGGTATAGGATACACCTGCGCGTGCCATCAAATCACCTTCATAACCGGCATCAATAAATACCTTTGCATTCACCTCTGTTCCATCAGTAAATATGATTGTCTCAATTACATTTTTGTTCTTTTTTACTTTTAATACCCTCTTGTTAAACCATATTTCAACACCTGAATCTTTCAGCCAGTTAAGCATAATCTTCTCTCCCACATGAGGTTCAGGTCCTCTCCAGTAAAAGATATGGGTGTCATAATAATCAGCCACTTTCTGATAAAACTGATAAGTTAATCCACCTATTACCGTTCTATCGCCATAATCGGTATGTGAAAGACCACCTGTTACCATTCCCCCTACATTATTTCCCGGTTCAACCAACAGTACCCTGCACCCTTCAGAAGCTGCAGATACAGCAGCAGTAACCCCGCTGGCTGTGGCTCCATAAACAACAACATCGTATTGAGCTGCTATAACATTATAGGATACAACCAGAAAAAATGACAACGTTAGTAACCTGTTTGTGAATTCCATAGTTTATATTTATATAATTAGAAATGTTTTATACTGATC
This sequence comes from uncultured Chitinophaga sp., assembly GCA_964349045.1. Taxonomy (GTDB): domain Bacteria; phylum Bacteroidota; class Bacteroidia; order Bacteroidales; genus JACJXF01. The sequence goes on from CAYGFI010000091.1 coordinate 15,011, forward strand.
AACAATGCAATGTTTACAGTTTTTCATTATGTTCCCAGTTTGTTGAAAAATATATAATTATCAATATGTAAAAATAACTTACACTTCACTTTTATGATAATCTGCATTTTTAATCCATTCTTTTTTAATATGAACCCCCCATCCTGGTTCAGCAGTAACCTGAACGGCCCCGTCAACAACTTTTAAATGAGGCTCGTACATAGAATTAGCTTCTTTATTTAAATCTGCATCGAATTCAATAGAGTATTCCATATACTTTAGGGCATTAGGAATTGCACCAAGCAAATGAAGTGAAAATATTGTAACTAAGCCATGATTGGCAGAATGAGGCACACACGTAAGCCCTGCTTCCTCAGCCATTTTTGCGACTCTTAATGTGCGTGTAATACCGCCCAGATAAAGTGGATCCGGCTGAATAATATCAACTGCTTTGGTTTTTATTATGCGCCGCCACTGTCCCATATCATTATCCTGTTCCCCGCCGGAAACCGGCACATCCAACGCATCTGTCACCTCCTTGGTCCATTCCATCTCCCACCAGGGACAGGGTTCTTCGAATTGAATTACATTTTGCTGTTCCAGCATTCTGCCTATTTCAATCGCTTTATCGGGAGTATAGCAACTGTTGGCATCCACCAGCAAGCCGGTGTCCCAACCAATTACTTTTCGAATTAATGGGACAATTTTTTCCGTTCGCCCGGGACTGGCATCCTGATTTCTTCCCTGTTCACTCCCAATGCGTATTTTAAATGCTTTATATCCATCGGATTGCTGTAGTTCGAATATTCGCTTAGCTTCATCTTCCGGGGAAATATCGCGACGCATACTCGAACCGTAAACCAACTGTGGTCTGGCTCTTCCTCCAAGCAACTCAACAACCGGTTTTCCTTTTATCTTCCCGTACAAATCCCATATAGCAGAATCGACACCTGCAAGCGCCCTACTTACATAAGACCATGGAAATTTATGATTACTTTCGATACAACGATCACACAGGTCATCAATTTTTGCCGGATCTTGTCCTAAAAAATGATGTGCTACCCTCCGGTGCAAAATCATCGCTGTAATAGATGCATCGTAGGTAGAAATTTGTCCCCATGCTTCATTTCCACTGTCAGTAGATATTTTAACTAATCCAATTGAATCTTTTGAAAACGTTTCAATTTTCGAGATTTTAAGTCCTTTTTCTATTATCCTAAAATCTTTATAATCTGATGTTCTTCCATGATAATTATACCTTTTATCTTCACTTGGGAGTTTAAAAGAATGAAAAGGGAGGGTACCTTCAGCTAGTGCAGCAACTCCGGTATTTTTTATAAATGATCGTCGATTCATAAGTTTTATAAATTGGTTTTATCTATTTTAATATCCTGTTCAACCGAGTCTTCTTTTTTTGCAGCATCGGCATTGTGCATATTTTCGCCGGTAGTTACCCCAATTCCTGCTAAATCGGGATAGGTCACAAACATCTGCTTCACGCTTTTGCGAAAATAATCGCGGGTAGTTATATTATCAATATCATCGGTTATTTCGTATTTGCCATTGGTGCCATTTACAAAAATATTCCAGGTAAGTACATAAAAATCAATGTTCCGGTCTTTGGCATACCTCAATACTTTTTGCCAGAACTCAATTTTTTCATCTATGGTGAGTTTTTTCAATACCTCAATATTTATTTAAATTTTAGCCTTAACTCAAAATCAGCATACTCATTCTTACTTTGCAACCATACGTAGTTATGATTTTCAGAATTCATCGAATTGCAAACGATGGCGCCATCCTCCACTTTCCAAAAATCATAATCCCTGTCTTCCTCAATACATTTTATTTCCCAACCATCCAGATTTTTACCGTTAAAGAGCGGTTGCCAGTTATGATCTGCTGAAAAGACCTCGATGGAATTCATATTTCCAACACCCCTGTTTTCGTTTCCGGCAGCAAAATAGATGTTGTTGTTGAACAGAATAACATTGATGCCAAAGTCACCAATCAGGTAAAACTTATTCTGAAACTCTACAAAGGCATTTTCATATCGCCCGGTTATATCACCTGTTGTTTCAAGGGTTGTCCATCTGTAACTATCGGGCCTCTGATTTTGAGCATTTAAAACATGATTGAATGTTAGCAATGCCGCTACTAAACTAATTTTACTAAAGATGCTTGCCATTTTTATACGTAAATAATTTGTTTTTAATTCTACCGTAAGTGGTAATTAACCGCTGTCCCGCCATTACTTAAGCACTAATATTGCAGTGTTTTATTATTCAAATCCCGGTTACAACACAATCGTAGGCGCCTTAAAGGTTTTAGGATCATTATTAAGATTATGCTTATAATTAATTACCTCTATGGTTTCAGGATTAATTTTTATTAAGACAAAATTGTCCTGCCAGTTTGGAATATTTTCCCAATAATCCCGCTTCATTTTTATTAACAACTCCTTATCATCTATTATTTTTGCTATTCCGGTAATATTAACATAACCTATTGCTGCAACATGGTTAGCATAATAAACACACACTTTAGGATTGTTTTTTATTTCACTCACTTTTCGACTGGATCTTGATGTGGCGAACCAAATGGTTAATTCATCATTGACAGGAAAAGGATTCATTGTACGAACCCGTGGTTGACCCGTTGAATCTATTGTAACAAGACCACAATATTTTGTTTCATTAATTATTTCGCGGGCCGCAATAAGCATTGTATCTCTGTTAACAGCGGATTGAGAATACAGATCCGATGGAATGATCGCTTTAATTACAAATAAAAAGCAAAACGCGACTGGTATGAATTTCTTTATTTTCATGTAAATACTTTGTTTAGTGAAACGTATAATAAGATGTTAAAAATAATTCTAATATTGGTTGGCTTATCTTTATTTTTATTATCCTGAGGAATCTGTATTCCCATGAATTCAAATTGTTGCCCAATATCTATCTGATATGTATATCCAATGGATTTTAATATAACTGTATCAGAAACAGTTAATTCAATGAATCTTGATTCTTGAGCAAATGATAAAAATGGAATGGACATTAATCCTGAGATGAAAATCTGTTTTAAAGTTGTGTTCATAGCTTATAATATTTGTTAGTTTTCTTGATGTTTTGCGGTTAACAATTACAGCAACCGACATATTGGCAACTGTCAGTCTTATATTCATTTATTATTTCAAGATCCTGCCTGCAGTCAAATAAGTTAATAATATCGATTCTTTTCTTCTCAAGGTTTACCCAATAAATAAGCTTATAAATTTTATATACTATGTACCTGAACTCTTGTAATCTGTCTGAAAGATGAATTGCTTTCTACCCGATAAGGGGATTTTTCTCCAGTTCTATTGAGCGGGCAATTATTTCATCAACCAGACGAGATGCAATTCTTATAATGGCGGTTTAACTGTCGTATGCGAAAACATCCTCGAGCTTGTAAGTCCATGATATTAGATTTTACATGTAAAGTTATAAATTTCCCTGATCATAATCCAATGCAATTATTGCCGTGTATATTGCTGGTATCAAAGGTTGAGGAATTTTATCAATGACATTTTCAGGTATTATAAATATAACTGCAAACAATATGATAGTCGAAATTATCCCAATGAAGATTGAATTTCGGGCAGCATTATCATTTCCAAATACTTTGTAATTTTCAGAAATCAAAAATCCTGCAGCAAGTGGTCCTCCAAAAAATGTTGCAATTGAAATCGCTTTGTTTGTAAAAATCTTTTGAGAATTATTTTCCATTTATTTCATGTTATTAAATTAACGAAATGTCGCTTTGCCATTCTGACAAGAACAACGTTAAAGCAGATAATTAATAGTTAATATGAATAGCCTTCGATTTGTTACCCGGATTTTCAATATTTCTTTTAAAATGAATGAATTTTTTATAAAAAACGGGCAATCATATCCTATCCGGTCTGAATTCTAAACCTGTTTATATCCGATGTTTTCTTATCCCTGTTTTACTACCAATTTGCCGACAGGAGATTTCCGGCTTTTGAACCTTACATATCCATTGGTTTCATTTCAGTAAAAGCAACCAAACAAGTGGTAAATCACATGCAAAAAACTTTAGTCGTACGAAAAGATATCAGGATCAATGAGCCTGGAAAAGGATTTCATTTCTGGAAATCCGTTCATGCAAATGGTAAATACATTTTTAAATTCAGAAGGCCTATTTACTCAATCTGAAAACATATTTCAACCTGTAAATCACATTTCAGTCCATTAGAAAACACATTTTCGCCCTCCGGAAACACATTTCCACGTGTAGGAAACACATTTCCACGTGTAGGAAATACATTTCCACTTGTAGGAAACACATTTCCATGCGTAGGAAACACTTTTCCACGTGTAGGAAACACATTTCCATATTTCGGAAACACATTTCCATATTTCGGAAACACATTTC
>CAYGFI010000092.1:0-19416 GCA_964349045.1 uncultured Chitinophaga sp.
AATTAAGCTGAACAATAACCGCTAACGCTATTAAATTATTGTATGGCAAATCCATTATTATAATATCTGCTTTAATGTCAGGTTTAACACTTTCTTCAAATAAATCTCGTTTGAATAATTCGAAATCTATATCTTTATTTACTATTTCGTTAAAAGCAGTAATTTGCTGCAACCCAATTTTAAAAGACTCTCGATTAAATTTGTCCAGTAAATATTGAATTTCATGCTCTCTTTTTTTTATTCCTTCTATTGTAAGTAGCCTTAAGTTTTTTCTTGCAACATGTATAAATTCATCGTTAATATCACTACCATAAATTTTACTTATCTTGTTAAAATTCAGCAATCCTACAGTAGTTAATAAATATCCAGATCCACACATTGGATCATAAATAGTGACTTTTTTATTGTTGTCAATATATTGTAAACATCTATTGAAGATTTCATGTCCTAATCTAACCGGAAAATTTGTGTTGCCTTTAAATGACTTTATCACACTTCCTGCTGCTAAATACTGAAATGAATTTTTTTCTGCAAATCGATATATCATAATCTTAAGTCAAAATTTCATTTAATGCTGTGGTTAACTTATATATACGTGCATTAATCAATTTTCTTCAAAACTTATCTACTTTTCTTTTTCAGCAATAACATAGTTCACCATACTCTCCTGAAAATCTTTTATAATAGCATCCCTGTCAAAATTCTCCCAGATTCTTACCATTCTTTTATTTTCAGGTTGATCAACCCAATTTCCATCAACCAAAACCGGGGCGGGAATAGTTTTAGAAACTGCAAATCCCGGGTTTTTAAGAATGGCAACCGCTGCCATGTCGTAAAGTGAGCGGGATGGCGGATTACCGTACATTTCACAATGTTCAAACAGGTTAACCGAATAATCTCCAAATGTGGTGAATTTGCCACCATGCCTGCCTTCAACTGAATCAGCAACCGGACCTTTCCCGGGCATCATAGCATTGATCTCGTCCATTGTCGCTTTAACAAACCAAGTGCCACTGGGATGGCCATACCTTACTGTAACCATCTCAAAGGGCACCTCGAGGGAAAGAATATAATTCATAGCTTCCACATCATTTTCCATGTTGTACTCACCTTTATCAGGGTAATTTGAGCCCAGCCATACAATGCGGACTTTGGATGCTATGCTGCTGTCTTTTTCAAGGGCAAGAGCTATATTGGTAAGCTTTCCGACAGGTAACAGCACAAGTTTTTCTTTTCTGACTTTGTTTGCCTGTTCAACTATAAAGTTTACTGCATCCGAACCGTCAAAAGTATCCTGTTGCACGAAGGGTCTGATTTCGGTAAAAGAGCCATTAGCGCCTTTATACAATGGAATTTCGCCAAATACATTGCAAAGTTGCATAACTCTTTTTGCCTCAGCGTACTGACTCTCAATATCCCCGCCATTTTTAGTTGTATTTACGGTGACTCCGGCAACATCAAAGGTACTCCCGTTTAACAGCAGGTAAGCCAGTGCGTGCTGGTCATCGACTTCATTGTTGGCGTCGGTATCCATAAGTACGGCGATTTTTGCTTTATCAGCGACTTGTGTGCTGCATGAGGAAAAGTATAGCAACGAGCTAAGGGCAATAAGGACAATAATTGTTTTCATGAGGGTGAATTTTATAATTTCTACTGTTTAATTTATTAAGTTGATACCTGCTTAATACTCCAAAAGGTAATAAATCGCCTGTGTTTTTCTGCCATCCAGAACTGCAATTTTCCCCTCAGGCTTAATGGTTTTTTCAGTTCTGTAGCCAAGGTGATCGAGAACAGTAATCCCGGGTTTTCCTTTTCCCTCTATCGAAACCGACAAACTGACGGGTTCGAGGAGTATGGGACTTTTTCCGACCGAGATAAGCTCAGTACGATCCTCATTGTATTCCATTCCTGTATTTTTTGCCCTGGCAATGGTGGTTATTATTAATTTGTCTGATGTCATAATAGTTTCATTGGGGTTCATGCAACTAATAAGGATTACTGCAAATTCATTTTCAGAGCTTATTGTTATATTGCCAATGCTAATAGGTTTGGAGGGAATAAAACCGACAATGCCCGCAGTTCCCGGTGTATTGATGCTAAACCAGGGTTTTTCCCCGTAATGCCATTCCAGTTGCCCGTTTGTGGCTTTAATGGTTCTGCTTATAGTATCAAGCCATTCACCTAATTCGGGACTGATTGTAGGAACAAATTCCGGGGTAAATGCAACCGGCAATTTGCCAATGGCAATTGCTTCTCCCGGTATGGTTGACCGGAAGCTTTTTTGATCGCCGGACTGGTCAGACACCTCGACAAATCCAATATTACCTCTGCCAAGTTCAGAAATAGTTACATTTCTTGTTCCCAGCAGGTCTCCGGGGAGGATGTCCTTCCGGTAAATCATGTTTGCAATTGCAGGGTAAAGTCCTAAGTGCAAAGGCGATTCGGCATTATAAACCCCGTGATTATCCGATTGAACCGTTGAAGAGAACTTAGAATCGTTGGATGCAAAAGCAAATGAACCGTCCCAATCCTGCAAGCCCATTCCATAGGCAGCAACAAGTGGAACAGCCTCGGCAGTCCATTCGTTGGGGACGAGGGCCATCCATTCAGAAAAGACAAAAGGTCGTCCCATTACCTTTTGCAAACCGGTGCTCAGAAGACCGGTACCGGGTATTTCCAACATCGATTCGGTATTTACCTTGCCAGGTTTGAGACGATGTCCGGTTCCTCCCCCGGAATAATTGTGCCTGTCAATAATACCTGTTTTGTAGTCATTATGCAAATTGTAGAAATGACTTACACCGCTTCCAGCCTGCCAGCATGAAGCAACAATGGCCCCTTTGTATCCAGTTGAACGGATCATAGATAAAGCCCTGTCGTAAAAAGCTTGCTGCTGCAGGTTTAAAAACGACAACATATCGAGCAGGTAAACAGGCATGGAGGAGTTTCTTTCAATCGCTTTTTTATATTCATAATCGAATACCCCGTGATTCGCGATCGGACAGATATTCCTTTTATTAAGATTCCATTGGGCGGTATCTTTGGAGAACTCCCTCGAAAAATTAAAATTTTCAACTCCCCATGCCTTCAATAAATTCTCATGAGTATTATATTTCTGTATCAGCCAATCAGAAAAACGTTTTGCAAGGACAGTGCGGTAGGTTGGACAGGTTTCCAAAACCCGCTGGGTCGTGGCGAAATAGATATTATCTTCATTTTGGATTTCTACAAAGATCAGTGCCGGATCTTCGGCATATTTCTGACCTGTAAGAGAATTTTTACGGTTCAGCAGATTGAGGATCAACTCCATCTGCAAATCCTGGAGGTCTTCTGCGAAATTTACCAGGCCGATGGTAGTACCTTTCAGATGGTCAGTGAGGCCGGAGTTCAGAACCTCGGAATAATTCCATAAACGTGAACTGTCGCCGGGGAGGGGCTTATGACCATAAATGGGCGACCAGCCATAATAGATACCGGCATTTTTAAGCTGATTGTGAAAATAATCAAACTGAATCATCAACGCTAAATCAGGTTCGGTTGAAGTGTTTCCGGTGAGTGCATGCTGAGTGAATTTATGAAAACGGATCGCATTGATTCCATATTTTTTCAGATTTTCAACCCATTGATCGGCTTTCTGATTGGAAACATAAGGTTTTTCACTGCATATATTCACTCCCCAGAATTTAACGGGGATACCATTTTCGAAACAGAAATGGTCACCATCCATTTGCAAAAAACCATACTTTCCAGCGGGAGCATCAAGCCAGTGACTCTGATCGATAAGGGAGATCGCTTCCTTTTTAACCGAATTAAAGGGAAACCAATCGGTGGTGGTTGCACAAGCTGAAAGCAGGAGAGTTAGAGTTAGTAATCTGAAGGAATTTTTTATTTGCATAGTGGTGATGATTATTTTTTATGTTCCACATTAACCGCGGCTGTTATGTATGCAATATTACCCCACCTTTCTAATCCAGGGGTGGGGCAGCTTAAAAATAAGTATCATTATTCCAGGCCAAAGTGCTTTTTAATCCACCCCATCTTGAATTGATAATTTTCTGCCGGAAGTCCATGTCCTGAATTGGGATATACACGGTATTCTTTTTCTGACCGGAGCTGGTTGTAAGCTGCAAAGTTTATGTGGGGAGGACAGGTGACATCACGCAGGCCAACCGACATAAGGACGGGTACCTTTATCCAGGGAGCCAGATTTTTGATATCTATATAGCTTAGTGTTTTAAAAATTTCCTCTTCAGGGATTTCAGGATGTTGCTTAAAATAGTTGGCAAATTCCCCACCCGGCCAGGCTGCTACTTTGAAATAATCTTTAAAATCAGATAAAAACGGAACATCGGGAGCGCAGAGGTCGATGCGGGAATCAAGCGCTGCCGTTGCGAAACTCAATGCTCCTCCCTGGCTCCCGCCTTCAACGGCAATACGGGTTGTATCGACACAATCGCGACTGCTTAAAAAATCTACAGCCCTCACACAATCCATATAAGCGCCACGGTAGATATAGATTTCCTTGTCGTTTACATTGTATTGCATGTATCCGGGAAATCCGGGATTGATATTGTCTTTGCTATTTCCATGTCCCCTGATGTTCAAATTAAAGCTTATCATGTCGTTACCCTTATAGGCATAAGCAGGGATCATTACAGAACTATAACCCTGAACGTGTAAAATTGCCGGGTATTTACCGGGTTTCACAGGTTTGGTGTACCAGCCTCTTACCAGGATATTCCCAAGAGAACGCATCTCCACGAGGAAGACTTCTTTTTCGCTGGTACAGAGGGAATCCTGCCGGATCAGTTTAAACTGAGGGTCAACTGCTGCTAATTCTTTTTTAGCGCGCATCCAGTAATTATCAAAATCTTCCGGGCGGTCAGGAGGGGAGACAATTTCTTCCGGACGGACACCAATACTAAAATCCAGTTTCTTATTATTGTTTTCTCCGGAGAATAAAACGGTGATATTATAAAACCCGGGTGAGAGGATTCCTGCTTCCATAACTATGGTGGATGAACTCCCTGATTTAACGGAAACTGGTACTTCAGTAGTTTTAACCGTTGAACCAAAATCAGATAATAATTTCATTGTAACAGAACCTTTTAGGGGGATTTTCATCTGGTTTGTTATCTTAATGGGGATTTTAATTGCTTCATTTCCGAGAAACAGTTGATCAGACCTGGAAAATTGGGTCTCAATTGCCAATAGCTGTTCTAAACCTTTAACATAGCATCCGATCTCATCCCCGATAATTCCCCCACCTCCCCCGGCATCGAATACTCTTACAGCTATTACGTTGGGTTGATCCCACAAAATTTTATCTGCAGGGATTGAATAGATACGGGGTTTATCATAGGCGCCCATGTAATTCGGAGGCATTTCACCTTTTTTACCTATGAGATCACCATTCCAGTAGGTAATATCGGCATCATCAATTGTCCCAAGATTTAGAATTAGGCCTCCGTTAGCCTGAGTTTCTTTCCTGAGTTTTGATGAAATTGTCAGGGTCTGGCGGTACCAGGCAAATCCATCGTAATTGCTGAATCCCTGTGATTCCCAGTTGGTACCGGCGGTAATCGGGGTCCAATTGGTATCATTGAAACCGGCATCTGCCCATTCCGTGTTATCACCGGTTTGAAATTTCCATTCGAATTTTAACAAGTTCTGGGCTTCCAACAAGCAGGTACTTACCAGAAGTGATACGATCAGAGCTATCTGTTTCATAGTTTTTGTGTTTACTGATATTATGTTTTGAGTATAAAAGTGCTTTGAGAATTTCATGCTTTAATTTCTTTTTGGGACTTAATTCCTTATTCTGGTGCATTCGGGTTTTGAATTCTGTTTGTATTTCAGGTAACCCAATCCCATGGCTTATTTATTCCTGAATTTCTTAGCGGTTTCACTCATTTCAGAAAGATTTGCATGGGGAGTATTTACCGTTATTTCACATCCTCCGGATAAAATGATTTTATTTTCTCTATTCGACCGGATAAGAGAGGTACTTAATTTTCCAATTTCATCTTTGGAAGAATCCTGGATTACGACAGGATTAATATTTCCGCAAATAATCACCTCCGGTCCCATAAAATGCCGTGCATCATCAAAGCCAACCTCCCAGTCGATATCCAGTATATCGGTACCAACCTCTTTAAGAGAAGGTAAAAGGTGAGTGATATTTCCGCAAATGTGTAATTTAACTTTTCCACCCAATGAATGAATATAACTGATTAATTCTCTGTGCCGATCCATAACATAGCTGTTATAAACTTCTGGATCGACCTGGGAACAGATTGCATCGCCGATACCGATAACGTCACACCCGGCGTCAATCTGAGCTTTTGCAAATTCTTTTGCAGTAATCATACACTTGTCCATAAGAAAGTTGCAGAAATCCGGATCTGTCATTAACAGTATCAGCATATTGCTCACGCCTGTAAGGGTGCAGGCTTCGGCCAGAGGACCTTCAATCCAGCCAAAAACCGGAACAGTGCCTTTAAGAATTTCCTGGTACAACCGAGCTCCTGAAATTCTGTCGGATGTTCGGGGTGATCTGTACAGATCAGGATTTTTCAGGTTATGAACATCCTCCAGGGTTTTTATTATGGGAGAAAGACATACCGGTACACCTTCGGGCACATATTTTATCTGAGCTCCAAAAGCAGCTGTTTCACGGTATGGATCGGAAATTAACTCAACCCAGTCGAGATCGAATTGATCCATAGCCCTGATATTACTTTGCACTAAAATCCTGTGGTCCGAAGCAAATTCCGCATAAGTGGAATGATTTAACCGGGCAGCAAAATGCATTAAAATGGGGTGAAAAGGAATGTATTCCTGGGTTTTGCCTGAACCGAAGAGGGAAAAAAATTCTTCCTTTTTATTCATTTTATAAAATTGAATAACAAATATAGTGATTTAGGATTTAGTATTGTTTGATCCAAAACTATGAAAATATATATCATCATTTTACATTTAACCTTAAAATCATATATATGATATTTTTTAATTTTACCCTTGCAAATTTAAAAAAAGAGTAATTTTAATGTCATATCAGGTTTATGAAATAGATTTATTGAACCGAATGGCTCCGGCAGTAATTGAATGAAACGCTGCAAGACAAAAAATCATAAGTTATGGAATCAATGAAAAGTTATGTAAACTACCCGGTTGGGATTGTGATACTTTCTAACTTTGTTTCATTATCTATTTATGCACTTGGCATTCTGATTATCTTTAGATTAGGGTTGGTTTTTTCATTGTTTTTCCTGATGTATATTCTGCTTTTCGAGTACAGACTGATTAAAAAACATTGTACCGGTTGTTTTTACTGGGGCAAGACCTGTGGATTCGGGAAGGGTAGAGTTAGTTCATGGTTTTTTAATAAAGGGGATATTTCGAAATTCTGTAGTAAGGATATGACCTGGAAAGATATGATCCCTGATCTTTTACTATCATTGATACCTTTAGTTACCGGGATTATTCTTTTAATTATAAAATTTGATTGGATTTTATTATCTGCATTGTTGTTGCTTGTCCTGTTCACAACGATGGGTAATGGATATATTCGTGGAACATTAACATGTAAATATTGTAAACAGAAGGAATTAGGTTGCCCGGCGGATATGTTGTTTAATAGGGATAATCAGAGAAAATATCACCTCCCATGAATATAATATTTAAGAAATTAAAAGACGAGGACCTGCCCAGGGTGAAAAAGATTTACGATTGGTATATTGAAAATTCAACCGCTACATTTCATACTGAACCAATCAGTACCGATCAGCTAAAGGAGTTTATTTATATCGGTCATCCCTGGTATAAATCATTTCTAATTTATACAGACAATGAAGTTGCCGGTTACTGCTTCATTACAAACTATAAAAAAAGACAAGCCTATGACAGGACTGCTGAGGTTACAATTTATCTGAAACCCGATTTCTGTTATAAAGGAATAGGAAAAATTGCCCTGGATTACCTGGAACAAATAGCCGGTAAATGCGGATTAAAAAACCTGATTGGAGTAATAACAGGTGACAACGCAGGAAGTATTGCACTCTTTGAAAAATCGGGTTATCTGAAATGCGCGCATTATAAAAATGTAGGTGAAAAGTTCAACAAAGTACTTGATGTTGTTTCCTTTCAGAAGGAAATATAAAAATTCTTATCATTCGTAATGGTTTTGTCTATTTGATAAATATTAAAAAATCTCCCTCAAAATGGTTTCAAAAATGACACTGGAAGATATTGGATTTAATAATGATCTTGAAAAATTCAGGATCGAAAATAAACTTGACAGTTTTGAAATTGGAAGAGTTACAGCGGAGCATAAAGAACGATACATTGTCAGAACTATTACAGGGGAATTTGAGGCTGAAATAACGGGTAACATGCGCTTTACGGCAAAAAACCGCGAAGATTACCCGGCAGTTGGTGATTGGGTTGCAGTGATTCTATATGAAAATAATTTTGCTGTCATTCATAAAATTCTACCGAGATTCTCTGTGATTAAACGGCAGGCAATTAGCCAACCCGGTGAGATTCAGGTTATCGCAGCAAATATCGATTTTGCCTTTTTTGTCCAGGCTGCTGACAGGGATTTTAATATTAACAGGCTTGAAAGATACCTGACTATTTGTAATTCATCCGGAGTGAGACCGGTAATTGTGATAAGCAAGACTGATTTATTTGATGAATTGTATATTCATGAAATTATTAAAAATATTAAAGAACGGATAAATTATGTACCTGTAATTCCTATCAGCAACGAAACACAAAAAGGGTACGATGCAATAAAAGAACTGATTGAGCAAGGTAAAACGTATTGTTTACTCGGTTCGTCAGGGGTCGGGAAATCAACTTTACTGAATAATCTGTCAGGAAAAAATTTAATGAAAACTGAACCGGTAAGCCGGAGTACAAATAAAGGGAAACATGCTACAAGTCACAGGGAGTTGATTATTCTGGAAAACGGAGGTTTATTAATTGACAACCCCGGTATGAGAGAAGTAGGAATAACAGACACTACAGACGGGTTGGAAATTACATTTAAATTGATCGACAGACTTTCTCAAAATTGTAAGTTCAAAGACTGTACTCATACAAAAGAGATTGGATGTTATGTTCTTGAAGCTGTTGCAAAAGGAGAACTGGACAAAGGTTCCTATGAGAATTATCTGAAGCTGGCAAGAGAGAAAGCCTTTTTTGAAACAACAGCAGCTGAGAGACGAAAAAAAGAGAAAATATTTGGCAAAATTATTAAAAACTACAAAAAGGATATGAATAGAAATATAGACTAAGAATAAGATGAAACCCTCATGCACTGACATACACAACAAGGACATGAAAATACATGAGGGTTCTCCCGCTTAAGCGGGACAGGCTATGAGAAATAACTTAATATACAATAACATAGCTCAAATATTTTCTAATGAAAAGCAAACTATTATTATTTGGTCAGGTAATCACTCCAATGTTACTTTTTCAAAGTATTGAGGCTTATAACCAATATCAACAACAAAAGCCCAACGTACTGTTTATCCTTGCCGATGATTTGGGCTATCGGGATTTAAGCTGCATGGGCAGCGGTTACTATGAGACACCATACATAGACCGGATTGCCTGCGAAGGAATGGTTTTTACCGATGGCTATGCAAATTGCCAGGTGTGTAGCCCCTCCAGAGCTAGCATCATGTCAGGGAAATTCCCGGTGAGGCACGGAATTACTGACTGGATAGGCGCTCGTTCCGGTGAGGAATGGAGAAATACCGGAAGGTTCAATATGCTCCTTCCGGCGGAATATTTGCATAACCTGCCTCATGAATACATTACTTTGCCGGAAGCCTTGAAAGAAGCCGGCTATAAAACTTTTTTTGCTGGAAAGTGGCATCTCGGAGATGAAGGATCGTGGCCCGAAGATCACGGGTTTGATATTAATAAAGGGGGCTGGAGCACTGGGAGTCCAATAGGTGGGTATTTTGCCCCTTGGGAAAATCCAAAACTAGAAAGTGGCCCATATGGAGAAAACCTTTCCATGCGTATTGCAAAGGAAACAGCTAACTTCATTAAAGAAAATAAGGATACATCTTTTTTTGCTTTCCTGGCGTTTTATGCAGTTCATGGACCCATACAAACCACGCAGGAAAAATGGGCCAAATATCGGCAAAAAGCTGAAGAAATGGGGATTGCTGATGCTGGCTATAAAATGGCACACTTTCTACCTATCAGACTGGTGCAGGACAACCCGGTATATGCCGGACTTGTTGAAACGATGGACGATGCTGTTGGAATGGTACTAAATTTGCTTGACGAACTGGGCCTTGAGGAAAATACTATCGTTATTTTTACATCCGATAACGGTGGTGTATCGGCAGGTGATGACTTCTCCACCTCAAATCTCCCGCTTCGGGGTGGCAAAGGCTACCAGTTTGAGGGTGGCATTCGGGCGCCTTATTTTATAAAAGTTCCTTGGTTAAATATTGCAGGAAAAAAGTCAGAAGTACCAGTTACAGGTACCGACTTCTACCCTACTTTGCTTGAATTGACTGGTGCAGAACTTAAGCCCGAAGAACACAGTGACGGGATAAGCCTTGTCCCTTTGCTCACAGACGGGACAATTGATGAACGCCCACTCATCTGGCACTATCCACATTACGGTAATCAGGGAGGTGAACCGTCATCAATTATTCGGGAAGGGGAGTGGAAACTCATTCATTATTATGAAAGTGGCAAAGAAGAATTATACAACCTTAAAATTGATCTGGAAGAAACTACCGATGTAGCCAAAGAAAATCCGGAATTGGTTAAAAAGTTAAGTCAACAACTTTTTGGTTATCTCCATAAGGTAGTTGCTCGTTTTCCAGAGAAAGACCCGGAGTACAGTGAAAAACTTGAATTGGAGCATCTGGAAAAAGTCAGAAAAGAATTAATGCCCCAACTGGAAAAACGACGGATTGATTTCCTTTCAAAAGATTTCGACCCGGGTAACAACTGGTGGGGAAGCCAGGTTACAAAAGATTAAATATGAAAATTAATAGTTATGGCAAAAAATAAAACAACAGAAACAGCAAAAAATGTTTTTGATTTTATCAATCTTGTCGAAAACGGGCAACAACGCAATGATAGTTTCAGGTTAATTGAAATGATGCGGGATATATCAGGATATGAACCAAAAATGTGGGGCCCCAGTATTATTGGATTTGGAATTTATCATTACAAATATGACAGCGGACATGAAGGTGAAGCACCACTGATCGGATTTTCACCGAGGAAAAACGCTACATCATTATACATCTATACAGATTCGGGAACATCTAAACAACTGCTTCAAAAACTCGGTAAATTCAAAATGGGTAAAGCCTGTATTTATATCAAAAAGTTGAACGATATCGACGAGTCAACCTTTTACCAGATAGCTAAAAACACAATAGCTTTTTTGACAAAAAAATATCCAAAGCAATAATTAATGAAAACATTAATTTTACTTGTGGGATTTGCAATTACGGCTTCATTCTGTTTCGGACAAAATAAAACTGAAATGAAAATGGAACAAAGAATTTTATTATAAATCTCCTCAAAATTACTGAACATTCAGAATCAGAAATTGTTATTTATTTCAAAGTGCCGGTAAACAAAAAGCTTGTCCAAATCCGCCCTTCATTTGTCATTTGCATGCATAATAGGTTTGAGCAAGTCGACAAAGTTTTCATTATTAAATTGAAACTGGCAGTAACGATTCAATGTTTATATTATGAAAACAACAGCAAAAAACGCAATTATTATCATAAAAGCAATAATTGAAGCTCCGGTTAAAAAAGTCTGGAACTACTGGACGGACCCAAATCACATTATCCATTGGAATTATGCATCCGACGACTGGCATACACCCAGGGCAGAAAATGATTTACGTGTTGGGGGGAAATTCTTGTATCGCATGGAAGCCAAAGACGGTAGCAACGGTTTTGACTTTACAGGAAAATACAATAAGGTTGACCGGTATAAGCAAATAGAATATGCTCTTGATGATGGAAGAAAAGTGCAGGTATCCTTTGTTTCAAAGGGTAATGCAACGGTTGTGACTGAAAACTTTGAAGCAGAACAGATAAACTCTATTGAAATGCAACAAACAGGTTGGCAGGCTATTTTAAGTAACTTTAAAAAATATGTTGAAATTTCGGGCGGAACAGAAGTTTTACATTTCGAAAAAGAGATAAATGCCGGGGTTGAAAAAGTTTATCGCACCATGTTCGATAAGATAAAATATACAGAATGGACAGCCGAATTCAACCCAACATCACATTTCAGAGGTTCATGGAAAAAAGGTTCAAAAATCATTTTTCTGGGAACTGGCCAGGATGGAAAAACGGGTGGCATGATAAGCAGAATCAAAGAGAATATCCCTGACAAATTTGTGAGTATTGAACACCTTGGTATTTTCAAGGATGGAAAAGAAATTACAAGCGGTTCTGAGGCCGACAAGTGGGCAGGCGCTCTGGAAAACTACACATTTAAAAATGTCAGGGGCAAGACCTTACTTTCGGTTGACATGGATTCCAACGATGAATTCAAGTCTTACTTTTTAGATACCTGGCCCAGGGCATTGGAAAAATTGAAAGAAATATGTGAAAAATAGAATTACAGGAAATGTTTTGGGGCGATTATTATGGAAGTTGTAAAGATAAGTATGGTGTGCGGTGGATGTTTTAACTGTACCGAAAAGGCAAATGAAGAAATTTGATATTGAAAAACTGGTTAATGCCTTATCAACTCTCCCATACCAAGGACCATTAGATAGTAATGGGCCCTGGTATGGTTAAACTTTCACTCAGTTAAACAGGTTAAAACACATACCTGCTAAAAAGGCTCCAAAGAGAGCAAATGAAAGATAAAGAAAAAATACTTTTCTTTTTGTAATTCCCCAGACAGCAATCATAGCCGGAAGTGTTGTTGTAGCGCCTGCAATAAGAAATGAGAGTGCCGCTCCTTTATTGAGCCCAATATCAATCAGTCCGCCTGCGACGGGTAACGCGGTAATGTTGCTTGCATACATCGGTATGCCGATTAATGTTGCCAGAGTAACCTGTAAAACAGAGTTCCCTTTCACAATTCCTGTTAAGAGGCTATCCGGAAGATAAAATTTAATTAATGCGGTGATCAGAAATGCAATACCCATGAATTTGGTTACCATAATTGTCGCCTTCATTATTTCTTCAAATAATCTGTTCCTGTAACTGGCATTCTCTTTTTTTTCCGAATTGTTGCAATTACATCCATCCGCCTCAGTTTGAATGGAATCCTGGTTCACAACTAATAACTGTTCAGTAGACACCTGACAACAAATTGGGTTTAAAGATACCGGAACGACGGGAATTACTCCCATTCTGACCTGCTTTTTCCTGAATACATTTCTGAAAGATTTCATGAAAGATTTGATTGAATTCTGATTTCCTTCCGGGCTCCTTGTTTTTAAAATATCGTTGCTGATATATCCTTTGATAGCAGCGATGTGCGTCAAATAACCGGCAAACAGGCTTATAATAAAAGTTGAAGTAAGCCTCCATACTGATAGTTCCCAGCCTAACACAGAACTGCTGAGAAAGAAAATTTCCGGATCCATTGATGGAGATGCAAGCCAGAACGACATTACCGGCGCCAGGGGAACTCCCCCGATTAACAGTGAACTGATTACCGGAATTACTCCACAGGAACAGAACGGGCTAAAAGCGCCAACAACCGTTGCAAGTAAGACCGATAGCAGAGGATTTTTTCCAAAAGCCCTGTTGATGTATTTTGAAGCTCCTGAAAGGTTTATTACTACGGCAAAAGGAATTGTCACCAAAAGGTAAGGCCAGATGTGAAGAAATGATTTAAGAATAAATTCGAAGATTCCAATTATTTGTTCCATGATATGAAAGATTTAAAAGTGATTTAACTTTAATTTCATACCATAGACGAAGACCCTCAAAAAAGGACGCAGAAAATTTCAGAATTTATTTTATGGGGTGCAACAACAGCATTTTGGCTGGATATCATACACTGTTCCATATTTATCGAATTGATAGTGACAACATTTCAGAAGCATATCTTTTAGCATGTTCCGGGCTCTTTGTACGCGTGATTTTGCGCCGGAATAACTAAGCCCCTTTTTTTCAGCATATTGTTTCAGGGTCATGGTTTCCAATTCCGTCATACAAAGAACTTCACAATATTCTGTTGAAAGTTCATTCATCATTTGTATCATATCGCTGATGGCCACATCCATGTATTTGTTGGTTGAGGAATCAATTGCCGGCTCAACTTTTAATTTGTTAAACTTCCGGCTGCGGTTTGAAATCCTGAAATAATCAATTATCAGGTTTCTTGTAACCTGGTAAATCCATGGTTTAATCCTTGATTTATCTTTCAGGCTATGTATATTATCATGAATTTTCAGAAATACATTTTGCATAATATCATCAGCATCATCTTCATTTTTAACTTTGGACAGGATAAATAATTTCAGACCTGAACGGAACTGATTCCATAAAATTTCTGTATTCTCAAAACTATTCATATATTGTATATTTATATTTTTTGATAAATGTAATATACTTCCTTTATATTGGCTCTCTCATATTGAATCCTGTAAAAAGAATATTATCCAAAAGTTAAAATAACAAACCTATTTGATTTGTTAGTGAACCGATAATTGTTTTTTATAAAATAGTTTTGACTTAATTTATTTCATGGTACAACCAATCAAATTATTTCAATTATGAATTCCGTTCCCCGAAGATTCCTGAAGATTTTTAATAAACTGGTGAGATATAAAATTCCATTTAAAATTATTTTTATCATAATTGGAATAATTTCCACGGCCTGGTTTCTCATCCGGGTCATACCCAAACCTTCGCGGGCTGCTTATCCCTGCATGCGTGCCACAGCCCCGGTTATGTCCGCATTTATCCTTTATCTCCTGGCGCTTTCAGGTTCGGTAATGGTTTTTCGTAAAGCAAAATTAAAAATGAAAAGGTCCAGGTTTGTAGTTGCATCGGGTCTTTTTCTCATTGCAATTTCCCTGTTTGCTTTGGCTTCCAATATTAACCTGAAAACCATTTATGCACAATATAAATCTTCCAAAGCGTCGGGAATTGTTGCCAATGTACCTTATGGTGAGCCACGTGGGATCTTCCCCGGACGCGTAGTATGGGCATGGGATCCTGATGCCACGGATCAAAACTGCACAAATAAACCCAATGACCCGATCAGGGGAGCAGATGGTTACTTTTTAGCAAAGAATAACAACCAGCAGGTTGTAAACGGTATGATGGATAAGGCCATTATGAAACTTGCCGGCACAACGGATGTAAAGGCTGCATGGTCTGCTCTTTTCAAATCCTTTAACCAGCAAAAAGGTCGTGGAAGTGTTGATTATGTGGCAGGAGAAAAAATATTCATCAAGGTAAATCTCGGAGGAGGAGGATGGCTGACAAATCCCACTGATTTATCTTTTACAACAGCAAGTTGGGCATCGGCATATTATGGCATGGCCGAAACCTCTCCGGCAGCTATGATCGCACTTTTAAACCAGCTCGTATATGAAGCCGGGGTGCTCCAGCAAAATATTTACCTCGGAGATCCCATTGCTCATATCTACAAACATGTTTATGACCAGTTGATAACACAATTTCCCGATGTAAAATATGTAGATAAGGACCATAGCGATCTCGGCAGAACAAAACTTACCATTCCCGGCAGTCCGGTTATTTTTTACTCCGACAAAGGTACTGTGATGCCGGCTGTCTCAGACAAACTTTACACCGAAATGCAGAATGCCGATTACCTGGTAAATATTGCAGCGCTAAAGGCCCATGCCCGCGGAGGTGTAACCCTCAATACAAAAAATAATTTCGGTTCACACACGCGTCCCGGGGCTGAACATTTGCACAACGGACTTATCGCACCTGAGAATGATATTCCTGTACGCACTGAATATGGAGTTTACAGGGTTCTGACCGACCTGATGGGTCACGAAAAATTAGGGGGGAACACTATGCTTTTTATGATTGATGGCTTGTGGGGTGGTACCGAAGCCGTAGAAAAACCCGTGAAATGGAATACGGCTCCTTTTAAGGGCGATTGGCCCAACTCCATTTTTGTAGCCCAGGATCCTGTTGCCATTGAATCCGTTTGCATGGATTTCCTGCGTGCCGAATTCACCAATCCTACCGGCCCGGGAAAGGCCCGTCCTCAGTTTGGCGCCGTGGATGATTACCTCCTCCAGGCTGCAGATAAGAGCTTCTGGCCGTCTGGCATTAATTATGATCCCGAAAACGACGGTTATATCATGGGAAGTCTGGGTATCTGTGAGCATTGGAATGATCCGGTGAAAAAGCAGTATTCCCGCAACCTGGGATATAATATGGGAATAGAACTTGTTAGTACCGATCCTTCCTTACTAAAAACAACTGTAATTGCAATGGAAGCTGAAACTCTGCCTGTTTTCGACGGTGAAGAAAATGACGATTGCTGGGCAGCGGCAAATTGGTACCCAATCGACCAGACCTGGATTACCTGGGGAGAGGATATCGATTCATCTGATTTTCATGCCGATTTTAAAGTTTCATGGTCATCTTCTGAAAACCTGATGTACTACCTGGTTAGAGTCACCGATGATTCCTTCATTGATGGCTATATTTATCCGGGAGGCGGTTACCCCGATTTTGACATTGTGGAGATATTTATCGACGAAAATAAATCGGGTGGTTTGCATGTGTTCGACAATAACCCCAGCTTGGGACAAAACGCTGAGAATGCCTTTTCCTATCATCTTGCAACCAGTAAACCTGCCGATGGAGGCACATCATCAGACCTTGTTGCCTGTGATATCTCCGGTACTGACTGGAGCAACAGGGTAACTGAAAATTATGCATCCCATTTTCCTGATTTCATAATGAAACGAAACGGGAATGTCTATACTTATGAATTTTCCATGAAAGTTTATGGAGATTCATATTCCAACAGTAATCCCGAAAACTCAAGGATCGTACTTGCTGAAAATAAACTCATGGGCATGAGCCTGGCCTATTGCGATAATGATGATCAGGACGGAACCCGTGATAATTTTTTCGGCTCAGTTTGGGTTCCTGAAGCACAATATAACGACCATTGGATGAATGCCGACGGGTATGGCTCTGTGCGACTGGTAACAAGCTCAACGCAGATGAACCATTCCGTTGTTGCAACCTCTGATATACCTGATTTCAATATTACCGAAAGAAACCAGTCACTCCTGATTGTTGATGATCTGACAGTTTTGTTTTTCGATCAGGATTCTGATCCCCTCTCCTTTACAGTATCATGCTCTGCTGCCGACCTGGTATTCAGTACTCTTGGAAATCATCTTACCGTTAGTGCAAATGACACCTATACGGGCGATTACCTGGTGACTGTAACAGCTACCGATGGATTTACTGAGGCAAGCATTCAGTTCATGGTACTGAACCATACAATTGGAATAACTACCCAAAAAGGTACAGGGAAATTAATCCTTTATCCTAATCCTGCCGCGGATTATCTGAATTTCAACCTCCCTGTCCAGGCAAAATACCAAACTATTGTTGTGAATATTTACAGCATAAGCGGTGTCCTGGTTTATAACGAAAATATAATACCAAAAACTGCAGGTGAGCCATACCGGTTAAATATCAATCATTTAAAACCCGGTTCATATATTGTAAAGATTAATCCGGGCGATTCAGGTTTTATTGAAGTCTTTTACAAAAAGTAAATTTTCCTGTTATGTATTTGCGATATCTTATATCCGGATGCCTGTTCTTTATATGCTTAACAGTTGATGCTCAAAAAATATCCACATCTTTTGCAGGTTTAGCAGGTGATGTGGTAAAGGCAATTTATATTGGTGAAAACGGAAATAAGTATTTCGGAACCAACCAGGGACTCTCTGTCTTTGATGGGATTACCTGGTTAAATTATGGAACAGGAAGTTTCCTGTCGTTTCCTTCCATTAACGATTTATTGCTTGATGAAGCAAATGTACCTGCAACTATCTGGATTGCAACAACAGGAGGTCTTACCGTTGCTGATTATTCCGGGGGAGAATTTTCAAACCCGGTTTCCTACGCCCAATCAAATGGATTATTGGGAAATGAAATACTTTCTCTAAGCCGTGATAAACTTGGTACCCAGTTTGCTGCTGCATCCGCAGGTATAAACTACCTGGAGAATACAATATGGAATTCTATAGTCTACAGCTTTTTCCCTGCAAATATTCCCAATGCTCCTGTCCGGAAAATTTACTGTCATAAAGACAGTCTTTATGTGGCTACCTCAGGCGGAATAGGCCGTTTTGTGAATACAGTGGATGGTATAACAGGAGCAAGCAGATGGACAAGCGAATATGGGATCAGTCCGTTATCAGGAGATATTACCGCGGTGTTTGTTGACTCAAAAGGTAATCAATGGTTTGGAACAAGTGCAGGATTGGAAAAGCACGTAGGTACTTACGCGAAGTCGGGTTGGTCGCTTTTTACTGTTTCTGAGGGATTGGTTAATAATTATGTACTTGACATAAATGAATCTCCCATGGGAGATATATGGATAGCTACAAAAGGCGGCCTTTCCATTTACAAAAACCCTGTTTGGCAGTCCCTTCAGAAAAAGGACGGATTGGTTTGCGATACGGTTTATGACATCGCTTTCGATAAGGATGGTTCAGTATGGCTGGCAACTCATAAGGGAGTTTCACATTACCAATCGGGTTCGTTTGAAAACTATGTTGCAGGTCTTGAAAAGGGAAACAAATTATTCCCTTTTGAAATTGTGTATTTTCCGGGTAAGGATAATGTGGAATTTGTTTTCGATTTAATTAAACCTCAATGGATTTCTTTATCCGTTTATTCTGTTTCAGGTCAGTTATTATCAATTCTAAATAATAAAACATTACCTGCAGGAAGGAATACCCTGTCATGGAAACATCATTCGAACCATCAGATTACTTCCCGTGGTATTTATATTATCCGGTTTCAAAGTCCGGATCTGATTTATTCGAAAAAATTCATTTTAATCCCGTAGTTTATATTTTTCCATTCTGGCAATAATTGATTTTCCTAAGCTGATGCCAGGAATCTTTAAATCTTAATGGTATTCCTGTTTATTTTATGGAGGCATCTGCAAAGCAGAGCAACCAGGTATTGAGGCAGGTAAAACAGGTATCATGGATTACCAGCTAAAAGTTAAAATAACTAACCTTTTTGATTTAATATTGAACCCACCCACTGTTATTATTGAATAGTTTTGATTCGAAATTATGCTGAAAATCGCGCTGCTTATTATTCACTGAATAAAAAATATCGAAAAGATCTTTGAAATTCTGTAAAATTAATATATACAATTAATTACGCATTATTTTTTACA